>NZ_JAGGRD010000036.1:0-317630 GCF_018613005.1 Paenibacillus sp. ISL-20
TTAATTGCGTTTTATATAGTTATGAAATTAGGCTAAAAGACCCTTATTAATAATAATCGGTAAAATCGTCCCAAAAACTTTGCCCTACACCCCGTGAAAATAAAAAAAGCCCCGCAGCGGGGCGTGAGCTTTTTAGCGGGCGGATTTTCCGGTTTATGCGGTTTTTCAACATGCCCGTATGGATGAGTTGAATTACATAGGAACCCTTCGATTATTCATTCTTCTTCATGGTCAGCTCCGGGGCGATCACGTCAACCCGATTCGTCCAAATCCCGCCGCTGTAGTCGTCTGGCAGTCGTTCCAAATCCGCTACGGAGTCAAAGCCCTCCGACCAGCCTCCGTCCCCGGCGACGAGGATGACGCGTGTATTAATGCTGTCCATCCGGTTCAGGAATTTATCCGGCCATCCCCACAAGTAGCGGGCGTATTTTTCCGGAATATGCAGCTGGGTGTTGCGGCAAACCGATGGAAGGTAGCCGCTCCAGCCGGCTCCGGCATAGGATACGAGACAGCTCTTCAGCGTACCCATCGACATGACACGCAGGGATGGAAGCTGCGATTTTAATGCCCGAATCGGCTCATCGTCTCCGTAAACGGTCAGCTGGCTGAGACGCTTCACCGGCAGTCCGGCCAGGTACTCTGCCAGGAGTTTCCCCTCTTCAGGGTCGGTGCTTTTGATATGGATCAGGAATGAGCCGTCAGGGAATGCCTCTAATACCTCGGCTAACGACGGAATCAGTCCGACTCCCTTGCCCCGAAAAGGATAAGTCGCTCCCTGATCGGCCGTATAGCCATACCCGATGTCTATGTTTTTTAGCTGCTCCATGGTATAATCCTTGACCAAGCCCTCCACGTCAGTACGGCATTCCAGGGTCCAGTCATGGAACACGGCAAACTGGCCGTCCTTGGTTGGTTTGATATCCAGTTCCACGATATCGGCGCCTGCTTCGAATGCGGCTTTCATGGACGGAATGGTGTTCTCCAGGTAAGCATGCTCCGGCACATAGATGCGGGAGGCGGTGCAAGTATCGGCTTGAATGCCTTCCATCGAGAAGGTCTGGCCAAGCCCGCGATGCGCCAGCAGCAGCGGCTCTACGTCACGCTCTTTGGTGAACAGGGATGTATTATTTACAAACAGAAACACAAACAACACGAGAACAAACAGTATGATCTTCTTCCATCTTTTTAGTTTTCGCATGATCCAATCCCCCAAAATCGTATACAATATGCAGTAGTAGATTTATATTTATCTCTATCTCTGTCTAAGTTCTCTATTTAAAAATCCTTCTTTTATACATCTTAGTGATTTTGGGTGCATACTCAATAGCTGGACCATAACAATTGCATAATAGCGAACTGATAAACACAATGAGCAGCATAATAAGAACGGGAGGGAGCATGATGGACAAATCCTCCTTTTTGATGGTGGAGCGGGGGAACCCCTATGAGCGTGGAGACGTTATAGCTTTGACCAAACCCATAACGGTGCTTGGCCGCAAGGGCCAGCATTTTGATCCGGATATCGCGTTTGATAACATTTTTGTGTCCCGGCAGCATGCAGCGCTGCTGTATCGAAACGGAAAGTTCAGCATTAAGGATTTGAACAGCAAGCATGGTACCTTCGTCAATCAGGAACGGCTGGCTCCCCATGATGAAATGCCCCTTCAGCACGGAGATACCATAGCACTCGCTGGAGATCTAATCGTGTTGTCCTTCTCCATCCTCAGCATGGATGAGACGATGGACATTACACCGCTCATCAAACAGCTGGCAGCGGTCGAGGCCTCAGGCGGACTTAGGCTGAATCCTTTCAAGCAGGAGCTGGTATACGGCGAGAATGTGTGCGCTTTTTCGGAAAAAGAGTACAAATGCATGGAGCTGCTGGTCAACCACCAAGGCCAGTTCGTGTCCAAGGATCAGCTCAAGGTATACATTTGGCCCGAGCGGAGCTATGGAACGGATGAAGTGCCCGATGTGAGCTCCGAGGAGCTGAATGCGCTGATCTACCGGGTTCGCAAGAAGACCCGAGGCATTCTGGATATTGAAAGCATCCGAGGAAAAGGTTATATTTTGCAGACACAAGAAGAATAAGTATGAATGAACAAGCACTTCCGGACCCCGGGAGGGCTTGTTTTGTTAAGATAGCGAATCGACAATCAGAAAGGGATGAGCATGGAATAGCGGATGCTGTATACGAGGATACACACCGCGCTTTATTGAGAGCGCTTTATTTTTTTCGCTGCGGGCAGGCTTGCTCTGCGAAAGAAACCACGTCAGGACTGCATTTTCAAAATTATGACATGATCCATTTAAAAGTTGTCAACAATATTCTTGACGAAACCCGCTTTTCCTTTCGTTGAGCCTTTTGCCGGGCTGACTTAACATAGAGATGTCAGATGAAAGCGACACAACAAATTTCAGATTTATGTTCAAATATGACTAGGAGGTTCTATACGATGTCCAACGAGACAAATACAAACGCTTCCAAAGGCATTCGCGTAATGGTTCAGAAGCTTGGCCGTCTCCTTAGCGGCATGGTGATGCCGAATATCGGCGCGTTTATTGCCTGGGGTCTGATTACGGCTCTGTTCATCCCGACCGGCTGGTTCCCGAACGAGAATCTGGGAGCGCTGGTTGGTCCGATGATCACGTACCTGCTCCCGCTCTTAATCGGTTATACGGGCGGACAGATGATCCACGGCAAGCGTGGTGCGGTTATCGGTGCGGTTGCTACGGTCGGTGTCATTGTCGGGGCAGATATTCCGATGTTCCTCGGCGCCATGATTATCGGTCCTATTGCTGCTTGGGTACTGAAGCAGTTCGACAAGCTGGTTGACGGCAAAATCAAATCCGGGTTCGAAATGCTGGTGAACAACTTCTCGCTCGGCATCATCGGCGGCGCGCTGACATTGGTGGCATACACTGGAATCGGGCCGCTTGTACAGGGCATTACCCAAGCGCTGTCAGCAGGTGTTGACGTACTGGTCAATGCGAACCTGCTGCCGCTGGTCAACATTATCATTGAGCCGGCGAAGGTGTTGTTCCTCAACAATGCGATTAACCACGGGATATTCAGTCCGATCGCCACAGAGGAAGCGGCACGTATCGGTCAATCCGTTCTGTATATGCTGGAATCGAATCCCGGTCCCGGGCTGGGTATACTTCTCGCCTATTGGTTCTTCGGACGCGGTTCTGCCAAATCCTCTGCACCGGGCGCGGTCGTGATTCATTTCCTGGGCGGTATTCATGAGATCTATTTCCCATATATTCTGATGAAACCGGTTCTGATCCTGGCTGCTATTGCAGGCGGTGTTGCCGGAACCTTCACCTTCCAGATTCTTGGAGCCGGATTGGTGGGTCCTGCGTCGCCGGGCAGCATCATTGCTTACTTCGCCATGGCGCCTAAGGGCGGCCTGATTTCGGTGCTGGCAGGTGTCCTTGTTGCAACGATTGTCTCCTTTGTCGTGGCGGCATTGTTACTGAAAACAGGCAAACAGACGGAAGAAGAGCCGAATCTCGAAGAAGCATCCGCCAAAATGAAGGAAATGAAAACCGGCGGCATGAATGACCAAGTCGCCCCAGCTTCTGCGGCTGTGGCCAATCTGGACAAAGACAACGTGAACAAAATTGTGTTCGCTTGCGATGCCGGCATGGGCTCCAGTGCAATGGGCGCCTCGGTATTAAGAAAGAAACTGCAGCAAGCAGGCGTCAACATTACCGTTGTGAACTCGGCGGTAAGCGAAATACCGGATGATGCGGATATCGTTATTACCCAGAAGACACTCACCGAGCGGGCCATCGCGAAGAATCCAAATGCGGAGCATATCTCCATCGACAACTTCCTGAAGAGTCCGAGATATGATGAGCTGGTGGAACGACTCAAAGACTAACATAAGCCTAAAACCATATGACACGCTGGCGTAGCAACGCCGGCGTTGTCTTTCATTTCATGAAGAAGGGGGCCATGCGTCTGGGACACATCACTGCCCGCCAGCGACAAATCCTTCTGCTCCTGATGAGCAGGAACGAGGGCATGACGGCTGCAGAAATAGCCGCTGAGGTCGGGGTCAGCGTCAGGACGGTTCACCGGGAAATGGAGGAGATTGAGAAGGAACTGCAGGGTACGGGCGTTCTGCTTCATAAAAAGTCGGGAACGGGCATCCGGCTGGAAGAGGAGACGCCTGAGGAGATGGCTCAGCTGCGGAAGCGCCTGATTTCAGGAAAGCCGGCTGATTACTCCGTGGAAGAGCGCAAAATCCTCATGCTATGCGCCCTGCTTGAGGAGAATGAGCCCATCAAACTGTTTGCTTTGGCCCATAGTTTAAAAGTAACCGTACCGACCATCAGTAATGACCTGGATGAGCTGGAGCCATTAATGAAGCGGTTTAACCTTAACCTAATTCGCCGCAGAGGCTATGGTATCGAGATTGAAGGCTCGGAAGGCGTAAGGCGATCGGCGATTTGTCGGCTTGTCGAGGAATATCTGGATTATTCCGATCTTGTCGGGGATGGATATCGTGATCAAAGCGAGCCGGTGACCGCCCGTTTGCTGTCCATGATTGATAAACCGGTGCTGCTGGATGTAGAGAAATGTTTATGGGATATGAACTGGGATTGGACGGAGAGTCTTAGCGAAGGTGCATATACTGCGATGCTCATAGCGTTATCGGTTTCCGTAAACAGGATCAAGCAGGGGCGGAGCATAGAGATAACGGATATGACGGGATATGGTAAATCCTCAGCGTCAATGGAGGAGGCAAAGGATTTCGCGAGTCGCCTAGGTCAAACCTTGAAGATTGATTTTCACGATCCTGAAATGAAATATATAGCTCAATTATTCGAATCAGCGAAGGACATGTCCGAGGTCAGCGAACTGGCTCACACGGATGTGGAGATGGTGGAGATCGCCCAGCGTCTGATCGAACGGGTTCAGGGGCGCATCGGCATTCCGTTCCAGGAAGACCGCACGCTGCGGGCAGGTCTGGTGGAGCACATCGGGGCAGCCATGAAACGGATTCGGGAAGGGACCCGGATCCGGAATCCCTTGCTGAGCCCGATTCGGAAGGATTATGAGGAGCTGTTCAAAATCGTCCGTCGTTCGGTTGATGAAATGAAGCTGGACATAACCGTCCCGGATGAAGAAATCGGGTTTCTGGTTATGCATTTCGGTGCATCCAGCGAACGGCTGAACCAGCTGGGACATCATCTGAAAGCCATTCTGGTATGTTCCAGCGGCCTTAGCTCCTCGAGGCTTCTCGGGACACGACTGAATAAGGAGATGCCGCAGATTGAGGTGCTCGGCAACGTCTCGTGGTATGAAGCGGCTCGGATACCGAAGGAGCAATATGATCTCATCATATCGACCATTGATCTTCCGCTGTCGAAGGATCGGTATGTGAGATTAAGTCCGCTGCTAACAGCGGATGATAAAGAGGCATTGCTGCAATTCATCCAGAGCACATCCTTGAAGCCGGCCGCAGGCATGGCTGCCGATAAGCGAATCGAGGAAGAGCGTAAGGTCGCATCAATCGAGCGTCTGCGCATGCAGGCTGCCCTGATGAACGAGATTGTATCGCTTCTGGATGGCTTTCATGTGTACCACCTGGATAATCGGCAGGATGATTTGCAGGGCACATTGAATGAAGCCTTGGCTAAGGTGGTTGAGCGCGGGGCTGTCCGTGATGCGGAGAAGGTGAAGGAGCGTTTGCTTGAGCGCGAACGGATGGGCACCCAGCTCATTCCAGATACGACGCTTGCCTTGTTCCATACGCGCAGCCGCTATATTACCTGGCCGTCTCTAACCCTGTTCCGGCTGGCGCATGCAGCGCAACTGGAGGACGGGGCAGAGGCGGGTGTCATACTGCTGATGCTGGCACCAAAGCAGCTTCCGAAGGAGAGCTTGGAGGTGCTCAGTGAAATCAGCGCCATGCTGCTTCACTCCGAGCTGATTGAGCTGATGGAGCGGGGCAGTGAGGAAGAAATCCGCTCCTATTTGGCGGAAGAGCTTCAGCATTTTTTCAATCACAGACCATAGAAAGAGGGAGACCAACATGAGTAACATACTGTCCAAAGATAAAGTCGTACTGAACGCAAAGGCTGATAGCAAGAGCGAAGCCATCCGCATGGCGGGGAATCTGCTTGTGCAGGCAGGCCATGTATCCGAGGATTACGTGGATAAAATGCTGGAACGCGAAGAAATTGCGTCCACTTATATGGGCGGAGGACTCGCGATTCCCCACGGCACCAAAGAGGCTAAAGGCATGGTGATTTCCACGGGCTTGTCCATTGTCCGCTTCCCGGAAGGCGTAGATTTCGGAGGAGATGAGCCGGCGTTTATTGTTATTGGTATCGCGGCTGCCGGTGGTGACCACATGGAGATTCTGACGAATGTGGCCATGATCTTTACGGATGACGAGAGCATTGAGAAGGTCATGAACGCTTCCAGCGAAGAGGAGATTCTGGCGATCTTCGAAGGAGGAATGGGCGCATGAAAGCAGTCCATTTCGGAGCAGGCAACATCGGGCGCGGTTTTATAGGGCTCTTGCTGTCACAAGCTGGTTATGAGGTTTGTTTTATTGACGTGAACGAAGAGTTGGTATCGGAGCTGAAAGCACGCGGGGAGTATCCCGTAACCTTGGCCAGCGAAGGACAGGAGACCACGATCGTTAAAGGCATCACGGCACTCAATAGCGCCTCGGAGCCCGAGGCTGCCGCACGTGCAGTAGCGGAAGCGGATCTCGTGACGACAGCAGTAGGTGTGAACATTCTGAAGTTCATCGCCGGCACCATTGCCGAGGGGCTGAAGCTTCGGCTGCAAGCGGAATCTGCTGCACCGCTTCATATTATTGCATGCGAGAATGCCATCGGCGGCAGTACGCAACTGAAAGAGCATGTCTACGGGAAGCTTGATGACGAGACGAAGCAGAAGGCCGATCAGCGGGTTGCTTTTCCGGATGCGGCCGTAGACCGGATTGTGCCGCTGCAGCAGCATGAGGACCGTCTGAAGGTCGTGGTGGAGCCGTTCTATGAGTGGGCGGTGGACCGTTCGCAGATGTTTAAGGACTATGTCCCTGTGGAAGGCATTCACTATGTGGATCGCCTGGAGCCGTATATTGAACGCAAGTTGTTCACGGTGAATACCGGACACTGCTCGGCGGCGTATGTAGGCTTTCTGAAAGGCTACGAGACCATCCAGGACGCCATGAAGGATGAAGAGGTAGCGAGTCATGTCCGCGCTGTGCTCGAGGAGACGGGAGCTGCGCTCGTGCATAAACACGGCTTCAATCCTTCCGAGCATGGAGCCTATATCGATACCATCCTGGAGCGGTTCCGCAATCCGGCCCTGACCGATAAGGTGTCCCGCGTAGGCCGCTCCCCGATCCGGAAGCTGTCCCCGGGCGACCGCTTGGTGTCGCCAGCCATGCTGGCATTCGAAAGCGGGCTTGCGTATAAGAGCTTGGCGAAATCCATGGCGGCGGCACTGCTGTTCGATGTTCCGGAAGATCCGGAAAGCGTGGAGTTGCAAGCATCGGTCCGAGATATCGGTGCAAGCGACACGGCCTCCCAATATACCGGCATTGCCGGTGAGCATCCGATTATGGGCGAGCTGATGGAGCAGTACGAAGCATTGAAGGCTGATGTCGAAGCGAGTTCGTAAGATATTGGAAGTGAATCCAATAGCAGGCGGATGCACGTACCGATAGGGCACGGCATTCCATCTATCTCGTATAGCCCCTGGTTCTCCTTGCGGAGAAATCAGGGGCTATACGCATAAGCAGGAGATCGGGCTCTTTTCTTCCGTGTTCTTCAGAATATGATGGTTCGCTTCCTCTAGGGTGGTTGCCGGGGCTGCAATGTACATTTTCTTCTCGGCGAAAAATAGCATCCATGTTTATCATTTCTCAAAGGAAATGAGAAAAAAATACCAAATATTCCATCCATCGATTTTCAGAAAGTTTTCGCTTATTTTCGAAATAAAGAGTACACTAGAAGTAAGAAATTAAAAAGTGGATGTGATGAACATGGCAGAAGAACTGATCTTGACCCAGGAGGGCTATGATAAACTCCAGGAAGAACTTGATGACCTCAAGTATGTAAAACGCAAAGATTTAGCGGAACGGATCAAGCTCGCGATCAGCTATGGTGACTTGAAGGAGAACAGCGAGTACCACTCGGCCAAGAACGACCAAGCGTTTATGGAAACGCGCATCATCATCCTGGAAAAAACACTCAACAACGCCCGGATTGTCGACGCCAAGCATGTAAGCTCAAAAACGGTGAATGTTGGTACGAATGTCGTCCTGAACGACATCGAGTTTGCAGAGAAGCTTGAATATCAGGTCGTAGGACCGGCAGAAGCCGACGTATTGAACAATAAAGTCTCATATGAAAGTCCGCTTGGCAAAGCGCTGATGGGCAAAGCGGTAGGCGATCAAGTCAACGTGGAAGCGCCGATGGGTATTGTTAAGTACGAGCTGCTGGAGATCAAAGTTTTGTAATCGCAGAGGGATAAACGAATATATAAATAAAAAGGCGTAACCGGAAGCACGATGTCCGGTTACGCCTTTTCAACATGGTTCGTGCTCCGTATGGCAGGCGAGAGTTACATACCTAATGGAGCAGATTAAGCATTAACCGTTACGGCCTTGCGCTCATACATATAGCAGGCTGCGCCCAGAATGAAGGCGAGTCCCACCAGTCCAGCGCCCACCCAAGGCAGGGCGGTTAAGCTTAGATGCGTAATGACCAACCCTCCGATAAAGGCCCCCGCTGCATTTCCGAGATTGCCCGCAGAGTGGGTTGCCGTGGAGGCTAACGCTGGAGCGGATTGGGCCAGACTCATCACGCGCACCTGCATGCCCGGCATGACGGCGAAAGAGGCAGCTCCCCACAGCACGATGGTCAGCACGGCCGTGACCGGGTTATGGATGGTCACGGTGAGGATGGTCAGAATGACGGCAGTCGCAAAGTAAACGCCCAGAATGGAGGGCAGCAGCTTCCAGTCGGCCAGCCTTCCGCCTACGATATTACCGGCGGTTACGCCGATACCGAACAGGATCAGAATCCAGGTGACGCTTGGTTCGGCAAAGCCGGTGATCTCAATCAGCAGCGGCGCAATATAAGTGAAGACGGCGAACAAGCCGGCGTTGCCAAGCGCCCCGATCACCAGGAAGAGAAGGAGTTGTGGTCTAATGAGTGCTGTAATTTGCTGAACGATGCTTGAAGCTTGTTCCTGCCGTAGCTTCGGAATGAAGATCAGGATGCCGATCAATGCCAACACCCCCATAACGGCAATCGCGGCGAATGAAGCACGCCAGCCCATCGTCTGGCCGATGAAGGTGCCAATCGGAACCCCGATGATATTGGCTATCGTTAATCCGGCCATCATGATGGACACCGCCCCGGCACGCTTGTCCGGTCGCACCAAGTTCGAAGCGATGACGGCTCCCACACCGAAGAAAGTACCGTGCGTCAGCGCGGTCAGCATGCGGGCACCCATCAGAACGGCATAGCTCGGAGCGAAGACCGAAATACCGTTACCCAGAATAAACAGGCCCATGAGCAGCAGGAGCAGCTTTTTTTGTGGAATTTGGTGGGTTAGAACGGTTAGAATAGGGGCCCCTACGGCTACCCCGAGTGCGTACATCGTAATCAGCTGCCCGGCCGATGCAATGCTGACATTCAGATCATCCGCGACATTAGGGAGTATTCCCATGATGACGAACTCCGTCATGCCAATGGCAAAAGCACCAACGGTGAGAGACAGTATAGAGATGGGAAATGGCTCTTTGGCGCCTTTTTTCCCAGTGGCGTGTTGCGATATATCCATGGTGTTCAAGTCAACCTTTCTGCTGTGTTTGTTAAAGATATAATCCCAATCATCATTATCGGTTTTAAAGAGGGACTGTTACATATTATTTAATGTTGTCGGAGGATAATCAAGAACTTTATTTTTTGGGGAAAATGGATACCCTGAAAAGGGAAGCTCTACTAAGGAAAGCTTGTCCATCCATAAGCAAGAACTCGAGAGCGCCGCAGGGGCACTCTCTTGATGAGTGGGCGGATCATCGAGGCCATTTATCGAGCCTGCTGATCTATACTTTGAATATAAGGGTTTTAGAAACAAGTGAACGACTGGATACTTCTTAAATCGAAACCCGAGAATACCCATGTTCTTCCTGTCCATCGAAAACCTGCAACCGAGGTGCGGCCAACGAAAGTAGGGAAAAACCAGAAGCCGGGCCCATTTCTCGGCCAAATATAGGTGTTCCGAAACAAACAGCCTGTGATCGCCCCAGGGTCAATAGCGAAGGTGCTGGCCACAGGCTGCTCGGGGATAGATTGTGGAGGTGGGGATGAGGGGCCTTGCTGCGGTCCCTGAGGTCCTTGCGGCGGCATAAATGCCATAACGGAATCACTCCTTAATCGGGTTTATATGGGTTTATGTGTAGAGCAGGGTGATGACAAGTAATTCGAATAGGACAAGTGGCAGGATGACATTATTATAGTAACTGGGGCCGAAGCCGCGCTGGCTTTCGTATCCGGGCAGACTTAAATACAGAATCCCCTTCTCGCAATGCATAATCGTCCCTTCAAAAACATCACCGTCGAGCGTTTCGACGCGAACCAGCTGATTCGCATGCTGCTTACATAGATGGTGAATATGATCGCGAACCGATTTGATGTTGTGCCTCATGCTGGGTTCAGCTTGATACAAGGTTTGTTCCTGGTGTCCGGGATATTGAATGCTCATATTGTAAAAGACCCCCATCGTTATTAGTCATACCTAGTTTCCATCCTATGCGGATGCCTAGAGAGGGGTGCTTTTGAATTTCTCGCATGGGCAAATAAGCAGATTAGTGATACGATTTAGATCAATATATGAATTGAGGAAGTGAGCGTTAGTCGTGATCAATATAACCATTCCCAAGGTAGACGTTACCATTACCAAGCAGGCAGCTCCGGAATTGAGCCACATTTACGGATTTACAGATTTTCACCTGATTCCAAGAGATCGGGGCGGGATTTTCATGTTCTACAACAGCAAGGAGGAACTCCTGTTTGTTGGCAAAGCAAGAAAGTTAAGACCGCGGATTAAGAAGCATTTTGAAGATAGCGTTTCTCCGATCAAGGAGCATCGGGATGAGGTTACACGAATCGAGGTCTGTATCATTGAAGACGCCGTTCATAGAGAGATCTATGAAACCTATATCATTAATGAATTCAAGGCCAAATATAATATAGACAAGGTGTTCTTTAAGTAAGGAATACGAAGGATAAAGTGACAAGAAGCAATAGACGTGGTCGAGTAGTGACCCGCGTTTATTGCTTTTTTGTGTTGTGATAAAAGAAATCAAAAATTCTGTTTGAATATTCCTTTACAAGAATATTCCTATCGTGGTATATTATGATCAGGAAGTACGGTACGCCATTAAATCAGCAAAAAAAGAGGTGATGTTGGTGACGTGGACAGAGAGAACAGACAATCACCGTACACGCGATAGCAGCGGGTCTGTATCCGTCATCACAACAAAATGGAACTAACAACATTTAGCGCTTTAGCCGAACCGAATCGTTTTCGTATTGTGGATCTCCTGCTGAAGGGGCCTTTAACGGTAGGGGAAATCGCTGAACGTCTTGACATTCGGCAGCCACAAGCCTCCAAGCATCTAAAGGTGCTGCTGGATGCCGGGCTGGTGGAGGTAAGGGCGGAGGCGAACCGGCGGAACTACATGCTGCGTTCGGAGCCGTTTGAGGAACTGGACCATTGGCTGAATAATTACCGCAGAATATGGAACGAGCGCTTCGACAACTTGGATAATTACTTAGAGAAACTGCAATCGGAAGGGACAGGTAAGAAACAGGATTAACACCTAATATGAGGAGGAATTGATAATGACAAACCAAATGATTACGCGGGTTGAAGGGAAAGTACTTGTATTGGAACGTGTGTTTAACGCACCTAGGGAACTGGTATTCAAGGTGTTTACGGATGGAGAGCATCTGAAGCAGTGGTGGGGGCCTCGCGGATGGGAGGTTACCGTATCCAAGATGGATTTCCGTCCGGGCGGCTCATGGCATTACTGCATGAAGTGTTTGGATAAGAATCAGGGGGATTTCTACGGCATGGAATCCTGGGGAAAATCGGTGTACCAGGAGATCGAAGAGCCGGAGAAAATTGTGCTTATCGATTATTTCTCCGATGCGGAAGGCGCCATTGCTGAGGGAATGCCTGCCCCGATCTCTACGATCACCTTTGTGGAGCAGGATGGGAAAACCAGGCTGATCAATCGGGCAGTGTACGATTCTCCGGAGGCTCTCAAAACGGTGCTGGATATGGGAATGGAAGAAGGCGTTACCCAAACCTGGGATCGCTTAGAGGAATACTTGGCAGCAAAGCAATAAGCCTCCCTATAATCAGTGTCAAACGATATCATGAATGGCCGGGATCCGTATGGATTCTGGCCGTATTTGATTTCCTTATGTCCATCGACCCGCAGAATCCACGTTATCAGTTAACTTGTAACTTGAAAAATCCAAACTAAAAGTTCAATATAAAGATAATTGAATGATAGATAACGATGTTGACTGCTCTTAGGCGGGAAGCAACGATAATCTTTGCCTTCGGTTCTGCCCCACGGCAAAGCATAATAGGAGGAAATCATGATGGAGATTGGAGTTAGCTCGTTCGTAGAGACTTGGCCAGATGTGAAGACAGGCGAAGTGATGAGCCATGCGCAGCGGCTGCGTGAGGTTGTTGAGGAAATCGTCCTGGCTGATCAGGTGGGATTGGATGTGTATGGAGTAGGTGAGCATCACCGTAAGGATTATGCGGCATCTTCGCCTGCGGTTGTGCTCGCTGCGGCTGCGTCGCAGACGAAGTGGATTCGGCTGACGAGTGCGGTTACGGTGCTATCCTCCGCTGATCCGGTGCGGGTGTTTCAGGATTTCGCCACCTTGGATGCCATCTCGAACGGGCGTGCCGAGATTATGGCAGGCAGAGGTTCGTTCATCGAATCGTTCCCGTTATTCGGCTACGATCTGAGCCATTATGATGAATTGTTCGAGGAGAAGCTGGAGCTGCTGCTCAAAATCCGTGAGTCGGAAAAAGTAACCTGGCAGGGCGGGCATCGCCCAGCGATTCATAACTTAGGCGTCTATCCGCGCCCGGTTCAGAATCCGCTGCCGGTGTGGATAGGAAGTGGAGGCAATTCGGAATCGGTTGTGCGCGCAGGCCTGCTTGGTCTACCGCTGGTACTGGCGATTATCGGTGGGAGTCCTCTGCAGTTCGCACCGCTGGTTAAGCTGTATAAAGAAGCGGCCGCCCATGCGGGTCATGATGTATCGAAGCTGCCGATCGGCTCGCATTCCCATGGATTTATTGCGGAAGATACGGAGATGGCAGCGGACAAGTTCTTCCCATCCACCCAAGCCAGCATGAATGTATTGGGACGGGAGCGGGGCTGGGGATACTATGACCGCGGGAGCTTCGATGCTGCTCGGAGCTTCGAAGGTGCGCTCTATGTAGGAGACCCGGAGACGGTCGCCCAAAAAATCATTCACCTACGCAAGCATGTGGGCATTACCCGCTTCATGCTGCACGTGCCGGTGGGAACGATGCCTCATGATGAAGTCATGCGAGCCATTGAACTGCTGGGAACCGAAGTCGCCCCTCGGGTGCGCAAGGAAATCGACCGCTGGGAAGCGGCTGGTGAACCTGCGGAGTAAGCTGACAGCACTTTTATTGAGATGAAATGGATTAAACGCAACCTTTTTCGGTCCATACCGTTTATGACATAAACGGACAAGGTGGGGTACATCTTGCGGGTTGCTAAATATTTCGTGTTGTGGTTCGTATTTATATTGATGTTTACCGGTACGATCGTAGGCTTGGAGTATATCGAAGGCTATAAGATTGCAACAACGGAATATTACGGCCTTCGTAATATGGGTCTGGTGTTGGTGATCATCCCGATCTTCTTATCCTCGATCCTATATCCGGTGATCGTGCTCCCGTTATCGTGGCTAATCGGCATGATTCGATGGGTTAGAGCTTCCCTCATCCTGTATGCTCTGCTGTATGCCGTGCTGTATGCCGTGCTGTGGGCCGGGGCTGGGGCTTTCCTGTTCTATGAATCCTATGAGGCTCGATTCATACAAGAATATGAGCTCCATGTCAGCACCGCGATTATTCTGTTCGGGGTGGTCGGCTTGGTCTACGCTTGGATCGAGTGGAGATTATTGCATAGACCCGTTACGACGGTTTGAGGTTCAACAAGAGACCGCTTCGGGGCCCCAAAGGCTACCATGGCGGTCTCTTTTTTTCAATCTCCCTCGCTATTAAACTGCATCTCGACGGACTCGCTTGCCGCAGGCAGCTCCATGCCTTGTTCCCAGATCAGAATCCGGTCATCGGGCGTTCCCAGATAGAGGGCTTTGATCTGAACGCCATCGCTAAAGCTCTTTTCATAGGCATTTCTCTCTGCGATATCGTTGGTGTAGTACATGTTGGACAGTCCCATATCCGCGAACTTTTTGGACTTGAAGATGGGGCGCTTGGGTGTCACGTACAAGTTTCCTTCGGCATCCGTGTCATAGTTGGCTTGATTTACGTTGTAGCCATCTGTCATCTTCACATGATAGGCAATTCGCCCATCCTTCAGCTGGCTGATATCGGATACTTGGATAACGCGGGTAGGAACGCTTATAATGTTCCATTTAAACAAACCCACATAAGCCAAGATTAGGAGAACACCAGCTATGCAAGTGATCAATAAGCCTTTGGCAAACGAGATCCATTTGGTGCGTGACCACTGTGCGGCAACCTGCTGCAATCCGGCACCCTCCAGCTTGTTATGTTCGATCGTTTGTAGCGGCAATGACATAGGGGAACTCATATTGCTCAGCACCTCCCGGCAAGCCTGGCAATCCGCCAGATGCTCTTCTACCAGGGCCTGGGTGTCAGCACTGCACACATTATCATAGTACAAGGGCAGCAAATCCTGAATAATACCACACGAAACTCGGTTCACGGTCGGTTCTCCTCCTTGTACAGGCTTTGAATTTTTTGCTTGGCTCGAAAGAATGTGACTCTTGCCCAGCTCTCAGTTTTTTCGAACAGCTGACTGATTTCGCCAAAAGACAACTCCCCGAACACCCGCAGCGTGAACACCTCTTTATACGGCTCGTCCATCAAGTGCAGAATTTGGTGGATTCGGAAAGCCTCTGCTTTATCGACGGTTTGCCATGCGATATCCAGACCGCTGCTGTGCTCGACTTGCGGGGCCGGCTCATATCGCTTTTGCTTATCTAGGTAGGAGAAGTATGTATGTTTAGCGATTTGGCAGAGCCAAACGCTAAGCTTGCACGTACCTTGGAACGAATCGATATGCTTCAGCGCTTTGAAAAACGTCTCCTGTGTAAGTTCTTCCGCAACATGCTCATCTCTGCTAAGCGACAGCAGGAACCGATACACGTCTTGAAAGTGCTGATGGTAGATCTGGTGCAAATCCGTCACCTATTCACCTCCTTGCCTATATGACCGGCCCATGGCCGATTCGTTACAAGAACTTGAGAAAAAAGTTTCGGCCGGGCGATCTACTCATAGCGAATCCCATTCGATGCCACCTCCATGGCGTTCCAGTCCAGAATACGGATGGTCTGTCCGTTCCGCTCCAGGACCCCCTTTTGGGCGAAGGCATGCATCACCCGGTTCAAATGTCGGTGCGTGGTACCAAGCAAGCTGGCAATCTCCCCGATATGGTCGGTCTTCAGCTCCATCCCAAAGGAAGGATTGGACACCGGCGACAGGGTGGACATGAGGTAGCTGGCAAACCGGTTCTCGACGGATGCCAACAGATTGACGCGGGAAGCGGTCGTGCAGGTCTGAAGTTTATAGCTCAGGTGATCCAGCAAGGTGGATGTAAAGCGGGCGTTCGTCATTTCATGTTGCTTAATATAGTCAAAGGACAGCCCGATGAACAGGCATTCGTTAACGGCTTCAATCTGGGATTGGACCGGGACGCTTCGAATCAATTCAATATCCCCGATGATGGAAAAAGGATGGCCAAAGCGCAGAAGAAGCGATTTACCGGTTTCGATGCTGGAGGTCACCTTGATCTTTCCTTGTACGAGGAACAAAAGGGAATTCATGGCGAAGCCTTCATGCAGAATGATCTCGCCAGGCTCGTATTGCTGCAATGTAAAAGGCACAGGCTTGCTCAGATCCAGCATGCTCTCGAATTGAAATTGCTCCAGCTTGGCTCTCAGCAAGGGTGCATCATGAAGTATTTTCATGGGTCTTTGGGTTGCTCCTTTCTCTTCTGGACAAATGTCCTTCTCATTATACGATCAACTGCTATGATAAGAGCAATGAGAAGATACAGGAGGGCAAGGGCATGAAATTTGTATTCGATCTGGACGGAACGATCTGTTTTAAAGGGCAGCCGGTTTCGAACGAGTTGTTGAAGGCATTGGAGGAGCTGGTGGCGCAAGGGCATGAGGTTATTTTTGCTTCCGCCCGGCCGATTCGCGACTTGCTTCCCGTCCTTCATGAGCGTGTTCATCACTACCCGATGATCGGAGGCAACGGCTCGATGGTAGCGGCAGAGGGAAATGTGGTCTGCACGGCGGGCTTTGAAAGCGAGGTGCTTCCGAGCCTTCTTCAGCTGTTAACAACGTATAACGTAAGCTATTTGATTGATGGAGAATGGGACTATGCCTATACCGGTCCTGCGGATCATCCGATTCTGCTAAATTTGGATCCGAACAAGCTGGCTAAGAACGTGGCGCTCCAGGAGCTGACTTCGGTTGTGAAAATATTGATGCTGACCTCGGACCATATGGCGGAAGTAGAGGAGAGGCTGAGACAGATGGATGTCGTTGTTCACGTGCATGGTGGGGAAAATGTGCTGGATATCAGCCCTAAGGGGATACATAAATGGAGCGGGCTTCAGCAGCTGGGCGTGAAGGAGGGCGAGTATGTTGCCTTTGGCAACGATGCCAATGATATCACGATGTTCCAGCATGCGCTGCACGCGGTAATGATTGGTGATCATCCACTGCTGGCACCCTACGCCTCGGAACAACTGCCGCTGGATCGCGATATCGAGCATGCGATTGCGGAACGGATGCAGGCGCTCGGTCGTCAATATGCTGCGACAAGTGTGTAGGGCCGGTAGGCTCCTTCGGGATGTATAGAGTTTCAACATACTTCACGGTTCAAGAAACGGGGACGCATTATATTTCCTATACGATAAATTCGTCCAGCCAACCACCGGCTGGGCTTTTTTTATTTACGTGGATGGTGGTGTGCGGAAGGATAATCCGCTGCCTTCGAGAATATCATGTGGCATAGGTGTGAGGGGAAACGGGAAGGTGTTGATAAAGGGATGTCGACATACGAATACTATAAAGAGATATTCGCGGAAATCCCGAGGCCGTTTGCCTTGGTGGATCTGGACATGCTGGATGACAATGCACGAGCGATTGCGCGGGCTGCAGGAGGCAAGAAGGTACGGCTGGCTAGCAAGTCGATCCGCTCCGTGGATGTCATGCATCGTATCCTGAATTCGGATTCCATTTTCCAAGGGATCATGTGTTATACCGCAGCGGAAGCCGTATTTCTGGCAGAACAAGGCTTCGATGATTTGCTGCTTGGCTATCCGCAGTGGCAGCCGGAAGCGATTCAATCCATCGTGAATCTGGTTAGCAAAGGCCGTTCGATTACCTTAATGGTGGACAGTGTGGAGCATGTCGAGCACATCGAACAGTTCGCCAAACAACAGAGTACCGTTACTCCGATATGCATCGATCTGGATATGTCGGTACATTATCCCGGCCTCCACTTCGGTGTATGGCGATCACCCGTCCATTCGTGGGAGGGCATGTACCCGATAGTGGAGCAAATCATTCGCTCCCCTTGGCTTCGACTGGACGGCATCATGGGATACGAGGCGCAGGTGGCAGGCGTCGGGGATAACGCAGCCGGAAAATATGTAAAGAATACGATGGTCCGGTGGCTGAAGAGCCGCTCCATCATTGAGGCCGCCAAGCGAAGGCAGGAAGTCGTGGAGCGGCTTAATGCCATGGATATCCAGCTCCGCTTCGTCAACGCAGGAGGAACCGGAAGTTTGGACAGCTCCCGGAAGGAAGCGTGGGTAACCGAGATTACGGCCGGATCGGGTTTCTATGCGCCGGGGCTGTTCGACCATTATGCGTCATTCCGTTATAAGCCGGCAGCAGCTTATGCCATAGAGGTGGTGCGGATACCGAAGGCAGGGATCGTGACCTGTATGGGCGGGGGATACACTGCATCGGGAACAGCGGATAAGGATAAGCTGGCGAAGCCCTATTTGCCTGAGGGTTTGGAGCTGTTCCCGCTGGAGGGTGCCGGTGAGGTCCAAACGCCGCTACGCTTGCCTGCCCTTGTGAAGCTCGGCCTGGGAGATCCGGTGTTCTTCCGTCATGCGAAGGCCGGAGAACTGTGCGAACGATTTAAGGTGCTGTATGCGGTCTCGCAAGGCCGTATCGTGGGTGAATATGCCACCTACCGTGGAATGGGGGAGTGTTTTCTATGAAGCAGGTCCAATGGTCCAATTGGTCGGGATCGGTGCGAGCGAATCCAAGAACGGTGCTGTATCCTGCATCCATTCTGGAAGTGGTGAAAATGGTTCAGATGTGCCGGCAGGAGGGCAGGCGGCTGCGGGTGGTCGGCTCAGCACATTCCTTTACTCCCATTGCTGCATCCGAGGACTGCCTGGTCTGCTTGGACGCCATGCAGGGACTGGTCCATGTCGACGCAGAAGCCAGGACAGCTACCGTGTGGGCGGGGACGAAGCTGAAGCTGCTCGGCGAGCTGCTCTTTCAGCATGGGCTGGCACAGGAGAACCTAGGGGATATTGATGTGCAATCCATTGCGGGTGCCATTAGTACGGGGACGCACGGGACGGGCCGGGAATTCGGGAATATATCAACGCAGGTTGTCGGACTTATGGTGGTCACTGGCACAGGCGAGGTGCTGGAGTGCAGTAGGGAGTCGCACCCCGATGGGTTCAAGGCGCTGCAGGTTTCCTTGGGTGCACTCGGCATTATCGTGCAAGTGACGTTGAGGCTTGAGCCGGATTACAAAATAGAATATGAAAGCAGGAGAGTGCCACTCGACGAATGCTTGAAGCAGCAGGCTCAATTAGCGGAAGAGAACCGTCATTTCGAATTTTATTGGTTCCCTTATGCGGAGCCGTGCCAGATCAAGCTGATGAATAAGACGGATCAAGAAGTGACAGAACATCGGATCAGGGATTATGTCAGTGAAGTGTTGGTGGAGAATACCCTTTTCGGTCTAATCTCGGAGCTGTGCCGCAAGGTGCCAAAGGCAAGTCCGTATGTCAGCCGTTTCTCGGCGTCACAGGTTCCGCTGGGGCGTAAAGTGAATTACAGCCATCGTTTGTTTGCGACCCAGCGGCTCATTCGTTTCAACGAGATGGAGTATAACATTCCGGTAGAGTCGATGAATGCGGTTATTGAAGACATGCGTACAGAGCTATCGCGAAGCAAGTTTCAAGTACATTTTCCTGTGGAATGCCGCTATGCCAAGGGCGATGATATATGGTTAAGCCCCGCATTTGGCCGGGATTCCGCTTATATTGCGATTCATATGTACAAAGGCATGCCGTATGAAGATTACTTCAGCGCGATGGAGCGCATCTTCCTCCGGTATAGCGGACGGCCACATTGGGGGAAAATGCATAATCTTGGGGCTGCTCAATTGAAGGAGCTCTATCCGATGTGGGAAGCATTCCGTGCGGTTCGGGAAGAGCTGGACCCGGATGGCATCCTGCTGAGTGATTATATGGGCAGGCTGTTCGATGTATCCGGGCCCATCTCCGATTCGATCAGTGATATTGGCTAGACCCTTATCAATCAACTTACATAAAATCGCCCTTAGATGGTTGTTTTATCTTCCATCGCCCAAGGGCGTTTTTTTGTTGCCCGATGTTCGCTCCCGGAAGCGGCAAGAAACGAATAGATCACTTCTGAAACAGGGAGAATAAGCGTCGTTATGCTGATTCGCAAGCGGCTAGCGTTTGTAATTGGAAATCAATTGGGATGGACAATGCAAAGGATCTTCTTTATAATCAATAAATAGTTACCCAAGGTAACCATTTTGGATGGAGGTATCAAATGGACGCCCACAGACATTTTTTCCATAAATACTTTACGCTGCATCGCCCTTTCGTCAATGAGCTGAACCGTAAGCTTGAAGACTATAACCTGTATTATGCCCAGTGGTCCATTATGTACTATCTGGATGTTTATGAATCGATGACCTTGGTGGAGCTATCCAAAATGCTGTACGTGGAGAAGCCCACGGTAACCCGAACCGTGAACGCGCTGATCAAGCTGGACTACGTGGAGCAAATTCCGGTGCGTGATAAACGGGAGAAGCGCATTCAGCTATCCAAGACGGGAGTTGGCGTTGTCCAACAAGTCCGTAAGGTGTTCGACCAATATGAACAGGAGATCATGGAAGGTGTCTCTGCTGAGGAACAGGCCACGGTTATTCGTGTGATGGAGACGGTCAGAGACAACATTATTAGAAAAGGTGATTAACTTGGAGCAAGCAGACTCGCGAGATCGATTGTGGAGCAAGGATTTTTTGATTTTGTTTGGCGTCAATTTCCTGCTCTTTTTATGTTTTTATTTATTAGTGGTCATTATGTCCTCGTATGCAAAGAATGAATTTCATGCATCAACAGGAATGGCTGGCTTGGCTTCCAGCATTTTTGTTGTGGGCGCATTGATTGGACGGTTGATCGGAGGCAGCATCATTGAGAGGGTCGGGCGCAAAAAACTTCTTTTTACCGGTCTGATCGCCTTTAGCGTTCTTATCGGGTTATATTTCATTGTGAACAGCCTGAGCTTGCTGCTCATTGTTCGGTTCTTCCACGGCATAGCCTTCGCACTCGCTTCAACGGCAACAGGCACGATTGCAGCCAGCCTGATTCCGAACTCCAGAAGGGGTGAAGGTACGGGTTATTATGGCGTGAGTATCATTATCGCATCGGCCATTGGCCCTTTTATTGGTCTGATGATTAACGAACATGCTACGATGATGGCCAACTTCACGCTGTGCGCTGTACTGGGTGTTCTCTCTTTGCTGTCCGCATTCTTTATGAACATACCGAAGCTGGTGCTGACCGCTGAGCAAAAGAAGGATCTGCAAGGATTGAAACTATCCAACTTTATTGAACCGAAAGCATTACCGATTTCGCTGGTCAGCTTCGTCATGGGTTTCGGATATTCCAGCGTTTTAACGTACCTCATGATCTTTGCCGGACAGATCAGTTTGACCGAAATAGCCAGTTATTTCTTTATTGTCTACGCTATTGTGGTCATTCTGTCGAGACCGTTCACGGGCCGGTGGTTTGACCAAAGAGGTGCCAACGTGGTGATGTATCCTGCGATACTTTCATTTGCAATCGGCATGGTGCTGCTCAGTCAAGCCCACCACGGTCTGACCTTGCTGCTCTCGGCCGTATTTGTCGGTCTGGGCTACGGTACGACGCAATCCAGCTCCCAGGCCCTTGCCATCAAGCGTTCACCGGCTCACCGGATTGGACTTGCGACGTCGACCTTTTATATATTTGTGGACGTGGGCATCGGGTTCGGGCCCTTTATACTTGGTTTCCTGACACCGCTTGTCGGCTTCCGGGGCATGTACATTGCAATGGCAGTCCTGCTGGCTGCGGGTATTGTGCTGTATCACTTCTTGGTTGGGAAAAAGGAAAGGGACGGGAACGACGGGCATGCTGTCGTGCATTCATCAAAGATTTAAAGTCATGTAAGACTGCCGCTGAGGCAGTCTTTTTTGGTATGCATGAACGAAAATGCAAGGAGGACTATATAGGCTTCCAATAGGAAACCCTAAGCAGAAAAACGAAAAAGGTGAATGCACGTGAAGCCAAAATTAACCTTCTGTCTGCTGCTTCTAAGCGGCCTCCTCATCTTCGGCTCGGTAGGAAGCGCAGCCTACGCACGGCCACAAGACAAGTCTAGAGAGCAGCAGCTCGAGAAGGCCATGCTGCAGCAGCTATACCCGGTTATCCGATTATCACTTCAGGATATATATCATGAGACTTATCCTTCTTTTGGCTGCGAACGGATTCTATCGATCAACGAGCGGACAACGATAACGGAGGAAGACCATCATGCAAGTCCTGTTGATGCGATGCATGGGGCAAGCTATTTTGAGATTACGGTGGGCCTATGCAAGGGAAGCGGGGAGAAAATCGAGCTGCGTTTCAAGAATGATACGCCAACGGCGCAGTATGATTTGGACATGTTCCATGTGAGGTAGATTCTATGCGTGCGGGACTAGCCGAGAAAGAATAATTTTAATCATTTTCTGCGAATCACAGGACTTCATCCTATAGTAAAATTAGTCATGATTTGTGATGCTGCTCATTACCGGGCGCATGAAGGAGTGAATGACCCATGGCGCATGCAAAGGATGTTCTAATGAATCAACTGTTGGCGAATGCGAATGATCCCAGCTGGCATATCCCGTTCCAGCAATCTGTGGAACATTTGACCGAGGATGAAGCGTTCTGGACACCTGCCAACGATAGTCACAGCATTGTTGAGATCATACAGCATCTGCTGTATTGGAATGAAACGTGGCAGTCCAGGTACCGTGAATCGCGGATTGATGCCGTGCCCTCTATTGGAGACAATCATTTAAGCTTCATCATTCCGGATAACGCAACCTTTGCAGAGTTGAGAGACCGATTGATAGCGGTCTTATTGCAGTGGCAAGAACTGCTGTCCGAGACCAAGCTTGAGCAGGAAGTGAACGGATTTCCGGAACCGGCCAAGTGGTGGGAGATCATAAGCAATGCTACCCTACACAATGCCTATCATATCGGCCAGATTGTGTATATTCGGAAGCTGCAGAAGAGCTGCAGAGCGTTGGAATGGTAATCCGCGTTTTTTCACACCTTAAGGTGTCCACGATTGGAATGTTCCGAAGTTGCTTTCTCTCGGGTCTCTAGAGATCTCCCTACTAAAAAAATAAAAATGCATGGATGGAACCCGAATCATTCCTGGGGCCCAACCATGCACCTCGCTTATAACGCTTCTTTAATTACCCGTTTATAGAACATAACCGATAACAACCCGAATATGGAATACAGCGCCGTATACAACAGCATAACCATGACCATGGGCAGCCACAGCTCGGTTCCGAAGAAGAACCAGCCGGATTTAACGGCAAAGTAACTGTGGGACAACCCGACGATCAGCGGAATGCCGAAGTTGAACAGCTGCTTGATCTGAATCCCCTTCAGCAGGTTTCCTTGAGTAAAGCCCAGCTTCCGGAGAATGGTATAATTCGGCTTCTCCTCTTCACCTTCATCCATCTGCTTAAAGTACAGGATGCATCCTGAAGTAATCAGGAAGGTAAGTCCCAGGAATCCCACGATGAACATCATCAAGCCCATATTGCTCTTCTGGTTGAAGACCAGTTCCGTCTGAGAGAGGTTCCCTGTTCGCTCGCTAATGCCGAGGCTCTTAAAGATTTGATTGGCTTGATCAATGGCGATTGGATCCACAATATCGATGCCGTGATAGACATTGGTCTTCTTCTGGATCTTCGGATCCAGATCCTGAACCAGCTTATCAAATACGGTCTGATCCACAATCGCCGTCGGCAGCCCGCCGCTTGCGTAATAGTAGGATACGTAGGATTCTTTGTCCAAGCCGATTAGCTCCTGCTTAATGCTTTGTTTAGGGCTTATGAATTCAATTTCTCCTGTAGTCTGAATCGCCATAAATTGCTGGATCGCGTCACTGTATCCCGTGAACAGCGTCTCCTCGGGGGAAACATCAATGCCCTCTACACTGGCATCACTGATGACCGGGATGATCATGGAACTGGAATCCACTTGCCCAGATACCTCCAGGCTGGCCCCGATAATGTTGGATAGATCCGCATTCACCTGGATTACGTCCCGTTCGGTCTGCTTAAATTCGATATCTTCATCCGTAAGTGCCTGGATAAAGGCGGAAAAATCCTTCTGGTCCGCAACCGCAAAGTGATTGGGCACGCTCTGCTCGGCTGATTTCTCCGCAGAATAGTATGAGATATAGCTGAGTGACAGTAGTCCGATCGCGAGTGCGGATACGGTCGTAATGATGGTCAGCAGCAGCGCATTCGATTTCATGCGGAACATGATGGAGGAGAGGGACAGCACTTCATTCAGGGACAAGTAACCGCCCTTGCTCTTTCGAATTGCGTTGAATAGAAAGCTGACCGACCCTTTATAGAACAGATAAGTCCCGATGATAACCGATCCCAAGATTAGGATCATAGCCATGAACAGCTCGTTCATGGTGGTGAAATCACCACTGAACAGCTTGGTCGACACATAATAACCGAGCAGAATGAGTCCGATGCCGAGCAATCCGAACAACATTTCGGCGAAGGACATTTTCTTAATTTGGTTCTCGGTTGTCGATACCGCGCGGAAGAGGGACAGAATGCTCTGTCTTTTGATGAACGTATAATTCATGATCATAATCAGCACGTAGATGACGGCAAACACAATGACGGTTTGGATCATCGCCTCGCTGGAGAAGGATAGAGCCGCCTTGGTATCAACACCGGTGACCTTGAACAGAATCATCAAGATTAAGCGTGAAGCCGCGAAGCCGGCAAAGATGCCGATGACCATCGAGCCGAAATACAGAATCAGGTTCTCTGCACTAAGGATTCGGAATATCTTGCCTTTGGTCAGTCCGATGAGCTGAAACAGTCCAATCTCTTTACTGCGTCGCTTAATGAAAATCGTGTTGGCATACAGCAGGAATATCGCCACGATGGCTACTAACAGCACGGAGGCTGCGCCAAGCGCAGCCGCTCCCTTAACGGAGCCTTTCGCTTCATCCATCGCCGGATCATATTGCAGCGTGACAAACGCGAAGTACAGACCCACGCTGAAGATCAGCGCAAATACATACAGATAATAATTCTTGATATTTTTCTTCAAATTCCGGTAGATCAGATAATTAATGTTCATTCTGAACACCGCCTAGCACGCCTTGAGTCTTGATGATGTCATTGAAGAAGGCCTGCCGGGATTGCTCGCCCTTGTTCAGCTGGGTGTAGATCTGTCCGTCCTTAATGAAGACCACCCTAGTGCAATAGCTGGCGGCCACGGCATCATGGGTAACCATGATGATCGTGGAGTCGATCTTCTGATTTAATTCGCTGAGCTTATTCAACAGATCGGATGCGGACTTCGAGTCCAGCGCTCCCGTCGGCTCATCCGCAAAAATAATGCTCGGATCGTGGATAAATGCACGGGCCGCGGAAGTCCGCTGCTTCTGTCCCCCGGAGATCTGGTTCGGATATTTATCCTTGAGTTCATAGATGCCAAGCTCGGTCGCGATTCTTTGGAACTTCTGATCGGCTTCCTTTTTGGATACCTTCTTAATGGAGAGGGGCAGCAGCACGTTTTCCTTGACGGTCAATGTATCCAGCAGATTGTACTCTTGAAAAATAAAACCCAGATGGTGCTTTCGGAACTCCGCCAGCTCCTTCTCCTTGAGGCCCGTAAACTCTTTGCCCTCGATTTTGATGCTGCCGAGGCTTACTTTATCGATTGAGGAGAGCACGTTCAGCAGCGTGGTTTTCCCTGAGCCCGATGCGCCCATGATGCTGACGAACTCGCCTTTGTCCACGCGGATATCGATGCCCTTCAACACTTCCTGTTTATTGAATTTGTTCCCGTAGCTTTTATGAATTTGGTTTGCTTCAAGAATTGCCAATTTCACTCACTCCTTTGTTATCTGTCCTTATCATAAAGGAGTCGAGGGGCCTTTTCCTTCGATTCGCCGAACAAAGCGCAAAAGCATGTGACATTGTTGTCACATGCCGGTCATGCTCACAAAATCATTCCGTCTCGGAAAGATTAAGGTGAAGGTTGTACCTATGCCTGGTTTCGATTCCACCTGAATTTGGATCAACAGAGCATCGGCAACCTTTTGCGTCAAATACAGCCCCATGCCGGTTGCGGCACTGTCCTGATGCGAGGTGGTTGACGTGAAGCCTTTGTCGAAAATCCGGGACATGTCCTTCGGATCGATGCCGCGTCCGGAATCCCGAATGGTGAGTCTGACATGATCATCCGTGAGATCGCTCTCGATGATGATGTCCGAAGCGTTGCTGTACTTGACCGCGTTGGTCAACAGCTGGCGGATGATAAAGCCCAGCCATTTCGCATCGCTGAGCACTTCCGTTATCTCAAGGGAAACGTCAAATCCGATGCCCTTCTGCATGCACCAGGACTTGAGCGCACGTATTTCCTGGAAGATGATCGGCTCAAGCGCGGCTACCTCGATCAACAGATCATTCCGGATAAAGGGGATGCGCTTCTGGTGCAGCTGCTGGTCAAGCAGCAGGTGGATGCGGAGCCACTCATACTGGAGCTGCGCTTTTAACGTCTCATCTTCCATGCGCTCGATCATCAGCTGCATGGTGGTGAGCGGCGTTTTCACTTCGTGAATCCAGGATAACAGCTCGTCCCTCTCCCCTTGTATCTCCGTCAGACGCATGGAGGATTCCTTCTTGAAGCGCTCGGTCTGGAGGGAGAGCATATCCATTGCAATCGCTTCAAAGGGGTGCTCCGGCTCGCTGATGGCGGCTAAATCGTAGGTGTCATCCCACGCCCGGAGGCTTTTGTAGAACTTGGTTTCCCGATTGTATCTTACGACCAGAAACACGATAAAGAACAATGTCGACAAAAAAACGATATAGAGGATGGACAGAAAAGGGATCTGGGAGTCCACGGCGGCTATGAACAGGAACAGCAGCTGCAGAAACAGGAAGAACAGAATCCAGCTTAGTCTTTCCCGGATGTAG
Source organism: Paenibacillus sp. ISL-20 (assembly GCF_018613005.1). Classification (NCBI taxonomy): domain Bacteria; kingdom Bacillati; phylum Bacillota; class Bacilli; order Caryophanales; family Paenibacillaceae; genus Paenibacillus; species Paenibacillus sp. ISL-20. Next base: position 26,921 of record NZ_JAGGRD010000036.1, read on the forward strand.
GCCATCATCATGCATGGGCCTCTTCTGTGGCGATATAACCTTGTCCCACCTTGGTTTCGATGTAAGGGTCAAGCCCGAGGGGCTCCAGCTTCTTGCGCAGCCGATTGACGTTGACCGTTAAGGTATTATCGCTGACAAAATGCTCGTTGTCCCATAAGCTCTTGATCAGATCCTCCCGGCTGACGATTTGATTCTTCCGCTCCATAAGGATTTTCAGAATGAACATTTCATTCTTTGTCAGTTCAGCGGTGCCCTGGGGGCTGCTAATCGTATTTTTACCGAATTCGACGGTGGCTCCGCGCCATGTTCTCAGTTCGGTCCGTTCGGTGTTGTAATTGTATACCCGACGCAGAGTGGCCTGGATTTTGGCAATCAGGACATCAAAGTGGAACGGCTTCTGAATGAAATCGTCGGCTCCAAGCTGCATGGACATTACCATATCGGTCGGATGATCGCGGGAAGATAAGAAGATAATAGGCACGTTCGAGTGGGAGCGAATCATTCGGCACCAATGGAACCCGTCAAACTTCGGCAGCTGAATGTCAATAATGACCAGATCGGGCTGAACCGCTGTAAATTCCTGAAGTACGGCGCTGAAATCGTGGACGCCATAAACATCATATGACCATTGCAAAAGGCGCTCCTGCACTTCATGGAATAGGGTCACGTCGTCTTCGATTAACATAATTTTAAACAAGAGATTCACCACGCTTTATAAGGTTGTTCAGGTTGTTCAGGTTGTTCAGGTTGTTCAAAGCCCCTTTGCAAACCTTCCCGGCTGAAAAGTTGACTGTTGAACTTGCACTTTACGATCAGCATTTCATTCCCAGTGTATAGCAAAATGTCGATATGTGCTATCTGTGGGCACCCTTCCGCGTGTGCGCATAAGACGAGGCTTAAATACCTATTTACAAACATTTCCTCCCTTCTCATAATAGAAATGAGCCTATGACCTGGGAGGGGAAAAATATCGTTATGTATAAGAAGTTCAAATGGTTGACTGTACTCGTTGCAGCTGTGCTGGTTGTCATGACAGGATGTCAGGCAGTCGGAGGACTGGATATCAACAAGGCGTTGCTTACCAGTCTTGATGTTAAATCCAGCGAATCCAAGGCAAGTATTCGATTCGAGGTGGTGCCATCAGACAAGGCCCTATCGACTGAAGATAAAGAAGCGATTGATCTCATTAATTCGTTATCCCTGAATATGGATCATGCCATTGTGCAGGATAGCAAAACGGTGTCCATTCAGGGCAGTGTCCAATATTCGGACAAGAAGATTCCACTTCATATATCCATGGATTCCAAAGGAATGGCGATTCAATTGGAAGGCGCCAAGCAGCCGTTCTATCTATCGATGGATACAACTGTTCCCGGATTACCTGATACCAGTCAGTATGAGCAGGCGATTCAGGATGTCGTGAAGAAGGCGGCAGGGCTTGTGCTGAAGCATTTCCCGAATCCATCGACAATCGCGGTGAAGTCCGCTCAGGAGAAGGTGAACGGAGAAAGCTTGAACCTGACGCATCTCCATATGGAGCTGACGGGTGAGGAAATTCTGAATATGTTCAAACCCTTCGCAGAGAGTTTACTTAAGGACGAAGCCGGTTTGAAGCAGTTGATAGGCGATGCTTACGATGCTATTTATCCGATGATGACCAGCATCGGCGAGACCTACGGCGAAGATGTGGAGCTTCTGCCGCAAGAGTCCAAGGAAGAAGCCGTCGCTTCGCTTTACGAGATGGTTCATGGCGGATTGAGCGAGCTGATGGTGAATTACGATGAACAGAAGAAACAGTTATTAGAGGAGGTTCCTGGATCCAAAACGGTCTTCGGCAAGGATACAACACTCAAGCTGGACTATTTCTTCGATGAGCAGCTGAATACACGCAAGAGTGCGCTGGAACTGAACGTCGCACTTCCGGCTTCCGAGGAACTGCCGCTGAAGTCCTTCAAGGTTTATTCCGAGAGTGAAGTATGGAACATCGGTGGCGCGGTCAAAGCCAATCAGGTAGACACGACCAAAGGCGTGCTCGACGTCCTTAACGGGACGGTGACGCCAGGCCAAGTACTGCGGAACTTTGAGAAGGATTCCCTCATCTATAACGTGTTGAAGGATGATCTGAAGATCACGCAAAAATCGATGTTCCTTAGCCCCTCAAGCGATGATTATGGATATGGTGTAATCAAGAAGAACAATCAGAGCTTCGTTCCGCTTCGTTACCTGGCAGACCAGTTGGATGCCGAAGTGAAGCGGGCCAAAGGCTCGAAGAAAATTACAGTCATCAATGATCTGACAGGAGAAGAAATCGTACTGACCGTAGGCTCCAAAACAGCCAGCGTTGGCGGTAAAAGTGTGACGCTGCAGGAGGCTCCATTCGTTCATAGCAACGGATCTACCTACGTCCCACTCCGATTTATGGCAGAAGCGCTCGGCGCAACGCTTCATCTGGAGGGCGACGGCTGGATTTCCGTTAAACGTAATTAACGAGTATTGTTATTGATAACGGGGCAGGCCTATACCTGTTATGAAACGTATAGGATTTAAAGTATAGCGGGGTTGTTTCCTATCATCTTGGGATGATGGGAAGCAGCCTTTTTGTCATTACTTCCTTCATCGCGCCAACTGTATCGGTACAGTTGGCATTATTTCAAATCGAAACGAAGTCCTTCATGCCGTAAGATAAGTAGCAAATGCACCAACTTCCTGGTTGGACTCAAATAGAGAAGATGAAGGAGATATACTTATTATGAATACATCGAATACAAGCCGTGCCTATGCCGCTGCGTTAGGATATACGGTCATCATTGGTTTTTCGTTTATGTTTGTGAAGTTGGCGCTGATCGTTGCTAACCCGCTGGATACGTTGGCACACCGGTTCACCATTTCGTTCATTGTTGCATCGCTTGCGCTCCTCATGGCCCGTAGAAAGGTCAAGCTGGATCTGAAACGGCTGCTGACCATCGTGCCGCTGGCCATATTCTATCCATTCCTGTTCTTTACGCTGCAAACCTTCGGTTTGGTCTACACCTCTTCGGCTGAGGCCGGAATCATCCACGCTACCGTACCGATCTTTACGTTGCTCTTGGCGTCACTGTTTTTGAAGGAACGCTCCAGCTGGGCACAAAAGCTATTTACCGTGTTGTCAGTGACAGGGATCATCTCTATATTCGTGCTGAAGGGCGTTTCCTTCGAGACATCAAGTACGCTCGGGATTGTACTAATTCTGCTATCGGCGCTTTCCAATGCGATATACAGCGTGATGGCCCGCAAGTTGACGCAGAAGCAGTCGGTACTAGATATAACGTTCATCATGTCGATGATCGGCTTCGTGCTGTTTAACCTGATGTCAGCCGCTCAACATGCTGCGCAGGGGACGCTCGTACATTATTTTGACCCGTTTCTGCATCCGTCCTTCGTATGGGCCGTTCTATACCTTGGCGTTTTGTCCTCACTTGGAACATCGCTACTGTCAAATTACGCATTATCTCAGATGGAGGCATCCCGGATGGGCATCTTTAACAATCTAGCCACCGTGGTCACGATCTTTGGAGGTGTCGCCTTCTTGAATGAAGATCTGGCTTATTATCATGTCATCGGAGCAGCGCTTGTCATTATCGGTGTGATTGGGAACAGCCTTGCAGGGAGATCCAAGAGTGCTAGGCGTAAACCGCTCGGGCGGAATGAATCCAAACCGGCTTAATCTGGTTTGTTGTAGAGAAATTGTCGAGTTCCACCATGTATGATTACAGAGTCGGAAGATCCTTCTACACCATCCTGAGAACGATACGAATCGTAATCCGGATAATGAAACCAATTCGGAAAGCGGCCCGATTGCGATGCTCCCGAAAACAGGAGAGAGCAATCCAGTACCGTTTAACTCGGAGGACTGGCACTCATGCTTGCAGGCCTCTTCTTAAGCCGCCTGCGTAACAAACGTTAATAAATGATGATATCCCCTTCTCCCTGCTTGTATCAGGAGAGGGGGATTTGAATTTCAATCGTAGTAAGGAGGGACGGCTGTTCATGCGGAAAATTTCGGTTGTCTTGATTCTTGTTGGATTTCTCATGTTTTTATATCCGATCCTTCGCGACTGGAATGCGGACCGCCAGCAGAAGGATTTGCTGAAGGAAGCAGCGCGAATCGAGGCTGAAGCTCAACAGAGAACCGCGCAGGATAACGTGGCTGTTCACTACAAGGAGCTCTCCCGTATCCTGGATGAGGGAGAGGCAACAAATTCAGTACAAGAGGAGCAGGCCGGTTATGAAGAAGATTCACCTATCGGCATTATCACCATTAGCAAGTTGGAGTTAGAGCTCCCCATTCTGGAGGGAGCAATTCAATCGAATATGAAGAATGCAGCTGCTCGCGTAACGGGTACGGCAAAACTCGGAGAAGCCGGAAATACCGCCATTGCAGCCCATCGCGCCCATAAGACCGGGCGTCTGTTCAATCGATTGAATGAGCTCACATACGGCGATGAGGTCATCATAAAAACGGATGGCCGTGAACTGATTTACCGAGTCGATCAGATTTCCGTCGTAGAGCCGACTGATGTATCTGTTCTGAAAGGAGACCCGGAGGAACGGAAAATTACACTGATCACTTGCGATCCTCTCTACGAGGCTACGCATCGTTTGATTGTCCAGGCTGAACTCGTCTCCGATTAAGTGTCCCTAAGGGTCATCAAGACCCTTTAGAGAACTACTTTCGTTAGACCCCTAAATAATAGGCTTGAGATATTAGGTGGTACCTAATAAAATAAGGTGTGAGCTAATATTTGAATGGAACGGGAGGGGGACCCTTTGCTCGAATGGATGCTACGTAATGTGATGGCGGAGAGAGGGATATGGTCGGGAGCGGCTTTGGCGCGGCTGATGAAAGAGAAGGCGAATTACAGCCTGTCAGCGGCTTCCATTAGTGCCTTGCTGACGAACCAGCCCAGGCAGATGAAGGCAGAGACGTTAGATGCCCTTTGCACAACCTTAGAGTGTACTCCAGGTGACTTATGGGTGCATAAACCTCCTTCTAGAACTAAGGGGGCTTAAGTGAATGACGGTAAAAGCTATTGTGCCATTCGGTGATCCGATCTTGCGAAAGATCGCCCGGTCAGTCGATACCGTAAATGCCAGAGCATTGAAGATTCTGGATGATATGGCAGAGACGCTGTATGACAGCGAAGGGCGCGCTGGTCTTGCCGCACCACAAATCGGTATATTACGAAGACTTATTGTCATGGACTGCGGAGAAGGATTGATCGAGCTGATTAATCCAGAAATCGTAGAGCTGGACGGGGAACAGATGGGCCCCGAAGCGTGTCTCTCTTATCCAGGGTATTACGGATATGTGAAGAGAGCCAATAAGGTTAAAGTAAAGACATTGAATCGCCAAGGCGAGACGGTAATTCTGGATGGCGAAGATTATCTGGCCAGATGTATGCAGCATGAGATTGATCACCTGAACGGCATATTGTTTGTGGACCATGTTCGGGATGGATGGTTGTATCACGAGGAGACCCATCAACGCATCGAGCTGTTTCCTGTCATTGGGTTATCCAATACAGGCGCATAACGGACATGGAGAGTCTCTCTCTTATGAGGAAAGAAATAGAAGGAACGGCTGGATGTCTTATGTCCGGCCGTTTTTTGTATATCATTCACGGCTAAAATAAGATCTTGATTGTAGAAGGTTGACGGAACAGAATTGTCGTGATATTATTATCTTAAATTAAAGATATATTAAATCGAAATAATAATTTATGAAGGTTGCGCCAACACTTTCTAAATATAAGAGATGGAGGAATTAATCATGAACGGATTAAAAGGAATTCACCACGTAACAGCCATTACGAGCAGTGCCGAGAAGAACTACGAGTTTTTCACCTATGTGCTCGGCATGCGGCTTGTGAAGAAGACGGTTAATCAGGACGATATTCAGACATACCACCTGTTCTTTGCAGATGACAAAGGTAGTGCCGGCACAGATATCACCTTCTTCGATTTTCCGGGTATCCCGCAGGGCAGACATGGTACAGATGAGATTTACAAAACCTCGTTCCGTGTCCCTAACGATGCAGCGCTCGAATATTGGGTCAAGCGTTTTGACCGGATGGATGTGAAGCATCAAGGCATACAAGAGTTATTTGGCAAAAAGACACTCGCCTTTGTTGATTTTGACGATCAGCAGTATCAGCTCATCTCCGATGAGAACAACGAGGGTGTGGCTTCAGGAACTCCTTGGCAGAAAGGACCAATTCCGCTGAAGCATGCAATTACAGGACTCGGCCCGGTGTTTGTACGGGTATCCAACTTCGATAATTTCAAGGAAATGATGGAGAAAGTACTCCAATTTACTGAAATCGGCAAGGAAGGTTCGCTTCATCTGTTTGAGGTAGGTGAAGGCGGCAATGGCGCACAGGTGGTTGTCGAGTACAACGCCGTGCTTCCAAGAGCCCAGCAGGGCTTCGGCACCGTACACCACGCGGCCTTCCGGGTCGAGGCCCGCTCGGTGCTGGAACATTGGATCAAGCGTCTGGACGACTTCCAGTTCCATACATCGGGCTTTGTAGACCGCTATTTCTTCCAGTCCCTGTATGCGCGTGTTGCACCGCAAATTCTGTTTGAGTTTGCAACCGACGGTCCAGGCTTCATGGGTGACGAGCCATATGAAACGCTGGGCGAGAAGTTGTCCCTGCCTCCATTCCTGGAGCCAAAGCGCGAGCAGATCGAGGGTATGGTTCGTCCAATCGATACGGTGCGCAGCACGAAGGAATTCGTAAAGGAATAATGTAATGAATCTTAAGAAGCAATCCGCTTATTTACGACAAGGGCGGATTGCTTTTTTTGTATCGCTGAAATAATGGATCTTACTATTCATTCCACTTCATCCGAACCAAACGGATGGTCCACGATGTACAGCCAGCTTCCGTCAGGTTGCTGTCTCACGATTTCGGAGGTATAACCTTGAAGCAGAAGAGGTTGGCCATCCCGGTCCGAGGTACGCAAGGTAAAATGGGCACGCAGCATAGCGATATTTTCAAATGGGATGCAGTATAGATTGGTGGAGACCATCTTGCCTTGAAGCAGCAGCAGTTCCTCCAGCGTATGGCGGAAAGAATGAATTCCGATCTCCAAGCTTCCATTGCGGTGGACATGAATACTGTTCGGTTCATACAACGCCAGCACCTGATCGATATCCCCTGAGTTATACGCGTCAGCAAATGCAGCATTCATATCCTCGGGCTTCCAGGCTTGGATTGCGGGAATGGATGGTTTCATTGAATCTCCTCTTTCTGTATGATGATAGCAATAGCCTATCTGAAAATGGAAGCTGTGATAAGTACGCAGAATTTTATGACATAGTCATCTATTTATGACCAATGACCAAGGGGGTTCAGTAATACATATGCCATATCAGGATGAGAAATATGGGTGCCCGGCTGAAGTGGGCTTGCACATGATTAGTGGGAAGTGGAAACCCCGAGTCCTGTATGAGCTGTTTCAGGAAACCCTGCGTTTTGGTGAGCTGCATCGGAGAATACCAGAAGTATCAAGGCATGTGCTTACCGTGCAATTGCGGGAGTTAGAGGAGAGCGGAATCGTGAAACGGACGGTGTATCAAGAGGTACCTCCCAAGGTGGAGTACTCGGTAACGGAATTTGGCCGGAAATTTGAAGCGTTGCTTGAGCAGATGGTTATTTTGGGTCAACTGTATATCGATTCTCAAGAGGTCCCCAACGAATAGTATTTCAAGATAGCCTCAATCCAAGAATTATCCTTTGCTGCACACATTCACCGATTAAGTACATCAATTCTGGTTTAAATACAAATACTGTATAGGAATGGATGACTTAATAGCCTGAGGTGGAGCATATGAAAGGGAGTTTATTCAAGAACATCGTGTTTACGGTTTCGGCCGTCATCATTGCCATTTTTGCTATTCTCGGGGCTGCTATGCCCGGAGCTTTCGGGGAAGTGGCAGGGTATTTGTACAGATTTACGACGAATACGTTCGGCTGGTTCTATCTGCTCTCGATCTTTGTGATTATTATATTTCTGATCTGGGTGGCAACCAGTAAATACGGCACAATTCGTCTTGGCGGAGATAAGGAGAAGCCTGAGTATCCGTTCTTCACCTGGATCGGAATGCTGTTCTCTGCGGGGTTTGGTGTAGGGCTGGTGTTTTGGGGTGTGGCTGAACCCATGAGCCATTTTTTTAAGACACCCTTCGGCGGCGTCGAAGCACAAGGTGTAGACGCGGCACGTGTGGCTATGGGCTATTCTTTTTTTCATTGGGGGGTTAGCCAATGGTCCGTGTTTGCCCTTGTCGGACTTGTGATCGCGTTTCTTCAGTTCCGTAAGCAGAAGGATGGGCTGGTGTCTACAGCGCTTGAGCCTGTCACCGGCTCGAAGCGTAGTGTGAAGAATACGATTGATATCCTGGCGGTTATTGCAACGGTCATGGGTATCGCGACTTCCATTGGACTCGGTGTTCTGCAGATGAGCGGTGGTTTGAACACCATTATGGGAGTTAACAACGGTGTCGGGTTACAGTTAATAATGCTGGGGCTTATTTTCGTTGCTTATATGATCTCGTCGACAACGGGGCTGGATAAAGGGATTAAATACTTAAGCAACCTGAACCTCGCTATGGCGCTCATTTTTTTATTGTTTGTGTTTGTTAGTGGCCCCTCCGTTTTTATTCTGGAGACCTTTACATTGGCACTGGGCGATTACATTACAAACTTCGTATCGTACAGCCTGAGGCTCCAACCCTACGCCGAAGGCACATGGGTACGGGAATGGACGATCTTTTACTGGGCCTGGGCGATTGCTTGGTCGCCGTATGTAGGAGCTTTCGTGGCACGGGTATCCAAGGGAAGAACGGTTCGAGAATTCATTGTGGGCGTGATGGTCGTGCCGCCGGTCATTGCTTGTCTGTGGATCGCTGTGTTTGGCGGGACCGCCATCTGGTTTGATCTTCATGAGAACACCGGGATTGCGGCAGCCGTTAATGCGGATGTCACGTCGGCACTGTTCCAATTGTTCAACCAATTACCGTTTTCTTCAATCATGAACGTGCTGGCGATTATACTCATTCTGACGTTCCTGGTGACATCAGCCGACTCAGCAACCTATATATTGGCCAGTATGACCACCTACGGCAGCCTGAACCCTCCTCAAATGGCAAAAATCGTGTGGGGCACGCTCATGGCAGCCATTGCCGGCGTCCTGCTGTATGCGGGCGGACTGGAAGCCTTACAGACAGCGTCGTTGATTGCGGCCTTGCCGTTCACAGTACTGCTGTTGATGATGATCATTGCCGTGGTGAAGCTGCTGCGCCGCGAGCCGATTCCGATTCGGAAGGCTGATCTGAAACGGTTCCGCCGTCTGGAGGAAGCGGCCAACCGGGGTAAGAAGTGAAGACAAGGCGAGGCGGAACGGTTTTTTTATTACCTGCGCGATAAAGAGGGCATCCATTCGGGGCCCTCTTTATTTTGTGAGAAGATAAGCTCGGAAATGACGGCTACCATAGCCAAGCCAATACAAGCATAATAATGACATGTGTAAGTAATAGGCATACCAGGAACACAGCCCAAGGGATCGGAATAATCCGTGAATCCAATTAAAACATAGGATGTTTAGAGGTCGATCAAGAGGTCAAATATCCAGAACATGCATAGTGAACTGATCGTCACGATGATCCATAGAGGAAATGTTGACATCCATCGCTTTGCAACTGAATCGATCGCTTCCTTTGATTTTTCCATAGTACCTCCCTTTTGTTTACTGGGATAATTATCCTCATATTACCTTATTTATGAACGCAATGTATGAAGAGAAGCGATTCGCCGCATACAAAATAGCCCTTATTACACCTGAAAAAGTGCAATAGGGGCTATTAGGCGTTCCGTTGAAAGAGAATAACGGTTATTTTTTCTTAAGCAGCAAATATACAAAATACGGCGCGCCGATGATAGCAACCATAATGCCAGCGGCGATACCGTCAGGATCCACGATGTTGCGTCCGATCGTGTCTGCGAGCAGCAGCAGCCAGCCCCCAATCAATATGGCAATCGGAATGTACATCTGATTCCGCGGGCCAACCAATGCTTTGGCAATATGAGGGCCCATGAGTCCGATGAACGTGATGCCGCCTGTGACCGACACCGCGGATGCTGCAAGCGCTACGGCGGCCAGAAGCAGCACGATGCGCTCCTTCTCAATGGATACGCCGACGCCGATGCCCACTGGATCGCTTAATCCCAACAGATTCATGCGCTGCGCTTTGTACAGGGTGAATGGAATCAGGATAATCAGCCAGGGCAGAAGCGCCACAATGAAGGGCCAATCCGTTCCCCATATCCCTCCAGCCAGCCACTTGGCGATAAAATCGACCTTAGTCCGCTCGGCAGATGATGTGAGCACAATCATGACGCCCGAGAGTGCCATGGAGAACCCGACACCGGTAAGCACCAATTTAACGGGCTGCAGGCCTTCGCCTTTTCGGAAAGAGAACAGGTAGATGCCCACGGCCGTTAACACAGCTCCGATAAATGCCGCCAAGGGCAGCATGTAAATAAAGGAGCCGGCTTCGATCGGGAAGAACAGGAAAAATACGGCTACGCCGACCCCGGCACCCGAGTTAATTCCGATTATGCCGGGATCCGCGAGATCATTTCGGGTAATACTCTGCAGAATGGCACCCGATAATGCCAGCGCCATTCCGGCCAGCAAAGTAATGAGCATGCGCGGCAGGCGTACATCGAAGATAATGAATTTCTCTTTGAAGCTGCCTTGGCCCAGCAGGGTTGGAATCATTCGGTCATAGCTAACGGACGAATAACCGAGACCCAAACCAACGAGGACAGTAACCACTGTAAGGATCAACAAGACCAGAAACGTAATGCGTTGTTTTCTTAATAACGATGGATGAATCATGACATTCCCCGCCCTCCTTTGCGTACGATAAACAGGAAGAAGGGCAATCCCATGATGGCGATCAGAGCCGCTACGGGTGTTTCGTAAGGAGCATGCAGCGTTCGTCCGACTGTGTCGGCAAACAGCATGAAGATAGCTCCCACCAGGGCAGACATCGGAATGACATGGCGGTAGTCGGTTCCGACGATACCGCGGACGATATGGGGTATCATCAGGCCAAGAAAGGCCAAATTCCCTACCAACGCCACAGAGGTTCCTGCCAGGAGGACAATCACGACAAACAGGACGCCTTTGATAGCAGCAATATTTTGTCCCAAACCGACGGCGACTTCTTCACTCAGGCTAAGGATGGTCAGCTGTCTTGATAACACGATAGCAATCATAATTCCAATGAGAATAAACGGAAATATCGTCTGCAGCTGCCCCCATGATGTGCCGATCACGCCACCTGCTGTCCACATGGACACATCCTTGGATATTTTAAAATAAATGCCGATTCCTTCAGCGATGGCGTACAGGAATGCGGATACGGCTGATCCAGCCAGCACCATCTGCAAGGGAGAGAAGCCGCCTTTTCGCATGGCTCCGATGCCGAAGACCATCACGGCACCGACCGCTGCTCCGATGAAGCAGGCCACCATAATGCCAAAATAATTGGCAGCCGGCAGGAAAGCCAGCGTGAAGGCAAGCGCTGCATTCGCCCCGCTGGTAAGGCCGAGCAGGCCGGGATCGGCCAGCGGATTGCGGGTAATGCCCTGCATGATGGTACCGGAGACCGCGAGCGCGGCTCCGACCAGAATGGCGGCAACCTCACGGGGCAGGCGGATTTCGCGAAGGAGGGATAATTTCTCGCCCTTCATCGAAGTGGTAAGGGCAAACCACACATCCTGGATGCTGGTTTCAGCTGCGCCGAACACCATCGCAACGACAAACATGCCCATAAATACGATGATGCCCGCAATCAATTTAACGGAAAAAGGTATGGACCGTTTCGTAGGCATTGTCATGGAATCATCTTTTCATCTTAAAGTTGGAGTATTCAATCTAAAAAATCTGAGCAATGGCAGCCTATGTCCTAGTTGCCCAGAAAGTGTTCCGTAATGAACTCGAGCTGGTACTCCAGCGTGGTTGCATCATTAAAATAAATACGATTTCCGTCCGCTTCGAATACGCGGTCATTCTTCACCGCCGGGATTTGCTTATACGTCTCGGTTTGCTGGAAGGACGTATCGGCATCGGCAAATTTGCTGAGAATGACATAGTCGCCGGCATACTCCGGCAGCACTTCCGCGGAAAGGGCATAATAGCCGTCCTTCAATGCCATTTCTTTCACTTTTTCCGGCATTTTCAGCTTCATTTCCTGGTACAGGATTTCGGTGCCGCGACCCCAATTATCGCCGTAAACATAAAGCTGCTTATCAAAGCTCTCGATAACGGATACGGTTGCGTCTTCTCCGATTTTGGCACGGATGTCCTCGCCGGCTTTTTGCGCCCGTTGTTTGAAATCGTCGATCCAGGCTTGAGCTTCTTTCTCTTTATTCACAAGCTTGCCGATTTCAAGATGCTGCGTCAGATAATCGACTTTTCCGTAGGTGAAGGTAACGGTTGGGGCAATCTCTTTCAGCTTATCCACGTTCTTGATATTGGACAGGCCGATGATGAGGTCGGGATCCAGCTCGATGATTTTCTCCAGGCTTTCATCCGTCACTTCTTCAGCATCCTTGATTTTGTCCGCAAATGCAGGATTGGCTTTGGACCAGGAATCAACGCCCACCACGTTGACGCCGAGTGCAAGCAGGTCGCCTACGTAGGAGGACAGCACAACCACGCGCTGCGGATTGGCAGGCACTTCGATGGGTCCGTTCTCGGATTCATATGTAATGGTCCCGGATGGAGTTTCGCTTTGGTCTGTTTTAGGTGTTTCGGCCGTTCCTGTATTATTGCTGTTTGTCTCTGCAGGCTTGCTGCTGCAAGCACTAAGAATGAGCAGCAGCGCTATAAACGGGATGAGTAGTTTCTTCGTAGGTGTCGTTTTGCTTCGTTGTGAGTACATCCTCTTTTTCCCCTTTTAATAGATTGTATGTGATGCAGATTGGTTTTGCCGTGCGCGGATCGCGGCCGATCTCGGCATCAATATGGAATACCTTCTTTAATACATCGTGTGAGATGACGGCTTCCGGATCTCCGGCCTGAATGATATCTCCATCCTTCATCGCAATAATGTAATCAGCGAATCTGGCGGCTTGGTTTAAATCATGCAGAACCATAACAATGGTACGCTCCTGCTCGAGATTTAGCCTCTCCAGCAGTTCCAGGATTTCAAGCTGATGCGCCATGTCCAGATACGTGGTCGGTTCGTCGAGGAAGATCATTTCAGTCTCCTGAGCAAGTGCCATTGCAATCCACACCCGCTGTCTTTGTCCGCCGGACAGAGCATCCACTGAGCGATATTTGTAATCCTGGGTTCCGGTAACCTCCAGCGCCCAATCAATCACTTCCATATCCTGCTTGGTTAAGCGGCCAAAACCGCGCTGATGAGGATATCGGCCATAGGAGACAAGCTCGCCTACTGTCAATCCGCCCGGTCCTTCTGGAGTCTGGGGCAGAATGGCCAGTTTTTTCGCCAGCAGCTTGGTGTTCATCTTGGCGATTTCTTCTCCATCCAGAATGGCAGCACCGGACTGGTAAGGAATAATGCGGGTAACAGCCTTCAAAAGAGTGGATTTGCCGCAGCCGTTAGGCCCAATAATGGTTGTGATTCTTTTATCGGGAATATCAACGTTAAGACGATTCAATATCAGATTCTCGCCGTAACCGACGCTTATTCGATCTGTACTTAGGCGAATCATCATTTCACCTCCAGAGTAGTTAGCTATCAAACGATAATGATTCTCAATTTCATTCATAAATATAATGGGGGGCCGCGTCGTTGTCAATAAATATCTTAATGGAAATTTTAAATAATATTCATGTTTCATCCGAATAGTATCCATATATAGATTGGCAGGGTATTACATACCTATATATAGGCGAAATTGTGACAATATGAATTTTTTCTAAATGTTTGATTGTAAAACGAACGAAGGCAACGTATACTAATTGATAATGATAATCATTTACGTTACAAGGTGATCACAAGCAGCCTTTTAATCTATAGACCGGGAGTGAAATGCATGAGTGGGAAAGAGATATTTGATGTAACGGTTATTGGTGGAGGACCAGCAGGATTATATTCTGCTTTTTATAGTGGACTGCGCGGCATGAAGACCAAGATTATAGAATATCAACCCATGCTTGGCGGGAAGGTTCACGTCTATCCGGAAAAAATGATATGGGATGTCGGCGGGCTGACACCCGTTCCGGGTGCGAAGCTGATCGAACAGATGGTCCAACAAGGCTTGACGTTTAATCCCGAAGTGCTGTTAAACGAGAAGGTTGAATCGATCGCCCGCAATGAGGAAGGGCTGTTCGAATTACATACGGCGAATTCCGGCGTGCATTTGTCCAAAACGGTTATCGTGGCGGTCGGAGGAGGCATCCTGAATCCGCAGAAGCTGGAGATTGAAGGAGCCGAGCGGTTTGAGGTGTCAAATCTGAACTATACGGTGAAGTCCCTGCAGCACTTCAAGGGCAAAACGGTGATTGTGTCCGGCGGAGGAAACTCGGCCGTGGATTGGGCGAACGAGCTGGAGCCTGTAGCGAAGAAGGTGTACCTGGCCTACCGCAAGGACGAATTGTCAGGCCATGAAGCGCAGGTCGAGCAGTTGATGAACAGCAGGGCCACTTGCCATCTCAATACATCGATTACGAAGCTCATTGCTTCAGATAATCATGAGGTGATTGAACGGGTAGAATTGACCAACAATGAGACGGGGGAAGTTTCCTATTTGGCCGTGGACGAAGTGATTATTAACCATGGCTATGAACGGGATATGTCGCTGCTGGAGAACAGCAAGCTCGATATTCATCGGGTGGATGATTACTATATCGCAGGCAACGCAAGCTGCAACTCCTCCATACCGGGATTGTATGCCGCGGGCGATATCCTGCATTTTGACGGGAAGCTGCACCTCATTGCCGGCGCTTTCCAGGATGCCGCGAACGCGGTGAACAGTGCGAAGCAGTTCATTGAGCCGGATGCCAGAAAGTACGCGATGGTCTCTTCGCATAACGAGGTGTTCAAGGAGCGTAATCGCGAATTAGTGAAGCAATTGATCAATTAGCGAAGCAGGCAAAGTACCTATATGCATTAAGCATAGAAGAGAAGCGATGGAGTCCCCGCTTCTCTTTTTTGTGCGAATAGGCAGTGTGGGGTGTATACCCGCACTGCTTTTTGCTCTGCTTAAGCAGGTTGGTCGCTGTGGCTGGGAACATGGCAAAGGTTAGCATCGTGACGGTCGCCCTTTTACTCAGGTCAATAAAATACTATCGTTCTTCAAGATGACAGCCTGTATAATCCTGAATAAGGGAGTGTGAACGTAAGTTGAAGATTAAAGTGATCATAGCGGACGATAACTCTTTTATCAGGGAAGGCATGAAAATCATTCTGGCTACGTTTGATGAGTTCGACGTGGTGGCGACCGTTGAAGACGGCCAGGAAGCGGTCGCCTATTGCGCAGCGCATGAAGTGGATGTGGCGCTGATGGACGTCCGGATGCCGAATCTGAACGGCGTTGAGGCCACGAAACAGCTCACGGAGCGTACCCAGACGAAGACACTGATCTTGACGACCTTCGATGACGATGAATATATTACCGATGCGATCCTGAACGGCGCCAAGGGGTATCTGCTGAAGAATAACGACCCGGAACGGATTCGCGATGCGATCAAAACCGTGTACCACGGCCATCATGTGCTGCAGGACGTCGTGCTGGATAAAATCAAATCCGGGCTGAAGCCGGACAAGGAAGACACCGGTGCCAAGTTCGACCGGAGTCTATTCACCGAACGGGAACTGGATATTATGGCGCTCATCGCCAAAGGGCTGGCCAACAAGGAAATCTCGAAGAAGCTGTTTATTTCCGAAGGTACGATTGCCAATCACATCACTTCGGTTCTCAGCAAGACAGGTCTTGAGCATCGAACCCAGATCGCGATTTTTTATCTGACGGGGGAAGTGAATAAGTGAGCGAACGCCGAAATTATGCCGAATCGTGGATCATCGGCTTTAAAACAGTTCTGTTCCTGTATGTGATCGGCCAGTCTTATGTCTCTGATCTTGCGATAACGCAGTGGTATATCCTTGTCATTCTTCTCTACCTGTCCGTGAACGTATCGGTCTATATTTTCAAGAGCCGGAATGCACAGCCGTGCCTCATGGTATTGGTTATTCTTGTTGTCGCGGCTTCCTCATTCTACATACATCCGCTGTTGTTCATGCTGCTTCCCGCGAACCTGTATGAGCTGCTGTCTTTATACCTTCGCAGGAGCTGTATGATCCTGATCCCCCTGCTGGTTCCAGCGCTTATGGTGCCTCACGAACTTGTCATTACCTATGTCTTTATATCCGTTCTATCCTATATCTATCTCACGATACTAAGAACTTTTGTAAGCCGAGTCGCATCCTACCAGGAGCAGAGTGAGCATATGCACCTTGAACTGGATCGGTTGACCCAGCGGTTGAGCGAGAATAATGAGTACATCCGGCAGTTTGAATACATGTTCAAGCTGGAAGAGCGAAATCGGCTGTCGCAGGAGATTCATGATAAGATCGGGCATTCCATGACGGGGGCATTGATTCAGATGGAAGCAGCCAAGCGCTTGATGGCAACGAATCCGGACAAGTCCGCCGAGCTGCTCCAGAATGCCATATCGATCTCCAAAGAAGGCATTGAGAGCATCAGGCTGGTCCTGAAGAATGTGAAGCCGCCTACGGAACAGCTCGGCATCAACCGGATGCGTTTATTTCTGGAGGAGTTCTCCGCTCAGCATACAATCAAGACCGTATTGACGCATGAAGGTAATGTGGACCGGATCACGCCGCTGCAGTGGAAAATCATTCAGGATAACACCCAGGAAGCGTTAACCAACACGATGAAGTATGCCAACGCAACCTCAGTCTCGTTACATATTGAGGTTCTGGGCACCATGATCAAAGCCAAGGTCAGTGACAACGGCAAGGGCATACGGAAGGTCATCAAGGGCCTTGGGATCATAGGCATGGAGGAGCGCGCCGCGGTCGTCAATGGAACCGTGATCGTGGATGGCTCCGGCGGTTTCTCGGTGACCACTTTAATTCCTTATAGCTAACACCCGGTAAGCTTGATTTGGTGAGTTAAGGAGATCGGATCATAGGGGACTTCCTTTCCCCCAAAGGGTGAGGATTTGGGTCCTCAACAACATGAAGATTCTCATGGGCAAGGATGAACTTGTGCACTATCGCAAGGTCATCCTTTTTTCGTACGATAAATGCAGACTCAAGTCCACCGGTTGATGCGTGGATGGAATATGGAGGCGAAACGCGTATGAACGTGCTGGAGATCAAAGGACTCACGAAAAAGTTTGGGGATTTCATAGCGGTAGATCAGTTGTCGTTGAACATACGGGAAGGCGAGATCTTCGGCTTCCTCGGCGCGAACGGAGCTGGCAAGAGCACAACCATCAACATCATATCGTCGCTTATGCCCATGAACAAGGGAGAGGTTCATATCCTGGGCAAGAATCTGGTGAAGCATCGAAAGTTCGCGAAGCAGCAGATCGGCATGGTCCCGCAAGAGGTTGCGATTTATGAGGATCTGACCACCTATGAGAATGTTCATTTTTTTGCCGGATTGTATGGATTGAGAGGCTCGGAGCTGAAGAGCAGGGCTGAAGAGGCGCTTGCCTTCGTCGGACTCAGCGACAAACAGAAGTTATACCCGAAGAGTTTCTCCGGGGGCATGAAGAGACGACTGAATATCGCCTGCGCGATTGCCCACAGACCGAAGCTGATCATCATGGATGAGCCGACCGTCGGCATCGATCCCCAATCGAGGAATTATATCCTGAATTCGGTCAAGAAGCTGAACGAGATGGGTAGCACGATCCTGTACACGAGCCATTATATGGAGGAAGTGGAGGAGCTCTGCACCCGGATTGCCATTATCGACCACGGCAAGATCATAGCGGAGGGCACGAAGGCACAGCTGAAGGCTATCATCACGGACCAGAAGGATATCGGAATTGAAGTACAATCGGCCGCCCATCTTGAAGTGAGCAAGTTGGAGGAGATTGCAGGCGTCAAAGCGGTTGAAGTGAAGGAAAATATCGTGCACATCAGCTCCGATGCAGAGGTCAATAACCTGAATAAAATCATTCAACAATTCACGGCGCAAGGCATCGAAATTCGTTCCGTTCAAGCCTCCGAGCCGAATTTGGAAACGGTGTTCCTGACGCTGACCGGCAGGAGTCTCCGGGATTAACAGACCAGGGAAGAGGGAGGTGGAAGGATATGAACGTACTGAGAATCGCGCTGAAGGAGATGAAGATCGTCCGGGAGGTACGGATGCTGGTATTCATGCTGGCAACGCCGGTGCTGCTCATTCTGATCCTGGGGACGGCACTTTCGAGCGCTTTTAACGGCAGTACTGCGATTGGAGACATCCGGGTGTTATACCATGACGGCGGAACGGAACCCGCGCTTACGAAGCAATGGCAGGCATTCATGCAGGAGGCGGAGCGTTCATCGGGCATGCTCTTTGAGCAGGCCAAGGCAGGCATGAACGGACAGCAGGAAGTGAGAAACAACCGGTACACCGGTTACGTGGAAATAGACGGTAATGGTATCAACTACGAGGGGAACAGCCGCAGCAGCATAGAGAACGGGATTGTGCAGGGGATGCTGTCCGCATTTGCCGACCGGTACCGGCTGTCAGCCGAAGCCGCGAAGATGGATCCGGAGTATGAGAGCAGGCCGCTTATTGCGGAAGATGGAGGGAGGGGCTATGTGCTTGAGGCTTCCATTCAGGGAGCGAGGCAGCCGGGTTCACTCGATTATTTTTCCATTGCAGTCACCACGATGATCATTCTGTACAGCGCCTTGACGGCAGGCGGATTAATCGATAGTGAGCGAAAGCGAAACACCGCGCAGCGCCTATTGGCCTCACCGGTGACGAAAGCCGAAATTTTTGCCGGGAAAATATTGGGCACACTCGCGATCAATGCTGTATTTGTCATCATCGTTGTGCTGATCAGCAAGTATATGTTCAATGCGTATTGGGGTGAGAACCCGGTCATGGTATTCCTGGTGTTGTTTACCGAGATCCTCTTTGCGCTCAGCCTCGGGCTCGGCATCAGTTATGTGCTGAAGGGAAATGCAGCCGGGGCTGTCATCATGGTCATTATTCAACTGGCTGCGTTCTTTGGGGGAGGATATACGCCGGTTGCAAGCACAACGGGATTCATGAGGGAGGCCGCAACATACTCTCCCCTGCATTGGTCCAATGAAGCTCTGCTGCAGCTCATCTATTCAGGTAATGGGTCGGCCGCCATGCAGGCGATGATGCTGAATGTCGGTTTTTCCGTCCTGCTGTTGGCCATAGCCATGATTTCGATGCGAAGAAGGGAGGGGCTGTAATGATGAAGGATATGCTCTGGCTCATTCGTAAGACCATATTGACCTCGTCGAAGGATTATAAAAATCTGCTGCTCGTTATTGCGCTTCCCATTGTCGGTATTCTGCTATCCACCTTAATCTACAAGGGTGCCGGAGAGACCGCCGTTACCATTGGCATCGTGAATCACGATGTCGGACAGAAGGTCACGCAGGATACGATTGATTTTATTGCTCACCTGGAACATACCGAAACATCGGTCATTAGGGAATCGGAAGCCGATGACTTGATTGTGTCGGGTGAGCTGGACGCGGTGCTGATCATCCCCGAGGGGTTTGCCCAAGGTGTAATTCAGGGGGCACCCGAGCCGGTCCGGCTCGAATCGATTAAGGGAGCTCAGGTTACGGGGTATGTCAAATCGTATCTGAACTCGTACGTCCAGAATATTTCATCCATGGGGGTTATAACGGGTGGCGATACCGCCGCGTTTAACGACTTATACAGCGGTTATCACAGTTCAACGTTTCAATTATCTACGGCTACGATTGCGGATCAATCGGCCAATCATGATATGACCAACCGGACGATCGGCTACTTGATTGTGTTCATGTTATTCTCCGCCGTGAATCTATCGACATTGACAATCCGGGATCGCGAGAACCGTACGTACTATAGGCTATTATCGTCACCTATTACGGCCCGCAGCTACGTCTTCTCGAATGCCATCGTAAACATCGTCCTGATGATGATTCAGATTGCCGCCACCTTGTTGGTCATGACCCGGTTCTTTCATATCGAGCCAGGCATTCCGTTGTGGCAGATGTTCCTGATTCTGTCGCTGTTCGCTCTGGTCGCGGTCAGTTTATCGCAGGTCATTGTCGCGTTCTCGGACAGCACCATGATGGCGAACGGAATCCAGACGATGGTGATTATGCCAACTTCGCTGCTGGCAGGGTGTTTATTCCCGATCTCCGTGATGCCGGAAGCGGTTCAGCGAATCGCCGACTTCCTGCCGCAGTACTGGCTGCTCGATACGTTCGGCAAGCTTCAGCAAGGGGGCGCGCTGAACGACATTATTCTGAATGTGGCGATTCTGCTGGCTTTTGCCTTGGCCTTATCACTGATTGCTACCTACAAGTTTGGGAGAAATAGAGATACTCAGAGTTATATATAAAAAATAAGCAGGGGGCCCCTTGACCTGATTCCTGAAGGAGGATGCAGATATCAAGGGGACGCCCTGCGGCTCTTTCAGAACGTGACGAATCCCATCGCTTTCTTGGCGGCATGCAGCGTTGTGCTGGCGGTTTCGGCAGCCCGCTTCGCTCCGTTCATCAAGACGCGATCGAGCTCGGAGGAATTCACGATTTGATAGAACTTCTCTTGGATCGGCTGAAGTTTCTCGATGACCGCCTCGGCTAATTCCTTCTTGAACATGCCGTATCCTTGGCCCTCATACCGTTTCTCTATGACGGAGATGGCCTCCTCGGAGAATACGGAATAAATCTCGATCAGATTGCTGACTGCCGGCTTCTGCTCCCAGTCGTGCCGGACCTGGCCATCGGAGTCGGTAACGGCCCTGGAGAACTTCTTGCGGATATCCTCCGGCGTGTCCATCATGTGGACGCAGCTGTTCTTGTTGGGATTGCTCTTGCTCATCTTCTTGGATGGATCGTCAAGACCCATTACGCGGGAGCCAATATCCTGAATGATCGGCTCGGGAAGCGTAAATGTGCGTCCATACCGGTTGTTGAAGCGCTCGCCCACATCACGGGTCAGTTCCAGATGCTGCTTCTGGTCGTCCCCGACAGGTACATGCGTTGCCTGGTAGAGCAGCACATCGGCAGCCATCAGGACTGGATACGTGAACAACGCGGAGCTCACTGTATCTTTTCCGTCCGATTTCTCCTTGAATTGGGTCATCCGCTTTAATTCCCCGAAATGCGCTTGCGTCTCCAGCAACCATCCGAGCTCTACATGCGCGGGGACCTGGGATTGCAGAAAGATCGTCGCTTTATCGGGGTCGATCCCCGACGCGATGTACAGAGCGGCGATGTCCCGCGTGCGCTGGTGCAGCTCCTTGGGATCCTGATAGACCGTTACCGCATGCAGATCCGGCACGAAGAAATAGGACTCATACTCATGCTGCAGCTTCACATACTGACGGAGAGCACCACCATAACCGCCGATATTCAAATCTCCGCTCGGCTTGATACCTGACAATAATCGTTGCATAACACACCTCCTGATTGTTTGTGAACAACACAAAAACACCTCATCCCTCTATGGGACGAAGTGTAACCTTCGCGGTACCACCCGAATTCGACTGTACGGTCGCTCTTTAGCATGACGTGGAAATGGGGAAAATGCACCATTATTCCTGCCATATCTCCCAAAATAACGGTGGAGAGCCGTCAAGGCCTACTGCCCCGGCGCAGCCGGAGGATCGGGTTGAAGCGAGAAGATCCATTCACTTTATTCCGGGGTACCGGGCCTCGCACCATTCGCCGGTTCGCTTGGACCTCGAGAGATAAGCTACTATTTCTTCTCATAGCCGTGTGGTATGTTGTTCTTAAATTCATCAGCGCTGCTCTTTCGGATAAGAAGAGAAAGCAAGATGAATATGATGAGAATCATTACACAGGTGTTAGGTGAATGTCAAGAGGGACCATTATCAGATAAACTACCACCCCGCTGCGTTGGGCCAGGCAATCAAGAGTTTCCACGATCGGCTTTTCATTCATAAAGAACTGAAAATATTTTAATCTGAGGTAACCTTTTTTATACGAATCGGCACTTAAGTGTTAGAGACACCAAGAAGGGAGGTTTTAGTGAACGTGTTCCAGTGGATTGAGGAAGCCCGGCGGGGAAGTGCGGAGGCCCAGGAAAGCTTGGTCCGGCATTTTACCGGCATGGCTCTGGCCGTGGCCTACGATAAATTGCAGGATCCCCATTTAGCGGAAGATGCCGTGCAGGAGGCATTTACGGAAGCCTTTGCGAATCTGCATAAGCTGCAGGATCCCCGGCGTTTTCCCGGATGGTTCAAAGTGATTGTTGAGCGGCAGTGTTACAGGGACTTGCGCCGCAAGCAATTTCAGACGTTACCGCTTCATGAGGTTGAGCTACCGGCTGGAGATCAGCGAAGCTTGGAGTCGGTTGTGGAAAAGAGAGAGATGATCGGTCAGCTGCATGCCACGATCGCAGATTTGCCATCGAGCATGCGGATTGCGGTCCAGCTCTATTATTTTCAAGGCTACAGCCTGCGGGAGACCTCGCAATATTTGGATATATCCTTGCCGGCTTTGAAGAAGAGACTCTTTGATGCCCGGCGGAAGCTGAAGAACACGCTTCATGTAGCCGACTTTGTATCGGTGTTCACCGATCTATATGAGGGAGGCAGGCGTATGCTGCATATCGTTAATGGGGATTCAGTAGGGGATAAGCTGAAGCAAGGGAACATTCAAGGAGATATCCTGGTGTGGAGGGAGCTTTATTCGTTTGGTCCAGTCTTCACGAAGATGGACGAGCCGGATCATCGGAGCGCAAGAGCTCAGTATCTGGAGCAAACGCTGGGGATTCCGCAGAAGGAATATATCGAGACCTGCGAGTCGCAGGAGAGGAAGCTCCAGGATTTTCGAAAATATGATGAAATCGTGCTCTGGTTTGAGCATGATCTGTTTGACCAGACCATGCTGGCCTATTTGCTGCATTGGTTTAAGGAGAAGTCACTGGGAAATACGAAGCTTAGTCTGCTCTGCATTGGCGCATACCCGGGCATCGAGCTTTTTCGCGGGCTGGGGCAGCTTAGCACGGAGCAGCTCGAGACGTTATCGGGCACATGGCACACGATTGGAGAACAAGAGCTCATGCTGGGCAGCATGTTGTGGGAAGCCTATACTTCGGATCTGCCGGAGAAACATCAGCCAATGCTGGAGGTTGATTCCTCGGCACTGCCTTTTGCTAGGGCTGCATTCGAAGCCCATCTGGCACGGCTGCCCTCCGTGAACAATGGACTTGGGATCATTGAGCAGACCACGTTAGAGGCTGTAGCGGGCGGAATCCATAAGCCTCATGAGTTATTCCGAAAGGTAGGTGATAAGCTCCATACACTCGGAATGGGAGATCTGGAGTTCTGGTATTACCTGGCGAAGATGACAGAGGGGCCGGATTCTTTGCTCGTTATCGATGGTACAGCACCGTTTCCCGACTTCAAACTAGCTGTACCCCATTTCCAAGATCGGGTGTTGCAAGTGACGAGTCTGGGGCAGGAGGTATTAGCCGGGAAGACCGACTATGCCTACACCGGAACGATCGATAAATGGGTAGGAGGTCTGCTTGTGCGGGGTAAGGATCCGTCATGGCGCTGGGACACGGAGGGAAAGTCGGTTGTTCGAATGGGCGAAATCTGATTAAACGACAGACATAGGAAAAGAGTGATATTGAGCAGATTGACGAATCCGATTAACAGCAGATAAAGCATAAAAGCGATCCTGCTTGGCGTTGATGCCAGACACGGATCGCTTCTTTTATACTTACAGATGAGAACCACCGGTTGCGTCAACCATTTGTCCCGTTACCCAGCGCCCGTCGCTGGATGCAAGAAACGCAACGACATCCGCAATATCGGACGGCTGGCCGATTCGGCCAAGCGCGGACATCTCCGCGGCATGCAACTGCCCTTCCGGTGTATGCAGCCATGCAGCATTCACATCCGTATCCACGATACCTGGTAGAACCGCATTCACCGTGATCCCACGTGGACCCAGCAGCTTAGCGAGATGCAAGGTGAACGTGTTGATGGCTCCTTTGGTTATGTTGTAAGCCATAATATGCGGATAGGCGATACGCGTAACACCGGAGGAAATGTTGACGATGCGTCCGTGGTCACGCAGGAGCGGCAGGGCCTGTTGGACCAGGAAGAACGGTGCTTTTACATTTACGGCAAGCAGCTCATCGAAGCTTTCCTCGGTTGTCTCTTCAAAGGTCTGGGAGGTACCGATGCCTGCGTTATTCACCAGAATATCGAAACGGTTGTTCCCCGTTACGCGAAGAAGTTCCTCCTCCAGCGAATGAATCAGCCCTTTTGCCCCGTCTACCGATTCCAGCCCAGCACCTAGTGCGATAGCATTCCCACCCTGATCTTGAATGGTCTGAACAACCTCATCCGCTGCATTGCTGCGGGTGCCGTAATGCACAGCGACCAGCGCCCCTTCTTCCGCCAGCCGAAGCGCGATTCCTTTGCCGATTCCCCGGCTTCCGCCTGTAACCAATGCGATTTTGTCTTCTAATCGTTTCATGAAACCCCACTCCTCTTGTTCGATTTAACGCTACTCTACACTCTCCTGTTAAGGGGAGAGTCAAGAGGGTGGTTTAGAATTTTTCTAGAGTTTTTTCATGAACATAAAAGTCATGCCGGATTACTGCTGCTGCAAGTACGGATGGAGGCTGGGTCGAGGTTCGTTTTCGGTAGCCTATTATAGCAAAGGAAGGGTTACTCCGCGTTACCTTGTAAGGGGATAAGCAATTCCGCAGGGCGCTTCTTGCCGTAGATATCTTTATCCGAGGTGAGATAGATTTCGCGGATCGGCTCCCGGTCCGATTGAACGAGGCCTTGGGACGAAATCCATGCCTTGAGCTCGGGTACGGCGGGACAGCTATAGCCGTACGGATCACAACGATGGACAAGAGATGCTGCAGATTGCAGCTCTGGTAGGAAGTCTACACGCACCCGACCATTAGCAGGTATATCTCCAGTTATGGGGATTGCGATTTCAATGTCCGCAACGTTGGCATTCCCGCTGCCGTCATCATGCCAAAGGATGATGAGTTGACTGACCTCGGGTTCTCCATAGAAGATAGCGTATTTCGTAATCTCATCAAGCAAGAGACATAGCTGGCTTGGGGGGACTTGGTCGCGAATCGAAGCGGCGAGCTGGGATGGGACTTCCCGGATACGGATGGGGCCTGCAGGATCACCGGCTTCGGATGGTTCCAAGCGCGACATCCTGCTGTTCACCTCATCCAGCTGCAGCTGGAGGGTCCGCATCGCATGCTGAAGCTCCGTCATTTTATCCGCAAGTTTGTTCTTTACGACATCGGTGTCTATATCCTCTTCAAAAAAAGGCTGGAGCTGTTCCAAGGTAAACCCCTGTTCCTTGTAAGCGGCAATCCGCTTTACGGTCAGAAGCTGCTCCTCGGAATAGTAACGGTATCCGCTTTGTTCATCAACATGGGCCGGCTTCAATAGGCCCAGCTCATCATAATATCGCAATGTCTTGATGGAAATGCCGCTGACCTTGGCAAAAGCGCTGATCTTCATCATGCCGATGGCAACCTCCTTTACGATTCGGTCTGCGTGGATAAAGATATCATATCTCGCGCTCCTGCGTACGTAAAGAACTTAGCTTGCCGGTTCTGAAGGAACAACTCGGTCCCAAGACTGAGTCGGTTTTCATCCTGGAGCGGGAATTCAAAATCGGCCGGATTATCATACAATGGGTTCAAAGAAGATTCAGTGATCCCGCTTAAGAGCAAGAAAGGAGATAAGGCTGATGAACGGTACACACGAGGATCGCCAGGCGATCCAAACCTTATTGGCTTCGCTGTCCAAGGCATGGGGAGAAGGGAACGGCCGGGCTTACGCGGAATGCTTTACAGAAGATGCGGATTACGTGACATTTAGCGGACAGCATTTGAAAGGCCGTAAGGAGATAGATGAGGTTCACCAGGAGCTATGGAATGGGGTGCTGCGCGATTCCAAGCTGGTAGCGGGACCCGCCCCAACGGAACTGCGTTTCCTCACCCCGGAGCTTGCGATAGCCCACGCTACAGGAGCAGTTCAGCTAAGATTTCATAAGAAGACACCCACCAGTCGGTTCTCGATTAATACCAACGTGCTTATTAAACAGAGCGGAGAATGGAAAATATCAGCATTTCACAACTGCCGGATTCAGAAGCCAGGCTGGATTCAGCGGTTGATGATGCGTTCGAAATCAAAATCCAGCTGACGAAGGAAGCGGAGGATGTGCTTTGAAGAAGGGTACACGGATAGGAAAAGGCAGGAGTGCAGAGGTGTATGAATGGGGAGAGTCTCAGGCATTAAAGCTGTATTATGAGGGGTATCGCCCGGAATGGGTGACATATGAGGCGGAGATGGGCCGCATCGTTGCGGACGCGGGCGTACCTGCCCCTGCCGTCTTTGACATGGTGGATATCGAGGGACGAACAGGGGTGGTGTATGAACGGGTTACAGGACCGTCGATGCTGCATCAGGTTCAATCGTCACCGCGCAAGCTCATGAAGTGCGCCCGGGAGATGGCCCGGCTCCAGCATGCGATGCATGGCTGCACAACAACCTTGCTGCCGTCGCAAAAAGAGAGGCTGGAGCATGCGATTCTCGATGCAAGTGGCATCCTGCAAGGAAAGGCGCAGGCCATATGCAAGGTACTGGACTCTTTGCCTGAGGGGGACTCCATCTGTCATGGCGACTTTCACCCGGACAATGTGATCGTGACGGAGAGCGGATGCCGGGCGATCGATTGGAATAACGCCACGATTGGTGACCCTCTTTGCGACGTCGCCAGGACATCCCTGATGTTTCAATCTCCTTTTCATCCGCTCGAACAGTCGAGCCTTATGGTGATTCCACTTCGGATGGCCCGAACCCTGTGGAATAAAATATATCTGAATGAATATCGTCGATTATCTCATGCAAAGATGGAGGAGATCGACCGCTGGATGCTGCCGGTAGCGGCAGCCAGGCTGAGAGAGGATGTCCCTGGAGAGAGAGCATGGCTGCTGGGTTTAATTGATGATCGGCTGCGTGTTCATGCTTAATGGAGATTATCACTGCTAAGAACTTATTGGCTTCTTCGATAATGGGGGCAGTGGAGCGGCCCCATAGGGATTTTATTAAGCCTCGGCCGCCGACTGACCCGGGACGGAACGCCTTCGATTCGACGCACGATGAATTTGATAGTAGCCCATAGCCGACAGAGCGCTGAACATCAGGTTGAGGCCGATCAACCATTGGTAGCTGTTCGTGAGGTCAAACAGGAATCCGCCGGAGAAAGAACCGAGAACAGCACCCGCTTGATGGAAAATAAGCAGCGTCCCTGTCTGCAATCCAACGGAGCGATTGCCCATAGCTTCGCTAGCTACCAACATGCCACCGGGGATGGCCCCTAAATAGCTTGCTCCGAAGATGACCGAAAAGACGATCGGAGAAATGCTGAAGTGCAGAAACAGCATCGTAAAGGCCAGAATTCGGAATACATACAGGAAGGACAGTGCTAAACTTCTTGACATCCGGTCCAGGAGCAAGGCAAACAGCAGCCCGCCTGCCAACTCAAGCAGACCGAGAATGCTCAGTGAGGATGTAAACATTACCGAGCCAACATGATCATGCCTGTGGATGGCCATCAGATGCATTTCAACCGTTCCCATGCTGAAGCCGCAAGTGAACAAGGCGAAGACCACCAGGAGTACCGTCCGGTTGGTTACCATCTCCCTGGCGATCGAGAGGAACGGCAGCCGTCCCGTTGATGGGGGTGAATTCGAAACAGCGGGTTTCTCTCTGTGCTGACCCGGTTGGCGTTCCTTCATGATAAGGAAAGTGAGCGGTATGGATATGAGCGTAATCCACAAGGTGATGGTGAATGCCATTGTCCAGTCAAGCCAATCCCGATTGCTGACAAATAGAGGCGTCAGTATGGCCAGTCCTAGGGAGCTTGCGCTGGTCATGATCATGAGCGCTTTCGCCTTATGCCGGCTGAACCAGCTTGTAACCACGACATATCCTGTACTCGCGGCCATGCCGGAGAGGCCGGAGAGCAGTCCGAGTCCTATGAAAAATCCCGCCGGATGATGAAGCGTGAGCACGGTCAGCATGGACAGTACGCCAAACAGAGCGTTCAAGAGCATCATTTTTTTTGGACCGTATTTATCGGTTAACCATCCGCCGAGGGGAGAACAGATAGCGGCGACGGCAATGTTGAAGGACCATGTGAAGCTGATAAAGGTCAGGTCCACATCCAAATCCCGTGCCATTTCGTGCTGGTAATAAGACATGACAAACCGGCTGATTGCCGCTGCAAAACCAAGTGTCCATAGATACAGTAGTATGATCCACGCATAACCCCGATCTTTTTTCATCGCTGCTCGTCAGCTCCTTTCCTATCTCTTTACTTCCGCTATGTCATGCAATAAGCTAATTCTAATCATGGGGCAGAAAATGAACAGGACAATTTAGATCAACTGTATCAATACAGGGGGATGAGTGGGATGGACACGAAGCACGAGCAAATTGTTGCGTATATGATCCGGGAAGTGGAAGGGGGGCATATCCGGTCAGGCCATAAGCTGCCATCGGTCCGGGCCGTGGCCAAAATGTTCTCCTGCAGTCCCAACACGGTCGTTCGTGCATATCAGACCTTGGAGCGCAATGATGTCATCTACCCGGTAGCCAAGAGCGGATACTACCTTGTAGAAGGGAAGAACCGCACCTCGGCGCGAATGGAAAGCGAGCCGATTGATTTCGCCTCAACGACACCCCGGGGTGATTTTTTGCCGTTCCAGGAGATGGAGCATTGCCTGCGTAAGGCGATTTCCGTGTATAAGGAGGAGCTGTTCGGTTACACCGATCCGCAGGGGATCTTCTCTTTAAGGAACGAGCTGAGCAGGTACTTCTATGGGCAGCAGATCTTTGCGAAACCCGATCACATCACTGTGGTCACTGGAGCGCAGCAAGCCTTCTCGATCCTGACGCGCATGCCTTTTCCGGGTAAGGGGCAGGCGGTGCTGGTAGAACAGCCGACGTATTTCGGTTTCTTGGCGGCAGCGCGCGTTGCTGGCTGTCCGGTGATCGGAATCCAGCGCGATGAGCAGGGGATCGACATGGAGGTGTTGGAGTCTCATTTTCGTAGTGGACAGATCAAATTCTTCTATACGATACCGAGATTCCTTAACCCGCTAGGCACCTCGTATTCGCTGGAGCAGAAGTTGCGTATCGCGGAGCTTGCCCGGCAGTATGGTGTCTATATCGTGGAAGACGATTATCTGGCAGATCTGGAGGAGGATGCGAAGACAGATCCCTTGTACGCGCTGGATCTGACACGCCATGTCATCTATGTCAAAAGCTTCTCGAAGACGATTCTGCCGGGCATTCGAATGGGTGCCGTTATTCTTCCCGAGCTCTTGCTGGATTTGTTCATAACATACAAGAACGCTGCGGACGTTTCATCTCCGATTCTCTCCCAAGGCGCCCTTGAAATTTATATCAAGAGTGGAATGTACAGGCGCCATGCCGCCAGAATTCGGGCACATTACCGGGAGAAGATGCGATATGCCACCGAGGTGTGTGCCCGTGTCTTCGGCAGCGGCATTTCCTATACTTGCCCTTCCTCCGGCGTGTTCATCACTCTATGTCTGCCGAAATACGTAAAGGCATTTGTACTGCAGGAACGCCTGATGCAAAGAGGGGTTTCGGTTACGAATGTGGATTTGCATCTGCTGCCGGAGAATCAGCAAAATGACCGGATCCGGTTATGTATAATCGGGGTGGAGAAACCCCGGATTGAGGCGGGATTGACGGTCATCGAGCAGGAGATCAGGCGCCTGGAGCTGAGGATGAGATAGCGGGAGGGACACTGATATGGGGAGTTTGGCCACTCGGCAAAAATAACCCAAAAAACAGGAACCCTATAGGGCTCCTGTTTTTTTGCGCATCGGCACGATGGACCCATAGGTACCGCATCGCCACAACCATTCGAGAGGTCCGAATTGGAACCAACGCATCCACAGATTGCTGGCTATGATCTGGAAGGCCACAATCCCTAGGGAAACGAGCGTCGATACGACATACGTGGTGGGTGAGGCGTCTAGGATCAAGCGCTGAATCCCTACCAGAAAGACGGTCTGTCCAATGTAGTTGGTAAGCGCGATTCGCCCATATGCCTGCAACGGATACAGCATCTTCGCACCTATGCGGGTACGCCCAAGCATTAAGAGCGAGCTTAGATAAAATACGGACACAAGAGGGCCCGTCGCTCTCCCGATATGTGCCAGAGTGAAGGCCGCTTCCATGGTCGGTGATGGCGATTCGCCTTCTACCTTGAATAGAAACGGTGACATCGGCTCGGAAGGTGCTGCCCACCACATGATACCGGTAACGATGACGGTTCCGAGTAATGACAGCATCCAAACCCAACTTAATGTGCTTAATCGTAATCCCTTGCTGATGGTGTCCATTAATCGATATTGGCCTGCGGCCAGCCCTAACAGGATCAGGAACGGGATGGTCAGCAGCTTACCTCCCATGATTGCCGCAATTGCTAACCCCACCAATCCAATGCCAAGATTAACCCTCCGCGGCGCCCAATAGAGTGGAACCGCAAGCAGTCCGACAATCGCATAAGGGAACAAGGCCTCCCCCGATTGATACAGCTGATGTATGAACCCGATCACCACCAAAATCACTAATCGGCGGATATACAGCCGAAGTCTTGGCTTTCCTCCCCATGAAGCGCTTCGGGATAGAAACATGTAGAACCCTAGTCCGAACAGGAACGTGAAGATGGTGTAGAATCGGGCTTCTACGAAAAAGTTAAGCCCTCGCTGCAGCCAAAAATCCGCTGCGGTTTCCGGCGTGGCGATGAGCCAGAGTGCCAACACGTTAACAAACGGCAGACCAAGCAGGGCAAACCCCCTGAACTGGTCTAAAAAATGTAATCGCCCCTTTCCAATGGCAGGCCGATGCTGAGTCGCTGTGTCTTTTTGTTCTATATGCATACTCACACCATCATGCCATTCACAGATTTAATATAACGGGCTCTGGCGATCAGGAAATAGATCGTTTGGGCAGCCAGGAATGCTGATGAAGCAACCAATACAGGACCACTTACGTACGGAACATCCAGATATCCGAGAATCGGACCGAGCACAACCAGGGATTGCAGGGCTGCAACCAGGATGGGGATAAAGAATAGTACGGCAATCTGAATGGTTGCGGAGATGTTCATCTCCCGCGCGCTGAGTCCAATCTTGGACAGAGAACGATACATCGCTTGATCAGCTGAAAGCTCCGTATGCAGTTTGAAATACAAGAAGCTTGCCGATGAAATTGAGAAAATCAAGGCGACAAATACGCCGATAAAGCTGAATAATGCAAACCCTTGTTTATTGGTGTAATAGTTCTCCGCCCTGGATTGAACATACCCTTCATGAATGGCATCCCGGTTCCATTCCGACAGCTCAAGGCCGAGCTTGGTTTCAGGGTCATCCTTTTGAGGGAGCCCTTGGGAATCGGGAAGAATAAACGGATACGTATGACTCACACTGATTCCATCTGCTTTGTTCTCTCCCCTTAGCTCTTCAAACATGGTGTCCGTAACGACCAGCAATCTGCCGCTATATACCACAGCCGCAATCCGGTCTGTGCGGTTCTCCAAGCTGAAAGAGTAGGGCTGACCGGATAAATCGATATCCGCTTCCGTTAGTTTCCCCTTACTCTTCTTCGCTGCATTCGGGGTTTCCGTCAATAAGGCTTCATTCTCGCCGAGTGTCCCAGCCGGCTTGGTATTCATCATGGCAGCCAAACGGTCGTATTGGGATTGCGGCATGATGTGCAAGGAGTCCTCCCCATTCGCTGACAAGCGATAGTAGATGGTCTCGACCTCCGCCCGTTTATACTCAAGCCCTTCTGACTGGAGTCGCTTTTCAATCAGGGCCAACTCATCCTGCACCTTAGTCTCGGCGGCATCGCTATAGTAGGTGTAGCTAAGCGCGTACGGGTTATCCAAATACACCGATTTGATCGATTCCTGCATAGCCAGCACGAAACCGGTACTCATGGAAGCCAGGGCGACCACTACCGTGACCAAAAATAACATGCGGGCATTGTCTTTGATCTTGTAACTCATTTCGGAAATCCACAGCAGGTTGGTCCCTTTCCATGTGGTCGTGCGGCTTCTCTGCAGCATCCGGACAACCCACACCGATAGCTGGGAGTAGAAGAAATACGTGCCCATAATGCCGGTTACCGCGGCGATCATCAGTCCCGTAGGGTCTAACTCTTTAACGCGAAGGACGGTAAAGCCGATGGTAAGCAGCACCACGCCCAAGAGGGCCAGGAACAGATTGGATTTTGGTTCGGTTTTCGGTTTACTGGTGCCTTTGAGAAGCTCCAGAACTTGATTCTTCCGGATAAACAACAAGGTAAAGAGTGAAATGACGAGAAACAGCCCGGCGAACGCACCGGCGGTCAACAGCATCGCTTTGATCGGCCAATAGAACGGCAGCTCGTCCATATCAATTACTTTGGTGCTGATGAGCAGGAATACCTTGGATAACAACATTCCGCTGGCGATGCCTGTTACGATGGCAATGGCGCCAATCAGAATGTTCTCCAGGAAGATCAGCCAATTGATCTGTTTGGCTTCGGCTCCGAGGATGGTAAGTATACCGAACTCCCGGTTCCTCGACTTCAGAAAGACGCTGATCGAATACAGCACGAATAAGAACGCAAACACGTAGACGATGACCGTGGCAATCGTCATTCCCGTACGCGTCATGGTACCCATAGGCGAATTCTCGATAGCCGGATGATAGATGAATACCGCATACGTAAAGAAGATCATGACCATGAACGAGCTGCTAAGCAGGTAAGCGAAATATTGACGCGCGTTACGCCGGACGTTGTTAAACGCGAATTGAGGAAAGCTCACTTGTATTCCCTCCCCAGAACGATAGCGTATCGATGATTTTTTGGAAAAAGGCCTGCCGGTTCTCTCCGCGGTGAATTTCGGCGGCAAGCTTGCCGTCTTTAATAAAGACGATGCGGTTGCAATAGCTTGCGGCCAAAGGATCATGCGTAACCAGCATCAATGTGGTACGATCCCGCTCGTTAATCTCAGCTAACGACTCCATCACGATGCGTGAGGAGTTGGAATCGAGCGCTCCTGTAGGCTCATCCGCAAGCAATAACAGAGGCGCGCCGATGATAGCCCTGGCAATCGCGGTGCGCTGTCGTTGCCCTCCTGAAATTTCGTACACGCGTTTATTCAGAATTTCGCGGATGCCAAGCCGTGAAGCGGTTTGCTGCAGCAGCGACTCCATGTCCTTGAGCGGACGGCGGTCCAGCGTAAGCGGAAGTACGATATTCT
Source organism: Paenibacillus sp. ISL-20 (assembly GCF_018613005.1). Taxonomy (NCBI): domain Bacteria; kingdom Bacillati; phylum Bacillota; class Bacilli; order Caryophanales; family Paenibacillaceae; genus Paenibacillus; species Paenibacillus sp. ISL-20. Next base: position 60,549 of record NZ_JAGGRD010000036.1, read on the forward strand.
CGGCAACCGTTAACGTATCAAGCAGATTGAAATCTTGAAACACAAAGCCGAGCTGTCTGCGGCGGAAGTGGGCAAGCTCGCTTTTTTTCATAGTATAAGGATTTTTGCCTCCGATCTTGACCTCGCCCGAGCTTGGACGATCGATGGTGGACACCATGTTCAGCAGGGTGGTTTTGCCGCTGCCTGAAGGGCCCATGATGCCGACGAATTCCCCTTCTTGGATGGTGAGATGAATATCGGTAAGAGCTTGTGTCGCCACTTTGCCCGCATATACTTTGTTTAATGCTTTTACTTCAAGAATATCCATAAAACCAGATGCTCCTTTCTGTATACCTCATTAGTGTAACCTAACTCTATCGTATACTGACCTGACCCTGCTATGGATTTAGGTGAAACGGAGCTTACAACTGCCATAAGGTTATGTTCGTATTTTTTGTTCGTATTCCGAGATGATCGATATGAAATTAGCCTCTGTCCAATGCAAAGAAGACACACCTAAGAATGAGATGTGTCTTCTTTTACTGCTTTCCGCAGCGTCAAGGTAACGGTGGTTCCCTCACCCAGCGTGGATTCCAGTTGGGCGGTGTGATTCAGCTTATGGGCAATTTCACGGACAAGATACAGGCCCATACCGGTGGATTCATGATATTGCCGACCACGCTCTCCAGTGAAGTAGGGATGGAACACTCGGTTGATGTCCTCCGGCGCAATGCCGATACCCTCATCACGGATATGAAGTTTGATGTGTTTCCCCGCTTCTTCTGCGGTTAATTGAATCTTCTTGCCGGGGCTGCCCGAGTAGTTCACGGCGTTCGTCAGAATCTGGCCCAGCATAAATCGAAACCATTTGGCATCCGTATAGACGGAGATCTGATCATCGATTTGGAACACCGGCGTAATGCCTTTACGAATGAACAGCTTGCGGTTCTCGACCACGGATTCACTTACCGCAGCACGGAGTCCGACGGCTTCTACCGCGAAATCCTGCTCGAACCGGTCCAGGCGCGCGGTATACAGCACCATTTCGAGGCCTTTGCGAATGCGCTCAAGCTCTTCCCGTATATGTTCGGCGGGTGCCTCTTCGATTTCGTCAAGTGTTAGCTGAATCACCGACAGCGGGGTCTTCATCTGATGTACCCAGCGGTTGACGAAAGCCAAATGCTGGTCGGTTCCGCTTTGATGCCGATGCAGCTGCTCGCGGTATAAGCGTTCATAATGGCTGATCCGCTCGTGGATCGCTTCCGGCAGCGGCGCTTCGCCCAGGGGAGGGCTTAAGAATTCCTTCTCCGAAAGCTCCTCGGAAGAAAGCTCTTGATACATCGTGCGATGGGAAAGATACCGGTATGCAAGATAGAGAAGCAGCACGACACTGCTCAACAGCACCCCGTATAGCACGACAGTAAAGGGTCTGCCTTCACCGGTAAGCCAATACAGCAGGGGGACAAGCAGCATTTGAACGGTAAAAAACAGCATGAGCGGGAGATGCTCCCGCAAGAAAAGTTTCATAGGGGCTCCCTGCCTGTCATGAACCGGTAGCCTGCTCCCCGGACGGTTTCGATAAGATCTCCGGCGCCCAGCTCACGAAGCTTGCGGCGAACCCTTGTAATATAAACATTTAACGTATTGTCATCAATGAAGTGCTGATCTTCCCACATCAGGTCCAGCAGCCGCTCGCGGCTGACCACACGGCCGTCTTTTTCCATCAGCATCGTCAGCAGGGCTGCTTCCTTCTGGGTAAGCTCAGCTGACTCGTCTCCATAGGTCACGACGAATCGCTCCGGATAGATGATGAGACCGGCGCTTTCGACGGTTTGCTCATCCTCCTGACCGGAGGCATAGGCACCGACTGCACGGCGCAGGTGGCTGCGGATTTTGGCCAGAACAAGCTCCATGTCAAACGGCTTCGTAATATAATCATCCGCCCCGTTTTCCAGCGCCATGATCTGATCCATGCCGCTGTCGCGTGCCGAGATGAAGATGATCGGGCAGTGCGATTGGGTACGGATTTGCCTACACCAATAATACCCGTCGAATTTCGGCAGATTGACGTCCAGCAGAACCAGGTCCGGCTTCGTATCCGTAAAAATGTCCATGACGCGGCTGAAGTCTTCGGTGATACGTACGTTAAAATCATATTTGGAAATAGCCGATCTTAATTTATCCGCGATTCGGTCATCGTCTTCCACAATCAGGATGGTATACACTGATCCTTCCAACTCCTTTTAACTCCAAACTACATCATGTACTACTATACCGAATTGGAGATGACGTTGGAAATCCAGTGGTCCATGATTCTGAATTGGAGGTAATCTATGAGAACTGCGAGGAGAATGAACCCGATGCCGGCAACCAAAGTAAGCAGTATCGCTGATTTAAGCTGTAGATGGAATCTGCTGCGGATGGCCGCTCGAAACCAAAACCATAGCGCAGCAATGGAGATGATAATCAAGAGTATGGGCTTCCAAAAGAATTGCGCGTTGATATCAATGTTGGACACTCGCATGGCAACACCTGTTGACATGAAGATGGAAAATATGAATGTGACATATAGTCCGACTGTTGCCGACCATCCCCATGTCTTTTGTGCCCATGTCCCTAACGAAGCGGTAATGAACAGGAGAAATATAACGAGAGATAATAGAATGTAGGCCCCTTGAGACAGGAACGAAGGATCAAATGTCTCATTGATAAATCGGATAGAATCCCGAACACGGTTATACCCCAAGATTACAACGATGATCACCTGAATGATCGCGGCTATAGCGATGAAGCGTTGTTCCCGATTTGGCATGCTGTACACCTCTTTTATGTTTGGATTATTTTACCATAATCTAGATGAAATAGGTCATAACATACCAAGTATATGAGATGCCCAATCGAGTTGTGAATCATGGCACGATCCCGAATTAACCTTTGCCCAGGCCCATGCATAAGATGTAGTCACATAAAACCTGCTGCCTGGGAAAGGGCGTGACTTTATATGGGGATTCATTTAACCGCGATTCACTGGGTGTACCTGGCGTTTATCTTCTTGATCATGACTCTGTTGATTCGGCGGCGCGATACGTCGCTTATTTGTATTACCGGAATATTTGCGCTTGGCCTTCTGGCTACGGAAACGCTAAGCGGCTCGGTCTCCGGCGTGTTTCATTCATTCATCTATGCGACCAAAGAGCTGATGGGCACCATCATGATTATATCCATCATCGTGGCGATGAGCCGAGTCTTGATCAAGACGGGGATCAACGAGACGATGGTGGCCCCGCTAACCCGGTTTCTACGTACTCCCGCGATGGCTTACTGGGGCATCGGAATCATTATGATGGTCACGTCCTTTTTCTTCTGGCCGTCACCGGCAGTTGCGTTAATTGGTGCGGTCCTGCTGCCTGTGGCCATCCGTGTGGGTTTGCCGGCCCTCGGTGCGGCGGTGGCGATGAATCTGTTCGGTCACGGCATTGCGCTATCGGGAGATTATATTATTCAGGGTGCGCCTAAATTAACCGCGGATGCAGCCGGATTGCCTGTATCCAGCGTTATGGCTGCCAGTGTGCCGCTCGTGATCGTTATGGGTCTTGTGACAACCGTAACGGCATTCTGGATGATGCGCAGAGATCTGCGGAACGGCAGCTGGAGAGATGGACTGGTAACCATTAAAAGCACGGGAGACGCGCTTACCACGCGTACCGAAGAGGATGATGCTGTTTCGGCGATATCGCCGGTTATGAAAAAATGGTTGGCTATCATCATTCTGCTGTTGTTCGCGGCAGACGTTGTCACCATGTTCATCCTAAAGCTGCAGGGCGGAGATGCAACGGCCTTGGTCGGCGGCACAGCTGTCCTTATCCTCAGTGTCATTGCCTTGCTGGCTCACCGCAACCGGGGATTAGAGAAGGTCACCTCGTATTTGATCGAGGGATTCATGTTTGGATTCAAAGTATTCGGTCCCGTCATTCCTATTGCGGCGTTCTTCTATCTGGGGGATGCAGCATTTACCGAATTGTTCGGTAAAGTGCTTCCGGAAGCATCTCATGGAATCGTGAACGACCTGGGGGTTGCCCTCGCGAATGCGGTGCCGCTGAACGGTGCGGTGGGTTCGGTAACATTGACGATCACCGGCGCGATTACAGGGCTTGACGGTTCGGGCTTCTCGGGTATATCGCTTGCCGGCTCGATCGCGCAGCTGTTCGCTACGGCCATTGGCTCGGGCGCGGCTACCCTGACGGCGCTTGGGCAGGTTGCCGCAATCTGGGTAGGTGGCGGTACGCTCATTCCCTGGGCGTTGATCCCGGCTGCAGCCATCTGCGGAGTCAGCCCGTTCGAGCTTGCCAGACGAAATTTGAAGCCGGTGCTGCTAGGTCTGACCGTGACTACCGTCGTGGCGATGTTTCTGGTGTAAGCCATGGCAAACATAAATAGCGCTGACCGTATACGTCAGCGCTCGTTTCATCTATGGAGGAACCGAAGTTGGTCATTTCCATGTATACCTCATACATAAGGGGCATCCCCAGGCTGCTAACCTAAATGGGGATGCCCCTTTCTTATATGAGCATAGTTGTAACAGTTACTTCTTCGATATCGAGAACGGCAACTCATCAGGGCTGTAAGAACGATAGCTTGGAGCCAGTCCGAGACGGAAATCAAGGGACTTGCCTGCCAGTATATCCTCATGCGTAATGTACAGTTTGGTATAATCTTGTCCCTCTAATTGAACGTTCGCAACGAAATTGGACTGCGGATTATTGTTGTCGGTATGAATCAACATCTGCTTACCGTTTGGCAGCTCAATGCTCACGCTGTCGAATAACGGGATACCGAGGACGTATTCATTGCTGCCTGGACATACCGGGTAGAAGCCCATGGAGCTGAATACATACCATCCGGACATGCTTCCATTGTCCTCATCACCCGGGAAGCCGTTAAAGCCGCTGTTGAACAGGTTCGACATCAGTTGCTTAATGACAACCTGGGAAGAAGCCGGCTGCCCTACATAGTTGAACAGATAAGGAATATGGAAGCTTGGCTGGTTGGAAATGGCCAGCTGGCCATAGTCGATGGCAGCCATCTCACTCATCTCATGAATTTCAAAGCCGTAGCCCCGCACGTCGAAGTCCGGTGCTTTGTTACACAATTCGGTTATTTTGTCGAAAAATCGTTCCTTCGAACCGTATTCCTCAATCAAGCCCTGGAAATCCTGGAACACTGCAAAGCTGGTCTGCCAGGCGCTTCCTTCGGCATAATCGAGCCCCCAGCTCGTATCACTGAAATCCGGTCGGAACTGGCCGTTCGGATCCTTTGCCCGCATGAACCCGGTTTCCGTATCGAAGATATTCTTGTAGTTGAGCGCACTCTGTCTATATTGATCCGCTACATCTGATCGGCCCAAGACATCGGCCACGCGGCTGATGCAGTAGTCGCTGTATGCGTAATCCAGCGTGTGGTTCACGCTCTCGTGATAGGTGTTTGGCACGTAACCGTACTGTATGTAGTCCATCGTTCCCTGACGTCCATAACAGTCCTTTCCGCTCTGCGTGGTAGCGGCAGTCAGCATGGCTTCCAGCAGCTCCGGCATCAGGTGCGGAGCCAATCCTTTAGCCGCGGCATCCGCAATGACGGCATCAATAAGCGTACCTGGCATCAGTCCGCGCTCATCCGGAGACAGCCATTTCGGCAGGAAGCCGGTTTCGCGGTAGGAATTCAGGAAACCTTCCAGCATTTCTTCATATTCTTTCGGTGCGATGATGGAATAGAGCGGATATACGGTTCTGTAAGTATCCCAGAAGCCGTTGTTGGTATAGAGAATCCCTTTCTTGACGGATCGGGCCGTTGTATCGTAATGTACCGGCTCCATGTTGGCATCAAGCTCATAGAACTTCTGCGGGAACAGGAACATGCGGTAAAGACAAGTATAGAAGGTCCGCATATATTCTTCGTTCGGGTGAGTGACCCGGATTTTGTTCAGGTAATGATTCCAAGCTTGCGCAGCCAATTCCTTCCGCTCATCCAGGGATGTGTTCAGCTCGCGCGCAAGGTTAAGCTCTGCTTGCTCCAGGCTAATAAACGACGTTGCCAGTTTAACCTCCAGCACGTCCCTTTCACAGTCTTTGAAACGAATGACGGCATGCTGGTCGACACCGCCAAAAGCAATCTCAGGGAAGAACTGGCCTTCCTCGTTGTAATAACCTGTTGTTGCGAGATCTATGTCCTTGCTAAAGCTCATGGCTACGTACATACGTAACCCGTCATCGTGACAGCCTGCGAAGTTGCTGACATAGCCCGTTAGTCTGCGCTGGGCTGCATCCAGTCGGAATTCGCTTATGTTATTAACGTTTAGGACAAAGCCTGCCTGCTGCCCGGAATTGTATTTCATGCGCATTGCCGCACCGTAGGTGCTGGGAACCAGCTCCGTGGTGATGTTATAACGCTGCTGCTTCACTTTGAGATAGTGGGGCTTGAATATCGCTTCTTCGGGCCGGTAGGAACTTTGACAGGTGAAGACGGACCCTCTGATTTTGTCGTCCGCAATTGGCGTCATCAGGAAGTGGGCGAAGTCGCCCATCCATGGACTTGGCTGGTGCGTCAGGCGTATGCCTTGGAAGACGCGGTCATTGGGGTTGAAGAACCAGCTTCCTTCATTTTTGGTTTGGACAACAAAGTGGTTCATACCGAAAGGTACACCCGTATAAGGGAGCGCATTCCCGTTGGAATAAGTGTACTGATTGTTGGTGCCTTGCCTTGTATCGATATAGTTTAGCATGTAAAAGTCTCCTTTGATTTTAGAAATAGGCGTGTTACAGCTTCTTTACGGTCTGACGTTCAATGAGACGAACGGGAACTACGACATTCTCATTCGGTTGATCCAGGGAATTCTCGATCAGGGTGATAAGGCTTTGTGCAGCTTGATATCCCATCTTTCCAAAGTCCTGGGATATGGTGGTCAGCTTGGGTTCAACGAAGCTTGCGAGATGAATGTTGTCAAAGCCCACGATGGAGAAATCATCTGGTACGGACAGACCCAGCTCTTTGGCAATCTGAATGATCTCGATCGCAATCAGGTCATTCTCGGCAACAATCCCCGTAATTCCCTGTGCCACAACGGATTGGATAAACTGAATATAGTATTCTCTGCCGTTGTCGTTGTCGTGGGTCAAGTACCGGTCGGTCAAGTCACTGACGCTGTAATCGATCAGGCTGTAATCATACAGAGCCTTCAAATAACCGAAATACCGCTCTCGGATCGAGGAAGAGTTCTCTACCTTCAAGGAGGAGATAAAGGCGATTTTCTTATGATTATTCTCGATCAGATGTTTGGAGGCCAGGTATCCGCCGCCGAAGTTGTCGGAGACAACCGACTGGAATGGAATGCCTTCAATGCATTTATCCATCGTCACAAGCGGGTACTTTGCCAGGTGATACTGATACAGAATGCCAAGATCCGAGATGCTGCTTATCGGGTAGAGAATCAATCCCGAATTGGCGCTTTGTAGCGCGGCCTCCAGCAGCTTCCGTTGTCCGACAATCGTATTGGACTGAATGTTCAGGGTATAGTCGGTCGTTGCGAGAAATTCGTTGATGCCTTTTTCATAATCTCCAAGCCCCGGGTTATGAGTGAACGGTAGAATCAGCAGAATCTCCTTATTCGTCTTGCTAAGGGGCCTGTGCGGGGCCCTGTCTGTGCTCACGAAACTTCCCTTACCTTGGATCCGGTAGATCAGCTTGGCATTCTCCAGCTCGGTCAGCGCCCTCTTCGAGGTGATCCGGCTGACGTTGTATTCTTTCGAAATCTCAGCTTCGGTCGGTAGCTGATCTCCAGCCTGGAGCTCCCCGGATTCAATCTGGGCTGTTAGAGCATTTACGATATGTTGGTATAGTGGAATTTGTTCCAAAGCGGATCTCCTCCCTGAATTTGATATATCATTTTATGGCGTTTATGTCAAAGTCTAATTGATACTTTTGATAAAAAGTTACAGTTGTTATGTTTGAATGTACAAAATGAATACACTGCTCATTGTGCATGTAGTTCAAAGATTCTATGTCCATAATATCGTTTTCGCGTTTATATTTCAAGATTAGGCGCTCTCAGCACCAATAAATTGGAGTGGATTAATTGGTATATATAATAAACGAATACCACTGCTAGTTGATATATCAAATATTCAAGTTCATCAGGAGAACCGATTAGCCATGCTGTCTTGGATTCGGATTACCCGTTTTCAACAGATTGGCAACCACCTCTCGAATGAGTTCTTACAGCCGTTTTGCATCACGGTTGCCCAATTCGACGTTTTGATTCAGGTCTTTGCACACCAACCTTTATCACAGCAGGAGCTGGCCGAATATCTTTCCATTAGCGGCGGCGGTGTTTCGCATATGGTGAAACGACTGGAGAAGCTGGGCCTGATTGTCCGCAAGCAGGATTGGAAGGTAAAGTATATCTCACTAACGGATAAGGGACAGGCCCTACTAGAAGAGATTATCCCGCTGCTGTCAGATTTCCAAACTTCTATGTTCGAAATTCTGGATGAACAGGAGTTGCAGCAGCTTTACAAGACCATGAGGAAGCTTCATCAGTATAATGTAAAGAAAAAGTCGGCAACCCCGGGGGTTATCGTCGAGGAGGAGTAGCTAAAAGTTGCCTTGACTGCTTTTTATCGGCTTTACGATGGGGAGCTGAAGCAGAGGAAAAAGGAGTCCTAAGAGAGGGATTCCTTTGTTTGCGTGGGTGGACGTAAATTTTTAGAGTTTTACAAAAGGCCTACGACCGTAGACATCCGATGAATAAAAACTATATGACTCCATCATACTAATGCCGTACTCAACCTTTGGGTACGGCTTTTATATGGTGAGGTGTGTTTATAGTGGAATGGAACCAACATTATGACCCATTAAATAATATCTGGTTATCGGCAATTGTTGCTACAATACCCGTATTATTTTTTGTTATCGTTTTGTCAGTATTCAAAGTTAAAGGCTACATAGCAGGAGTTTTGAGTGTTGTTATTGCGGCGTTGACTGCAATGGTTGCTTACGGAATGCCTTTTTCTAAAGTATTGGGAACTGGAATATACGGGGCATTAACAGGAGTTTGGCCAGTGGCAGCAATTGTATTAGCTGCAATATTTCTTTATAAGTTAACGGTTAAAACCGGAAAATTTGAAATCATCAAAGAAAGTATAACCTCAATAACTCCGGACAAACGCATCCAAGTGTTACTGATTGCCTATTGCTTTGGGGCATTTTTAGAAGGTGCTGCCGGGTTTGGAGCCCCGGTCGCAATAACAGCGATAATCCTCGTTGGATTGGGTTTCAAAACAATCAATGCCGCCGGTATATGCTTAGTTGCTAATATTGCAGGAGGGTCATACGGTGCAATGGGCATACCAGTAACTACTCCGGCCCAATTGACCGATTTATCTCCATTAGATGTGGCAAGCTATACATCTTATATTATTCCGATTGTCAGCTTCATTGTTGCATTCTTAGTTGTATTTCTGGTTGATGGAATAAAAGGCATTCGTGAGACTTGGTTATCGATCGTTGTTTGTGGAGGAGCCTTCGCCTTAGTACAATTTGCAGTACTCAATACGATTGGTGCAGTTCTCGTTGATATTTTGGCTGCAAGTTTGAGTTTGATCGCTCTCACGATATTTACTTTGTGGCGTGAAAAAACCAAATACAAAAGTGATTTTAGACAAGTTACAGTCGCATGGCTACCATTCATCATGCTCACCGTATTTGTAATTTTGTTTTCACAAGTCACATTTGACGATCTCATCTTAAAGATACCAATCCAAGGTGTTCATAACGAAATTATCAAGCATCCACCAATAACAACCGAACCTAGTCCGTATGCGGCGATTTTCAACGTGGATCTGTTATCTTCAACCGTTACCGCGATCGTACTAGCAGGATTGTTGACTATTTTGATTTACCGTATTAAATGGTCAACAGTAAAAAGTTCAATAAAAGATACTTTTAAAGAACTGCTATTCCCAATCATAACGATATGCAGTGTTTTAGCCTTTGCTTATATTTGTAATTATTCCGGAATGTCGTCTACGTTAGGGTTAGCATTCGCTTCGACTGGAGGGTTATTTCCATTATTCTCTCCAGTGTTGGGTTGGATAGGTGTATTCCTAACTGGATCAGTGGTCAACAGTGGGTCATTATTTGCACCACTTCAAGCCGTAACGTCTAGCCAAATCGGAATTGATCCCGGGTCAATGGTTGCAGCCAACGTGATTGGTGGCGATATGGCTAAAATGATCAGCCCACAATCGATAGCCGTAGCGGCAGCAACAGTAGGTTTAAGTGGACAGGAAAATCTATTGTTTAAATTTACAATCAAAATAAGTCTAATATTCCTTGTTGCCATTGGGATAATAAACCTATTACTATACTAGGAGGATTTATGAAGAACAAAATTAGCCGAGTGGTATTAGTGGGTACAGGAGCGGTAGGTTGTAGTTATGCCTACGCCTTGATCAATCAAGGTGTTGTTGAAGAGTTAACACTAATTGACATTAATGAAAAGCGAGCAGAAGGTGAAGCAATGGATTTACAACACGGTATGGCATTTGCTTCAACCACTACTCGTGTAACTTCTGGTACGTATGCCGCCTGCGAGAAAGCCGATCTCGTGGTTATTACCGCAGGTGCTCCCCAAAAGGACAAAAATGAAACACGTCTTGAGTTGGTTGGTAAGAATGCGGAGATTATTCGAAGTATTACCAGAGATATTATGGCGAGCGGATTTAATGGTATCATCTTAGTTGCAAGTAACCCTGTTGATATTATGACTTATGTTGCTTGGAAAGAGAGTGGTTTATCAAAAGAGCGTGTAATCGGATCAGGAACGACTTTAGATAGTGCTCGCTTTCGTTTCATGTTGGGTGAATATCTTGGAGTCGATCCGCGTAATGTTCATGCTGCAATTATTGGGGAGCATGGAGATAGCGAAGTTCCGGTTTGGTCTCAAGCAGCTATTGGGATTGAAGGTTTAGAGAAAGTATTGGCTAGACGTAACAACTCAGGAGATAAAGCTGCATTACTGAGTATTTTCGAAAATACACGAGATGCCGCGTACCACATCATTGATCGAAAAGGTGCTACCTATTATGGCATTGGTATGTGTTTGGTACGGATCACTAAAGCAATATTCGCAGATGAAAATAGTATTCTTCCGGTGTCATGTTTGATGGAAGGACACTATGGGCAAAGCGATTTGTATTTAAGTACACCTGCTGTAGTAAATCGTACTGGAATTAAGGAAGTTATTGAAATTGATTTGAATGAAACCGAAAGACAGATGCTTGAAAAATCAGCAGCTGTTATGAGAGAAACTATCCATGGACTTAATAAATGAGCATTTTGCATCGATTTAAAGATAGCAGAATCTGCTAGCAATCAAAGCTTAATGCGAGGCTTGATTCTCAAAATGGGCGGACCTGGAGCATTTTAGCCTTGCTATTTTTCAAACTGCTGTTGACCATGTAGGCTGCTTTATTCACGATGGCCCCGTCCTGCTTCACGGTGACTTCCTCTATTCTAAGTTAGGGTGAAGTCCCTTTTTTATGCTTGGAACTCCTTGTGTATCAAGGACTCAGGTTACTGCAAAATGCTCATATACATAGCAGGAACGTTCGTTCTATAATAAAGCCGAGGAGTAAATGGATCGTACAGGAGGGTGTTATAGTTGAAGAAGAGTGCGCTATTGGTAATTGATGTGCAGAATGAGATGTTTCAAGTGAATGATCCGGTGTTTGAAGGGGATCGATTGCTCCACAATCTCAAGCAGCTGATCGCAATAGCTAGAAGCGGCGGCATTCCTGTCTTTTACATACAACATAATGACGAAGGTTTGAAGGCAGGGTCGGAGGCGTGGAAGATTAACCCCGAGATTGCGCCTGCGATGTCGGATACGATCATTCAGAAGACCAGACCGGATTCATTCTATAACACGACCCTTGAGGAAGAACTGAAACGAAAGGGCGTCGAACATGTCATTCTTGCGGGTATGCAGAGTGAGTTATGTGTAGATACCACATGCAGGAGAGCATCCAGTTTGGGCTATGGTGTCACGCTGGTGACGGATGCTCACAGTACCTGGAACAATTCGGTGTTAACCGCGCAGCAGATCATAGATCATGTGAACGCTACCCTGAAATGGTTTGCGGACCTAAAAACAACAGAAGAGATCGTCTTAACGACAGAAGCCGGCGTGTAATCGCCGGCTTTTTACATATTGAATAGGTAAGAGAAAAGCGATTCATCAATTGGAACGGGCTTCCGCCATAACTCGAATTTTCCGGATTAGAATATTCCTTCAGGTACCTTCCCTTCCCAGCAATCCGGTGCGTGCAGCCCCAGCACATGACCGATGACGGCGGCCGTGTCCATGATGCTGATCGGTGCATCGAGAAGGCCGGCTTTACGCCCGGACCCGTAATCCCCCAGGTGATGGTCATATCCATCGGGTGATCACTGCCGTGATCATTAGGATGAGCGCCTCCGCCGCCATGGTCCGTGACCGTGATGATCCAGGTGTCTTCCAGCAGCTGCTGATTGATGTTGAATAAGACATTATGCAAAATGTGTACAGGTTTGCTGACATGCGATGACGATTGCTACCCCCATAAGGCAATGGTCACAATACCTAGCGTGATGAGCACGGACGTAATGATTCGCCGCCAGCCTTGCTGCTCACGCAGAACGATGATGCCGAGTATGGTGCCAAATACCGTGCTCATTTCACGGACCGGCGCGATGTGCGCAAGCGGGGTGAGCCGCATGGCGAACAGGAACAGCAGGTAAGATCCCGGTGCCAGGATGGAGCCCAGCAGGATCGTGCGCCAGTTCACCGACCATTCCTGTTTCAGCCCTCTGGACAGGATCACGGGAACGATCAGAGCGATGAAATAACTGATATTGGATAATTGGATTAGCGCGATAGGGGAGACCCCTGCATCCAGAACGGCCTTGTCGGTCAGCGTATATCCGGAAATGCAAAGCCCGACCAGGCAGGCATAGATTAAGGCTTTGGGGTTCAGGCTGGAAGGGCCTCTGAATCTCAAACCCGATAAAGCAAATAACGAAAAGATAATGATGCTCAGGCCCATATAGCCTGCTGCACTTAGATGCTCATGGAACAACACGAGGCTGCACAGCGAAGTCAGCATGGCGCCAAGCCCTCGCATAAACGGGTATACCTGGGACATATCGCCATGAGTATAGGCTTTGGAGAGCAGTGTAATATAGAAGCCCTGGATGGTCATGGACAGAAGCATGAGTCCGTAAATATGCGGTTCCAGCTTCAGCCCTGACATCTCCATGAGAAAATAAGGCATCAAGAGGATTAAGGTGACAGAATGGATGCACCACAGAAACACCGATTTATGAATGCTTCGCTTCGTGAACAGATTCCACAGGGCATGGGTTAAACCGGAAGACAGCACTAACAGCAGTGATAGCAGCTCCATCAGAAATGTCCGATAAGGACTTCAATGCTACGAGCGGACAGATTATCCACCCATTCCTGTGAACAGCCCGGATCCGTGATAACCATGGAGATGTCCTCCAGTTTGGCGAGCTTCGAGAACGTGGTGACCCCGAGCTTGGTATGATCGGCCAGGACGATGCCTTCCTCGGAACGCTCCAGCATTTTTTGTGATATGTAGGCTTCATCCAGATCATAATCGGTAATGCCATCGGTTAATGAGATGCCGCCGGCCGAGATAAACGCTTTATTGACCTTGAACTGTTCCAGCAGCATTTCGGTCAGAGGACCTGTTGCGGCTTGTTTGGTCCGGTCCATATCCCCGCCGATATAAATAATCTTTCCCTGAAAAATCTCCATTGCCAGATTCAGGATAGGCAGCGAATGGGTGATGACCGTGACATCAGACCGGTCCTTAAGATAACGCATAACTTCAATCGTGGTGGTTCCGTTATCCAGCAAAATGGTCTCCCCTTCCTTGACTAGGGAAGCGGCGAGTTTACCGATCGCGGCCTTTTCCTCTGCGCAGGTCTGGGAACGGCTGGTGAAGGACGGCTCGATATGCCCGGAACGCGATTTAACGGCGCCGCCGTAAACTTTGCGCAGCCTGCCTTCTTTCTCTAACCGGTCTAAATCCCTCCGGATCGTTTCCGCGGATACCTCCAGCTGCTCCGCAAGGGCGTGGACTTTGACCTTGCCTTCAAGCACCAATTGATTTAAGATCTTCCCCCTGCGTTCCTCATAGGTTACAGACATAAATTCATTCACCTCAATATTGTATATGACTGATGTTGACCGAAGATGTGGATTCGATCTTATATTAGGCTGACAAAACGAGTTTGTCAACGAAAAATCATTGACTTTTCGGCGTTTCCTCCTCTAGAATACACATAAAACCACAACAATTCATTAAAAAACCACATGTCCATGTAAAGGAGACGGTTATGATGAAGCCAACACTTCGATTCGGAGACGATCATACCTTCAAGATTGTGCAGTTCACAGATATTCATTGGAAGAATGGGGAACCGGAGGACCAGATGAGCCGGCGCTGTATGGAAACGGTACTGGACCTGGAGCAGCCGGATCTGGTGGTATTTACGGGCGATCTTATTTATTCTGGGGAAGCCGATCCCGGCTGGAAAAGGTGCCAGGATCCGGTGCAAGCCTTTAAGGAAGTCGTCAAGACGGTGGAGTCACGCGGAATACGCTGGGCTTTCGTATTCGGGAATCATGATACGGAAGGGGATGTCACGCGTGAAGAACTTATGAATGCGGCCCTGCAGCACACCTATAATTGTGCAGAGCACGGCTCGCCGGAACTTCACGGCGTCGGTAATTATACGATTCCTTTATACGACAGTCATGGGAAAGACACGGCGGCCGTTCTGTATTTCTTCGATTCAGGGAGAGAGTCCGAACATCCTGCTGTTCCGGGGTACGATTGGATTCGGCGCGATCAGATCCGCTGGTATGAGATGGCGTCCTTGGCTTACAGCGCCAAGCATGAAGGGAATCCGCTGCCCGCATTGGCTTTTTTCCATATCCCTCTGCCGGAGTATCATGAAGTCTGGGAACGGAAAACGTGTTACGGGAGCAAGTTTGAGAGGGTGTGCTGTCCCGAAGTGAATACCGGTCTGTTCGCGGCCATGCTGGAGCGGGGCGATGTGATGGGCACGTTTGCCGGACATGATCATATCAATGATTACTGGGGTGAATTGCACGGCATTCGTCTCTGTTACGGTAGAGCTACCGGTTATGGTACATATGGCCGGGAAGGCATGCTCCGTGGTGCGAGGGTGATTCGCCTGCATGAAGGACAGCGGCAGTTCGACACTTGGATTACGCTGAGCGACGGCTCGCAAATACAGGAGCAGGAGAAGCATGAACCCGGGGCGCCCCTCTGATATACGACAATAGAGGTTGTTCCAACCTTCTCGGTGCTGAAAATCGACCTTTTTGAACACGCACCAATAGTAAAACACACCTCTTATGAAATCTACGGAAATGATCCGGTTGTTTCATGGGAGGTGTGTTTGGTTTGCGTTATTGCCCTTATCCGTTCGAAGCAGGCGCAGCAGCAGCTCCGCCTTAGGGGGCGTATAGCTCGGATCCCCTTGGGGCTTCAGCGTCATTAATCCGATAGCACGGATAAATAACAGGCAACCAGCTCTCAGATCTCCAGCCGCAATCTCTCCGGCGTCCTGCCCTGCTTCGAACAGCGGTATCAGCAATGATAAGATAAAGGTGTTTATTGGATATTTCAATCCTGATTTACGTACTAGAAGCGTGAATTGCCTATAACTCCCCTTGTGTTCGCTTCGGAATTTTGGGACAATAAGGAGTGGACTATGAATAGAAAGAGGACCAATCAATGAATAAACCATCCATTTATGGATTAACATTAGATCAGTTGACGGCTTGGCTTGGTGAGCGTGGACATAAAAAGTTTCGGGCAACACAGGTATGGGAGTGGCTGTATCGGAAGCGGGTGACCGCTTTTTCCGATATGACGGATGTGCATCCGGAATGCTTGCAGCTGCTCGCGGAGCATTATACGATTCTGACCTTGGAGGAGCATACCAAGCAGGAGTCACTGGACGGAACGGTTAAGTTCCTGTTCAAGCTGGTGGACGGCAACCTGATTGAGACCGTATTGATGCGGCATAAATTCGGTTTGTCGGTCTGTGTGACTACCCAGGTCGGCTGCAATATCGGCTGCAGCTTCTGCGCCAGCGGTTTGCTGAAGAAAAGCCGGGATTTGTCCGCAGCGGAAATTGTGGAGCAGGTCATGCAGGTTCAGTTTCACTTGGATCAAAAAGGAAAAAGCGAGCGGGTCAGCCATCTCGTGGTGATGGGGATCGGGGAGCCGTTTGATAACTATGAGAACATGTCGGATTTCATTCGTGTCATCAAGGATCATAAGGGGCTTGCCATCGGTCCCCGTCATATTACGGTATCGACCAGCGGACTGGCTAACAAAATTGTCGAGTTCGCGGACAGCGATCTGGGCGTAAATCTCGCCATCTCTCTGCATGCGCCGAATGACGAGATTCGGACCCGCATTATGAAGATTAACAAAGCGATTCCGATCGAGAAGCTGATGGCAGCGATTGATTATTATCTGGAAAAAACGAATCGCCGCATCACGTTGGAGTACATTCTGCTCAAGGATGTGAACGATCAGCCTGAGCATGCGCTCGAGCTGGCAGAGCTTGTTGGCAAGCGACGCAATTTGGCGAATGTGAACCTCATTCCGTACAACCCGGTGGATGAGCACAGCCAGTATCAGCGCAGCACGAAAGAATCGATCACCTCTTTTTACGATACCTTGAAAAAACAGGGCATCAGCTGCAGCGTTCGTCTGGAGCATGGAACCGATATCGATGCGGCCTGCGGGCAGCTGCGCAGCAAGCAGATCAAGAAGGCACAGTAACAAGAATAACGCGCAATCCCAGGGGGTTTATCCGCCGTGTGGATTGGCCAGTTGCAAGGGCGTACCCACTCATATGGGTATGCTCTTATTAATAAGGTGTCCGAAGTGCTTTATATTACAATCGAATCGAGAGGAATGAACTTAAACATGCTGGAGACACATCCAACCGTCAAAAAGCTGCAATTCAAGGACCTCGGCCAGCCAGTTCTGATGCTAAACGCGCCACAGGCCTATCATGAGGTCATCAACTCCCTGCAAGGGGATGTTCATACCGAGCCTAGGCAAGTGCCTTACGATTTTGTGCAAGCCTTCGGGACAAGCAATGACGAATTGCAGCGGTTAGCCAAGATCGCAGCCAGCTCCGTGGCTGACAACGGCCTGCTGTGGCTGTGTTACCCCAAGAAGTCGTCCAAGACCTACAAGAACTCCGATTGCAGCCGGGAGAGCATTACGGGCATTCTTGCTGACGAAGGCTATGAGCCCGTTCGGCAAATCGCTATCGATGAGGATTGGTCGGCCATGCGCTACCGTAAAGTGGAGTTGATCAAGTCCATGACCAGATCGTTTGCAGCAACCGCGAAGGGGAAAGAACGGACGGGTCAAGAGGACGATAAATGAAGATCGGCTTGCATACGGTAGATCGGGTATATTGATATTGGCTGCCCTGCTTAAAAATGCGCTGTTGTGTATAATGAGTAAAGTGATAGAAAGGATGGGAATATGCTGACAATCAAAGAATACAGCGTTGAATTGGTGAAGGATCCCTTTGGAATCCTGACCGGCAAACGCTTTGAGTTTGTATGTGATTTGGACGTGCCGGAGGACGATGAGCTTTATTCGGAGCATGGCGTCTATTTGAGAGTGATTTACCTGGAAGATGAGGAGCGTTCGCGTATTGTAAAGTACGACTTCTATGAGCGGACAACGGACCAGTACCTGGACTTCGATATGGAGCCCGAGGAAGAGGAAGAACTCATGGCTTTTTGCAAAGAGCATTTGCAGGAAGCGTAAATAGAGTCGGAAGATGTGAAACAGGCACTTGCGGGGTGACTTGGTCATGCTGTACTGAATCATTACGAATCGCAGCTTCTTCCATGGAAAGTGGAAACATTGCCGAAGCAGGTCTTGCAGACTATTGATGGTTTTGGTAAAGTTAAACACAACTTATAAATGAACGGAGGGTTACGTATGTTGGATTATTCCCGATTGAGATCTTTTCGCGGCTAATGAAATAGCGCTAAAGAGACCTGCACAGTTGCAGGGTAATCGGGATGGGTCCGTCTTTTTTACGTAACCCATTTTTATGATATGTCTATAGAAATACACGTCTATTCATTTGCGGGATAACGGTGTTTTCACCTTCCTGTTTTATTTGGATGTGTATTTCGGGTAGGCATTCCAGGAACGGTGGACAGCTATGACCCGTTCCGGTTACCCAGCACAGGCAGCTCGATGCCTGTGCTTTTTTTGTTGTTATGATGGCGATGATGCAATGAAATATGGAAGGGGATTGATTCCTTATGACAATAGCAAAACAAAATGATGAGTATACACAAATTATACAAGAGATGCTGGAGATTGCCGGAAAACACGGGGTGAATTTGAATCCGGAGGGAATTGAAATGAATGAATCCGGCATGGATTTCCTTGTTGGATTTGCAGAGGAAGCAGGGACCGGAGCACGGTGGATTCTGCGTAAACCGAGACGATTGGATGTGCTGGAAAGG
Source organism: Paenibacillus sp. ISL-20 (assembly GCF_018613005.1). NCBI lineage: Bacteria > Bacillati > Bacillota > Bacilli > Caryophanales > Paenibacillaceae > Paenibacillus > Paenibacillus sp. ISL-20. The sequence goes on from NZ_JAGGRD010000036.1 coordinate 79,204, forward strand.
GCGGATAACGAAGCCCGGGTCCTGAAGCTGATCCCATCCTATCTTCCGGTTGATGTACCGGATTGGCGGATTTATACGCCGGAGCTCATCGCCTACCCGCTGCTTAGCGGGGAGCCTACCGCTTCCGTCAGCTCGGAAGGCTATGCATGGAATATGGATCATGAGAATCCGGGTGACGGATTTGTCCGCTCATTGGCTGAGACGCTGGTTGCCTTGCATGGCGTCGATCATGATGCGGCGCGAGCAGCAGGTCTGCGGGTGAAGAGTCCCCAAGAGGTTCGTGAAGAGACGGCGCGTAATATGGAAGACATCAAGAGCCGTCTGGGCGTCTCCGATGCGCTGTGGGAAAGATGGCAGAAATGGCTGGAGGAGGATTCCTATTGGCCAACGCATTCTGCCCTCATCCATGGCGATCTTCATCCCCCGCATATCCTGATTGATGAGCGCGTGCAGGTTACCGGGCTCTTGGATTGGACGGAGTCGGAGGTAGCAAGTCCCGCCAAAGACTTCGTGTTATACTACGCCATTTATGGCGAGCATAATCTCCGCGTCCTGTTGGAGCGGTATGAACAAGCCGGAGGGAAGGTGTGGCCGCGCATGTTCGATCATATTGTTGAGCAGCATGCCGCCTATCCCGTGCTGATTGCCCAGTTCGCTCTCCTGACAGGTCAGGAAGAGTATATGACGATGGCGCGGAATGCCCTGGGATTGACGGAGGAGGCTTCCTCGAACTAGGAGATTGGCGGCAAGGAATTTTTATGCTGTTTGGTGAGACTGCAAACCCACTGAATACAGCTCTCTACAAAACTACAAGCCAACCGATGCATACATTCGGTTGGCTCTTTGCATGATATAAATAACAGAATTCAACATAATTTTGGATGAGCTGTAGGACATATAATGAAATCATGGTGAAATAAGAAGTAAGGTTAACGGATTTTTACTACATTCGTAACGCAATTTACATACCTGTAAACCTCTTGGAAGAGTAAATATGTTATCCTAGACATACTAAACTTACATACATCATTCATTTAGGGAGGGGATTGACCGTGAATATTGAGGTGCGTTTATGCCCGAAGGAACAGTCATTTATTCTGCATAACATCTATCCACTGTACTTGCATGACATTGCTGAGATATGGGGGGTCCGTCCTAACCGGTTCGGTGTATTTGAAAAAGAGGATGTGCCGACCTTAAGCGAACAGAGCAAACAGCTCGATATGTGGTGGGAGCAGCCATCGGTTCTTTTTCCTTATCTGATCTCTGTAGATGGTATCGCGGCAGGGTTGGCCCTGGTGGCGACCACCCCGTACATTCCATCGCCGAATATTCAGTACTACTTAAATGATTTTTTTGTGCTTCGGACTTTTCGAAGACAAGGTGTAGCCCAACGAGCGGCTGAGCTTGTGTTCGATCAGTTCCAAGGTGCATGGGAGCTACAAACGAATCCGACCGAGCGCAATATGAGTACCCAGATTTTTTGGCGCAAGACGTTGAACACGTACACGGGCGGAAGATATACGGAGCATGAAGGCGTCCATCCGGAAAAAGGGGATATGCTGGTCTTCCGTTTTAATAACAAATAAGCATTTCTTCATATGTGGAATCGGGCTTGACAGCTGAATGCTGCTGGGAGTAAACTGAGTTAAATTTTTCGAAAATGCTAGGATGAGGACGCCAGGGTCGCAAGTGGAAGCTGAATCAGAGAACTGCTGGGTGGTGCAAAGCAGTCAGCGGCGATGTATGGCCATCACCTCGGAGCAGATCCGCCGATCGTTTATAACTTGAGGCGTATCCGGTATTCCCTGCCGTTACCATGGGGCATCATTGATGGATGATGACGAGAGTGCGTACCGGCTTGACCGGTGCGAATCAGGGTGGTAACGCGGAGACAAGGCTCCGTCCCTACAAGGGACGGGGCTTTTTTGTGTTCCTTTAGACCATGGAAAAGAGAGGAGTGTACGTATGCTTGCGAAATTGATGCCTCAGGACGAGGTGCTGTACCAGGAAGATTTTATTCAGGATGAGGTGTCATACAATCTGATTCATCTCCTTGCTGGGTCACCGCAGAACATGGGGCTGAAATCGCCGGATGGACGGATGATCTTTGCGCAGTCTCCCCGGGGGAACGCGTGGTTATGGATTTCCCGGGAGGTTTCCGGGGATAAGCGGCAGCACCTGCTCCAAGAGCTGGTAAGCGAGCTTGAAGCGGTGACCCTGCCTGGGGTGACCGGGGAGCCGGGTGTGGCAGAGCAGTTTGCACGTTGTTATGCAGAGGAGCGTCAAGGGACCTACCGTCATCATATGACGATGGAGTCTTATCATGCCCCCGCTGTGGAGCCTCCTCATTTTGTCGAGGGCGCGATCAGGCAGGCCGCTGAAGAAGATACGCAGCAGGTGGCCCGGTTTCTGGTTGGATTTTCGGAGGATGCTTATGGGGTCCGCGCGAATGCGGCAAGCCAAGTCGAGACAGCGCAGCGACTCATTCAGCAGGGCGGGTTGTATTTATGGATAGCTGGCGACAAAGCGGTCTCGATGGCTAATCTTGCACACCGTTCGCCAAGGCACGGTCGCATAAACGCAGTATACACGCCGAGGGCTGAACGGAAAAAAGGGTATGCCAGCGCCCTGGTTGCAGATCTTGGACTTCGTCTGCTGCAGGACGGTTTGGTACCCATGCTGTATGCCGATCAGGTCAACCCGGACTCCAATCGATTGTACCAAAATATCGGGTTTATCCGGTGCGGAACGATTCGCGACTTCAAGTTTGTTAACAATGAATAGTGAATCCATAAAGTGGCACGGCTTGGACAAAGCCGGGGAAGACGAGGGGCATCAACAAATGTTATTCTATAAAGGTAGCTAAGAAATGCCGGGCCCGATTGGATAGTACATGATCCCTCAGCCAGACAATGCCCACGTCGGACTGGAAATCAGCGCTCGTAATGGACAGTGTCCGGATGTTGGGAATCGCAAATGAGGACATCACCGACTCGGGTAAAATGGTGGCACCGATGCCTTCAGCTACCAGAGCAACGATAATGGCAACGCTGGAGCATTCGCAAATGACATGCGGTTCAAGTTCGCCGCGCTTAAATTCTTGGATGACCCGCTCATGCATCCCGATCGTCTGATCGGTTTTTAAGGACAAGAACGGATATTCCGCCAGCTCGCGCATCGAGATTTCCGAATGGGAGGATACACTTTCCCAGCTGCTTGGAAGGACCGCGACGAACGGGTCGGAGGGCAGAGGCCGAACGGCATAACGTTCAGGCCCGAAGCTGGATTCGAAAGGGAGCCGGGTCACTGCCAGCTCAATATTACGCTTGTCGAGTTGATCCGCCAGCAGGGAGTGATCGCCTTCCCGAATCTTGAAGGTGACCTCGGGATATTGTTGCCGGAAGATCTGGATGCGCTGGGGCAAGAGCGAAATACAGGAGACAACGGCGCCGATGGAGAGCATGCCGCGGATTCCAGCGTGGATCTCCTTCACCTCGGTTAGCGTTTCATTGAACTGGTTCAGCAGGGATGCGGCTCGGTTCTGCAGCAGCTCGCCTGCGTGTGTGAGCTGAAGCTGCTTGCCGCTGCGTTCAAACAGCAGAACGCCGAGCTCTTCCTCCATCAGTTTCAGCTGACGGCTTAATGGAGGCTGCTCCATATTGAGCTGTTTTGCTGCACGCGTGATCTGTCCTTCCTGTGCAATCGTCAGGAAATATCGTAGCTGCCGAATATCCATGTCCATACCCCCTCTCCATACCTATAAGGTATGGTATCCCTATAAATCAGATATTTTTAATATAGGGCATCGATTGATATGATTCAACTAATAACGTTTACAAAATAAGGAGATGTGTGCACATGACTTACGCGATACCCGTGGAATTAACGACCACCCCGAAGACAAAGCCGAGCCATCATAAACAGGCTTTCGGCACGGTATTTACGGACCACATGTTTATTCTCGATTATGAGGCTAGTCAAGGCTGGCACGATCCGCGCGTCGTTCCGTATCAGCCGATCGAATTGGACCCTGCCGCCAAGGTATTTCACTACGGGCAGACCGTGTTTGAAGGCTTGAAGGCTTACTTGACGGAAGATGAGCGAATTCTCATGTTCCGCCCGAGCAAAAATATTCAGCGGCTGAACCTGTCCAACCAGCGCCTGAGCATTCCGGCATTGGACGAGGAACTTGTTATGGAAGCGCTCAAGCAGCTGGTGCTCGTGGACCGCAACTGGATTCCTTCAGAGCCTGGCACATCGCTCTATATCCGTCCGTTTGTGATCGCAACCGAGCCCGTGCTTGGCGTAGCGCCATCACTGCAATACAAGTTCATGATTATCCTGTCGGTGGTCGGTTCGTATTATGCGGAAGGCATCAATCCGGTCAGCATTTATGTGGAGCCGAAATACGTGCGTGCCGTAGCCGGCGGCGTGGGCAATGCCAAGACGGCTGGCAACTACGCGGCAGGTTTGAAGGCGCAGGATGAAGCAACGCTTAAGGGATACTCGCAGGTGCTGTGGCTCGATGGCGTACATCGCAAATACATCGAGGAAGTCGGCAGCATGAACGTGTTCTTCAAGCTGGGCGATACGGTCGTAACCCCGGCGCTGAATGGCAGCATCCTGGATGGCGTTACCCGGAACTCGGTTATCCAACTGCTTCAGCATTGGAATATCCCGGTAGAAGAACGGGCCATCTCCATTGATGAAATCGTGGAGGCCCACCGCAGCGGCTTGTTGACCGAAGCTTTTGGTACCGGTACGGCAGCGGTAATTTCACCGATTGGATCCCTGGAATGGCAGGATGAGCAATTGAAGATTGGTGAGGGAGCAACGGGCGAACTCTCTAAACGCGTATATGATGCCATCACAGGCATCCAGCTCGGAACGGTTGAGGATCCGTTCGGCTGGACGGTTGAGCTTACGTTATCTTAATGAACCTATAAGGACCCTGCCGCAGGCATACTGAGGCAGGGTCCTTTTTTTGTTCATCACTGCTCTCTCTGTGATCCAACTCTTAATTGGCCTTCGGGCTCTTCGTTATATCGGGTTGTCTTCTGAGAAGATACGTCGATAAACGTTTTTCTTATGATAAGCGCCATGTTACGATGAGGGTAAATTGTTGACACGTTGACGTACGAACGCATGGAGGTGCTTTTTTAGTGAATCGTCCGCAGAGTGTCGTTCCTGATGCCATAGATTTTACGAACGCGGCCTTTCCTTTTACCGCGTCGACCACGCACGGCATATTTGCCGGAGCCCAGCGCCTGCATTGGCATCATGCTTTGGAGTTCAACTATATTCAGAGCGGGACCGGATTTATTCTGATCAACGGGATGAAACTCCCGTTTCAGCAGGGAGATATTATTTTCATCAACAGCAATGATCTTCACCGGGCGTATGAGACCGAGAACTTGGTGATGGATGTCATTATGTTCGAGCCTTCGCTGCTATCCATCGACCTCAAGTTCGATCCGGATCTGATGGCTCCTTTCCGTTCGCTCGGAAACATGGACAGGCAGTCCCCCGTACACGATGAATTGGCTCACCTGCTGGGGCGCATGATGGAAGAGTATCAATCCCGAGGTACCGCTTATATGAGCCTGATCCGTTCGGATCTCATTCGTTTCCTGAGTTTGGCAAACCGCCATCTGTCGACTCCGATTCAAGCGAACAGGCCGATCAAGGGTAGGGGAATGCATGCATTAAAAGAAGTCCTGCGCACGATGGAGCTTGATCTGGACTACAGCTGGACGCTGCAGGAGCTGTCGGATTTAACGCATCTGAGCCCTTCCCGGTTCAGTGCTCTGTTCCAGCAGGCGGTCGGCACTTCACCGCACCATTATCTGATTCAGCTGCGCTTGACGCATGCCGTGCACTTGCTAGAAACGACGGACCAGAAGATTATCGAGATTGCTGAATCCTGCGGGTTTCGGAATCTGTCTAACTTCAATCGTCTGTTCAAGCAGCATGTTGGCGCATCGCCAAGCGAAATTCGGGAGCGTGCTTATGCAGGCAGTCCCGTGATCCCTTCCACTACAAAAACCAAGAAACAGTAAGATAGTATCACTCCTTGATCGTATAACAGTAGATGGATGTCAGTGGAAGCGGTATCTTAAATATATACCACCACATGACGCCGCTGTATGGCGGGTAGGAGTGAAGTGCATGAGTTTGTATCTGGGTGTAGATGCCGGCGGTAGTAAGACACACGCCGTGATCTGCGATGAGCAAGGGAACATTCTTGGCAAGGGAGCGTCTGGGAACGGCAATCACCAGATTCACCGTGAACATGCGGCCCGTAACATTGAGGAAGCCTGTAATGCGGCTCTTCAAGAGGCTGGAGTTGCCAAAGAAAATATCAGTTATGCTTATTTTGGCTTGGCCGGAGCGGATCGGGAGGCCGATTACGAGATCCTGCGTCCGATGATCGGGGCTCTCGGTTATCCCAAGCATGATATCGCGTGCGATACCATTATCGGGATGAGGGCTGGAACCAGCCGTTCGTATGGCGCCGCACTGATCTGCGGTACAGGCTTCAACAGCGCAGCCCGCAACCGTGCGGGAGAAGAGCTGCAGTATGGCGGATTCGGCTTCTTGTATGGAGATGGATACGCGGGCGGTTTCGGATTTGCCACGCTGGCTTTCCGGGCAGTCATTCGGGCCTGGGATGAGCGGGGCCCGGCAACCTTATTGACATCGCTCGTACTGGAGCAGATGGGATACACGTCCGTAGAACCGATGTATGAGGATGTCCTCTATGGTAAGACAAAGGTTCCGCCAAGTCTGGTGAAGACGCTGTTCCAGGCAGCTGAAGCAGGTGACGAGGTGGCAACCCGAATTCTTGAGAATGAAGGCGAAGAGCTGGCTAATGCGGTATGTACGCTGATCCGGCGGCTGGACATGACGGATGAAGCCTTTGACATTGTTTATATAGGCAGTGTGCTGAACAGACCGAACAGCTCGATCCTGACGGATGCGATCGAACGGATTGTTGCAGTCCGGGCACCACATGCGAGCTGTGTAAGACTGACATCCGATCCGGTTTCCGGCGCGCTTCTCTGCGCGATGGATGCCGACGGTCATGCCATTGATGCACAGGCGGAGGCCAAACTAAAAGCATTTACGTTTGAGCAGGTAACCACAGCCTGATCAGTTTATCGTTTTGAATAGAACCTGATAGATACGGATTGATATCATACCTTGGAGGCGATTAATGTGGCAGCAGGATTGAAGATAGCGGTCATCGGGGGAGGTTCCTCCTATACCCCGGAAATTGTTGAAGGTTTCATTCGCAATTATGAGCAAATGCCGATTCGCGAACTATGGTTCGTTGATATTGAAGAGGGCAAGCATAAGCTGGAGATTGTAGGCAATCTAGCGAAACGCATGGTGAAAGAATCGGGCCTGCCGATAGAGGTTCACCTGACACTGGATCGCAGACAAGCGATTGCAGGTGCCGATTTTGTGACGACCCAGATGCGTGTTGGCTTGCTTGCGGCACGTAAACAGGATGAGCATATTCCGATTATGCAAGGCGTTATCGGTCAGGAGACGACGGGTCCTGGCGGCATGCTGAAGGCGCTGCGCACGGTTCCGGTGATTCTGGACATTTGCCGTGATATCGAGGAGCTGGCACCGAATGCATGGATGCTGAACTTCACGAATCCGGCGGGCATTGTTACCGAGGCGGTTGCAAAGCACAGTAAGGTGAAATCCGTTGGTCTGTGCAATTCGCCAATTAACTTTCAGAAGTTCCTGGCGGCCGAGTACGGCGTGTCGGAGAAGGACGTTCTGGCCGAGTTTGTCGGGATCAACCATCTTCACTGGGTGACGTCGGCTATCGTTAACGGGGAAGAGAAGATGCCGGAGCTGCTGGACGGCGGCAAATCGTATACGGCGAAGAACGTGCCGACCTTCGGCTGGGATACGGACTTTATCCGCTCGCTTGGAGCGATCCCGACGTATTATCTTAAATATTTCTACATGACCGATACGATGTTTGCGGATATGAAGGCATCGCTGGAGAAGGACGGAACCCGAGCGGATGTGGTCAGCCGGGTTGAGCAGGAGCTGTTTGAGCTCTACAAGGATGAGAATTTGGCCGTGAAACCGAAGCAGCTGGAGCAGCGGGGCGGCGCTTATTACTCCGAAGCGGCAGTCAACCTGATGACGTCCATCTACAATGACCGCCATGATATCCAGACATTGAATGTCGCAAACGGCAATATCTATGACTTCCTGCCTGCGGATGCCAGCATCGAGATCAACTGCGTGGTAACGGGCCAAGGGCCGATTCCGCTTACACCGCAGAACGTTCCTTCCCATGTAAAAGGACTGATGCATGCGGTGAAAGTGTATGAACAATTGACGATTGAAGCGGCCATTACTGGTGATCGCGGAATTGCGCTGCAAGCGCTGGTTCACCATCCGCTGGTGCCTTCGGTAAGTGTAGCGAAGCAGTTGCTCGACGAAATGCTGGAGGCGAACAAAAAGTACTTGCCTGCTTTTTTTAAGCCGGAGACCGTGCAGTAAACCGAAATGAATATCAAACGTGCGGTTATGATATAGAGCCATAAAGCCCCTCTTCGTATTGAAGAGGGGCTTTATGGTAGGAGTTCCGAAATCAAGAATGATATGAATTTTCGGATTTGATCTTCATTTTCTGTCACATCCCGATGTCCTCGCCCGTCATACCCGTATAAAACCGAAAGGGATGATGACGGATGCTAAAATATGACGTAGCTGTTGTAGGTGGAGGCATAGCCGGTTTAACAGCCGCAATCTATGCGGCAAGAGCCGGGAAGCAAACGATAATCGTTGAAAAGCAGGAGCGTTTAGGTGGCCGGGCCATGACCCATAAGAAGAAGGGAGCTTACTTCAATCTGGGCGGGCATGCCTTATATCATGGAGATGCCCTTTCAACCTTTCGCGAATTAGGGCTTCAATTGCGGGGAGGTCAACCTTCGATTGACGGGTATGGGATATGGAAAGGGAAACTAAGTCCGTTACCCATGGGCGTGAAATCCCTATTCACTACCCCTCTATTATCCTGGAAGGGCAAAATGGAGCTCGGTGTCTGGCTTGCGAAATTAGGTAAACTGGATACGCAGCTGTACGACAACATGAGTTTGCGCGAATGGATTGAAGGTAACGTGCAGGATCCCATGGTACGAAATTTATTCTATTCGCTATTGCGTACAGCGAGTTATGTGGTAGCCCCTGACCTGCAGGCCGCCGGTCCCGTACTGCAGCAGCTTAAGCACGCGCTGAAGGGGGTGCTGTATCTGGATCGGGGCTGGGGAGCCATGGTCGATGAATTAAAACAAAAGGCTCTCGAGCAGGGAGTTCAAATCGTAACGAAGAATAAAGTGATTTCAGTTGATCATCACGAGGGAAGGGTACGGCATGTCCTATGCGGGGACGGCATGAAAATTGAAGCAAACCATATTATTCTTACCACACCGCCAACTGTTGCTCACGAACTGGTGCCTCATGCAGAAGAAACTGCTCTTCATACTTGGAAGGAGCAGGCGGTCGAAGTGACAGCGGCTTGCTTGGATGTAGCCCTGCGTCGTCTTCCGGAACCGAAGCAGCAGTTTGTGTACGGCCTCGATCAAACCGTCTTTCTCTCGAATCAATCTCGAGCGGCTTACCTCAGTGAAGATGGCGCACAAGTCATAACCTTGCTGAAGTATCAGGGCAAGGAGAAGGATGCAAGAAGGGATTTGCAGGAATTAGAAGAAACCTTAGACTTGGTGCAGCCGGGTTGGCGCAACGAGCTCGTTGAGAAACAATACCTTCCTAACATCACGGTTTGCCATGATTTTATGCATGTGAAACGCCAGGAGAACCCGGGTCCAGCCGTCCCTGAAATTTTCGGGTTGTATGTAGCGGGAGAATGGGCAGCGCATGGCGAACTCTTGGTTGATGCTGCAACCGCAAGCGCCAAGCGGGCTGTACAGCATATACTCTCGCTTGAAAGTGAGGCAAGGATCCCGAATGATGAGCACAGAGTCATTGTATAAAAGCTATCGATCCGCTCTTTTCTCGTTAGCTTACCGGATGCTGGGAAGTGTGATGGATGCGGAAGATATCGTGCAGGAGGCCTTCATCAGCTATAACCAATTGCCCCATCCGGAGGACATTCGCAATGAGAGAGCGTTTCTGTACAAAATCGTAACGAATCGTTGCTTGGATCTGCTGCGCTCCTCTGCCAAAAAGCGTGAGCTGTACGTCGGTCCCTGGCTGCCGGAACCCCTGATCGAGAATATGGCGGCAGAGACCGACCCTTCTCATATCGTAGAGCAGCATGAGTCCATTTCTACAGCATACCTGCTGCTCCTTCAGCAGCTCAACGCGGTGGAAAGAGCCGTGTTCCTTCTTCGTGAGATTTTTCACTATTCCTATGATGAAATAGCTGAAATCCTGGGAAAAAGCAGCGCCAATTGTCGTCAAATCTTCCGCCGTGCTAAGGGCAGCATTCATTTTGATCCTGATCAAAGTCCATCGATTTCGATGGCAGAGGCTCAAATCAAGGAATTTGTGGACTCCCTCTTACAGGGGAACACGAATAAGCTACTGGAGCTGCTAAGCGAAAATGTCGTGTTCTACTCGGATGGTGGAGGTAAAGTCAGAGCGGCGCAAATTCCTGTGGTCGGAGTCCATCAAGTGATCAAATTGCATCAAAATCTGCTTAAAATGTATGAAGGAAAATATGTGTACTCTTATCTTACCGTCAATGGTCTGCCGGGAATGCGGATCCAGTTGGATCACGGAGTCCAATTTATTTATTCTTTTGCTTTTAAAAACAATCGGATCGAAATGATTTATAGCGTGGCAAATCCGGATAAACTCAGACATATACAATTGCCGTGATATAAAAAACAGGGCCGGTTTTAAGATCATAGGATCTTAAGTCGGCCCTGCTGCTGTATCAGGTTAAGGAAATAATCCGTTATACCCCGGAATAAGCCATGAAGCCGCCGTCTACGGGAATCACCGTTCCGGTGACGAACCCGGAGGTCTGATCATCCACAAGCCAGAGCAGGGTGCCGAGCAGATCCTCCGGCACGCCGAACCGCCTCATGGGGGTATGGGAGATGATTTTATGAGAGCGTTCGGTTAACGAACCATCGCTATGGGTCAGCAGATTGCGGTTCTGCTCGGTCAGGAAGAAGCCTGGCGCAATCGCGTTCACGCGAATGCCGGATTCCGCGAGATGAACGGACAGCCACTGCGTAAAGTTGTTAATGGCCGCTTTGGCTGCGCTATACGCCGGAACCTTGGTCATCGGGCTCGGTGCGCTCATGGACGAGATATTCAGCACGACGGCCCCGGGACGCCCCAGCATCCCTTCCGCAAAAATTTGCGTCGGTATGAGCGTGCCGATGAAGTTCAAATCGAATACGCTGCGGAAGCCAGGCACACTTAACCCGAAGAAGGTTGTCAGATCCGGCTGCCCTACATCCTCCGGACGGAGTATCTCGTTGGTTGTATTCGCGTCTTTCCGGTTGCCGCCGGCTCCGTTAATAAGGATATCGCAGGGTCCGAAAGACTCGCGCACAGCCTTCTCGGCTTGCCGGACGCTTTCCACATCCGTTACATCGCAGGGAATGGCAATCGCTGTACCGCCGGCAGCCGTAATTTCGTCCGCTACCTGCTGCCCTTTCTCGGCCGTACGATTCAAGACGGCGACCTTGGCGCCTTGCCGACCCAGCTCCAGAGCCATTGCTCGGCACAGCACCCCGGAGCCGCCCGTAATGACAACCGTCTTCCCGTTTAATGATGGATGGATAGGAAGGGCTGGCGTCACTTGCGGCGTGGATGCATAGGAAGCTCCGCTTGATCCGGATTCAGAGGTACCTGTTGTATGCTTATTTACCTCACTCATTGAACGGCCTCCTTCAGCTGAGCTGCGCTGCCTGCGCGCTCCCGGCTGTAAGCGTCCCACAGCCCCCAGAGATACATAATGCCCAAGGCGCGGTCATATAGACCGTAACCCGGACGGCACTGCTCACCCCAAATATGCCGCCCGTGATCGGGCCTTACATATCCAGTGAAACCGTTGTCATGATAAGCCTGCACGATGCCGGAAATATCGACGGTACCGTCCTCGGTGCGGTGGGACGTTTCGATGAAATCACCATTCTCATAGACGCGTACATTTCGGATGTGCGCGAACGGAATCCGGTCGTGGAACTCATGGATCATGGAGACGATGTCATTGTCCGGATTGGCGCCGAGGGAGCCGCTGCACAGGGTCAAGCTGTTCGCCGGGCTATCATATAACTTGAGGAATCTCCGCAGATTGTCCTGGCTGGTAATGACCCGTGGCAGACCGAAGATTGGCCAAGGCGGATCATCCGGGTGAATGGCCATTCGAATGCCGTTCTTCTCGGCAGCCGGGATGACGGCGCTTAAGAAATATTCGAGGTTGCGCCACAGATCGTCCTCGGTAACGCCGCGGTATGCTTCGAACAGGGAGGTCAGATGGGCCAAACGCTCCGGCTCCCAGCCTGGCATCGTAAGCGTGCTGTTTCGGTTGATCGTCTGAACCAGCTCCATCGGATCAGTGCCGTGGATTTTGGCTTTCTCAAAGAAGAGGGCCGTCGATCCATCGGCAGACTGCTTATGAAGATCGGTTCTAGCCCAGTCAAATACCGGCATGAAATTGTAGCAGATGACTTTGACGCCGACCTGGCCCAATTTCTCAATCGTCCGGATGTAGTTGGCTATGTACTGATCCCGTGAGGGAAGTCCAAGCTTGATATCCTCATGCACATTCACGCTTTCCACGACGTCAATATGAAGGCCGTACGCTTTCGCCTGGCCCACGACTTCTTCAATCCGCTCCATCGGCCATTCCTCGCCGACAGGAATATCGTGAAGTGCCCATACGATGCCCTCCACGCCGGGGATTTGTCTAATCTGATCCAGTGAGACCGTATCGTTGCCCTCACCAAACCACCTGAATACCATGCGCATTTTCTTCACCGCCTTTACAAGTTTAAGGAGTTAACGCAAAGCTGCTGGGAATTTTGCAAGTTACGAGTGCACTGCCAAGATGGAAGCCTGCGAGTCGGTTAAAGTCTATCCACTGGCATAGGCTTATTTAAAATAATCGGGATGCTTCTCTTTCAGCACGGCCAGATTGGAGATGATCAGGCTGAGATGCGCCTGCATTTCCTGTTCGGCATGATCGGCGTCATGACGTGAAATCGCGTCCGCGATCTCCCGATGCTGCTCGTACAGGTTGGTCCAATTCGGATCGGCGGACAGCCATAACATTCGGCTCCGGTTCAGATGAGCGTTCATCTGTTGCAGCACGTTCCATGTGCCGACCTTGCGGCAGCCTTCAAACAAAATACGGTGAAAGGCCTCATCCAGCTCAAACATGTGCTTGCCGTCATGCTTCTCGATGCTCTCGCGCTGCTCGGATAGATTTCGCTCCAACTCGGCGAGTTTATCCTCGGGAAAGCTTTCGCAGGCAAGCCGGACCACGGCTTTCTCCAGCTGTTCACGCATGAAGCGCGCTTCCTCGACCAGCTCTGAATCGATGAGCGAGACGCGCGTGCCGCGCTGGGGAAGCACAACCACAAGGTCCTCCTGGGCCAAACGGACAAAGCTTTCCCGAACTGGCGTCCGGCTGACCTCGAAGGAAAGGGAAACCTCCTTCTCGGATAGAGCCGTTCCCGGCGGCAGCTCCAGACTGACAATCTGCTGCTTAAGCCGGGAGTACACGATATTTCCGGCCGATCCTGGCTGTAATCGCAAAGATTCTACCACTGCATCACCTCCTAATGTATTCCATACTACCATACTTGTATGGTAGTATGGAACTGAAAATCGAAATAAGAATCGGAGGCGATCACATGAGCCGTTTGGACACGGAAAATCTGCTCCTAAACAGCAACAGCGCGAAGAAACTCTTTTATGATTATGCGGAAGGGATGCCGATATTCGATTACCACAATCATTTAAGTCCGGAGGATATTGGCATCAACCGGCAGTTCGATAACCTGACGGAGCTATGGCTGGAGGGGGATCACTACAAGTGGAGGGCGATGCGCTGGCTAGGTGTGGACGAAGAGCTGATTACCGGCAGCGCAAGTGCCGAAGCGAAGTTTATGGCTTGGGCAGAATGTGTTCCGCGCTTGGTGGGCAATCCGCTCTATCACTGGACCCATTTGGAGCTGACCCGCTATTTCGGGATTCAAGAGCGGTTGACTGCGGATAATGCCAAGGAGATCTGGGGAGCTTGCAATGAGCAGTTGAAGGCCCCTGCCTTGCGGGCAGGCGGAATTCTGGAGAAATTCAAGGTCAAAGTGGCCTGCACGACGGATGATCCCGTCGATTCGTTGGAGTTTCATCGCGCCATTCGCAAACATGGGGAGCTGTCCACCGTCGTTGCCCCTGCATTCCGTCCGGATCGGGTCCTGGATCTCACGCACCCCGACTTCACTTCCTATGTCGAGACTATAGGAACGACGGCCAGTTTAGCTGTGGATACTTATCAAGGGTTGCTGGATGCCCTGCAAGAACGGATTCAATATTTCCACGATCATGGCTGCCGCCTGTCGGATCACGGCTTCGGCGCGTTTCCTTGCGAACAAGTCGATGAACAAGAGGTTGTGGACATTTACAGCAAAGCGATTAGCGGGGGCAGCATCACACCGCTTGAGGAACGGAAATATCGGACCTACACCCTGCTCAAGCTTGGGGAAATGTATCACTCCAAGGGCTGGACCATGCAGCTGCACATTGGGGCGATTCGGAACAATAATGCGCGCATGTTCGCGAAGATCGGCAAGGACAGCGGGTATGACTCGATTCTTGATTTCCATCTGGCGGAAAGCCTGAACGGATTTCTGAGCAGGCTCGATAGGAACGATCAGCTGCCGAAAACCATTGTGTACAGCCTATATTCTTCTCATTACGAAATGATTGCCACCGCGATCGGGAATTTCCAGTCGGCTGGCGTTGAGGGCAAGCTTCAGCTTGGTTCCGCTTGGTGGTTCCACGATCAGAAGGAAGGGATGCTGAAGCAGCTCACCGCGTTGTCTTCCATGGGGCTGATCAGCACCTTTGTGGGCATGCTGACCGATTCCAGGAGCTTTATGTCGTTCCCGAGGCATGAATATTTCCGCAGAGTGCTGTGCCGCCTGTTCGGGGACTGGATCAGGGAAGGGGAATTGCCCGCCGATTATGAATATATCGGTGCCATTATCCAGGACATTTGCTACCGCAATGCCGAGCGCTATTTTCAAATCCATTGACAATTGCATGCGGAGCATGAACAATGGACTTACTATATGAAAGCGTTTGCTGTTAGTCGGATAGAAGATATGTGACAGCAGATGTGCATGAACAGGCGAGGGGGACATACCGTGCAATGGAACCGGGCGATATTAGTGGATGACGAGGTGTTTACGCGCAAAGGGCTCCTGAAGCTGATTGATTGGGAAGCCTGCGGCTTCCAAATTGTGGATGAGGCGGACAACGGGGAAGATGCGCTGGAACTGATTGAACGGCTACAGCCGGATGTGGTCATCACCGATATCCGCATGCCGGTGCTGGATGGACTCGAGCTGATCAGGCATGTCGTTATGAAGGACATCGTGAAGCCGTATTTCATTATTGTAAGCGGATACGATGATTTCAACTATGCACAGCAGGCTGTCCGCTATGGCGTGCATGATTTAAAATTCTGAAACCGATTGACGAGACGGAGTTCAGCCATGCGCTGGTTCGGCTCAGCGAACGGCTGGAGTCAGACCGCGAGGCCCGCATGAGAGAAGAGAGGCTGCTGTCCGGAGCCTTGATGGAATCACTCATTATAGGGGAAGCCGATGAGGCGTTGCTGCAGGAATGGGAGCAACGCCTTGAGCTCCAGCCGGAGGATCATCTGTTCTACGTCTTTGTCGAGTGGAATGACCACCCGCTGGCTTCGGCGGCGAACGACAATGACGGTGGCAGGGCAGAATTCAAGGACAGGGTGGAAGCGGCTCTCCTTGCGATCTCGAATGAAGAACAGCCCTTCTACCTGCATGAGCACCGCAATCGAATCGGCATCATCGTTCCGGGCAGCATCCTGCACTCGTTCCAAGGGTGTCAGCGGGGATTTGCCAGACGTATTCAGCAATCGCTTGCGGATTCGGGCCACGAACGAATCTTTGTTTATTTCGGTCAACCGGTTTTACAGCTGTCCCACATTCAGGAGGCTTACGAAACAGCCAAAGAATCACTCCTGTACAAGTACATTTATGATGAGAGCGGTATTGTGATCCATGAGGAGGCCTCCCAGCATGCCCTTCACTACATCGGGCTGGAAGAGGGGCTTTACCAACAGCTTCTGGAGCAGATTGAGGAGCTGCACTTCGAGAAGCTGGAAGTGACGATTCGTTTGCTGTTCGAATCCTTCCGGGAGAAGCTGTATGCTCCCGAAGCGGTGAAGACGGCAATCAACCAATGCGTGCTAGGCGTGGTCCGGGTGCTTAGCAGCATGGAGGGGGATCAGAATCAAATATCCAGCCTGGAACCGATGACCGAGTGGCATGACCGTAACCTGTCGCTTCAGGGGCTGAAGCGGCTGTTTACGGATTTTGCGATTGAGAGCGCAAACTATATTGCGCGTCTTCGCAAGGAGCAGCACAAGGGCGGAATCCAGAAGATCCGGGCTTACATCGAGGCCCATTATCATGAGAATATCAGCCTGAAGGGCATCGCAGGGAAGTTCTATATGAACCCGGTTTATCTGGGACAGCTCTTCAAAAAAGCATATGGCATGTACTTTAATGATTTCCTGCTGCAGCTCCGCGTGAACGAAGCGAAGCGATTGCTGCGCCAGACGGATCTGCGTATCTATGAGGTGGCGGAACGGGTCGGCTTCGGCAACCCGGACTACTTCGTTACGCAATTCGAGAAGTTGGAGCGAATGACGCCAAGCGAGTACCGGAGCCGCTTGATGAAGGAGGCCGCGTCCGAAGGGACGGATCGATGAAACCAAGCCTCAATAATGTCCGTCTGCGGGACAAGATGCTGCTGATGTATTTCCTGGCCGTATTTTTGCCCATCCTGGTCACCAACCTCATCTTCTACAACGTGACATCCGGCAGCGTGAGGGAGCAACGGATCCAGGATATAACGGTAGCACTTGAACAGATGAAGAATGAGTTCCGCCGTGAAGTCGAGGACGCGCTGGAGATATCCTCCGTCTTCTACACGGACATTCAATTGAACGAGATCGTGGAGACGGTGTACGATCATCCGGCCGATTATATCGAGGCCTATGATACCTATCTCCGCCGCATTTTGAATTCGGGCAGTGCCGTATACAATTCGGTGAGCGAGATTACAGTGTATGTGGATAATCCGACCCTGCTGTACTCCGGTGGTATCAATTATATCGATGACCAGGTGAAGGAAGAGGCTTGGTACAAGGCGATCGCGGGCAAGAACGTAACCCAGCCGATCGTGATGCGTACGGGCAAGAACGGCCAATTGGACAGCTTCAGCATCATCCGGAGCATGAATTATTTTAGCTCCCAGAATGACCATGCCAAGTATCTCAAGATCGATATGCGGATGCCCTCGATCCGGCAGATCATGAGCAATCTGAATGTGCAGGGCAAAGTGTACCTGCTGAGCGGGGCCGGAAATATTGAATACACCACAGATCCGAAAGTCGATGTCATGCAGGGCTCCGTGCCGTACAGCAGCGTCGTGCATGGCGACAATTTTCTGGAGTTTCATACCGATACGTTCACGACCAACAATCTGAACTCTTGGACGGTCATGGCCGTGACGCCGGAGGATGTGGTGCTCCGTGACGTGCATCAGTCCTTGCGGTTTGTCGTTGTGCTGACCTGCTTGAACTTCCTGCTCCCGACCCTTGTGATCGTCTGGATTAGCCGTTCCCTGAACGTACGTCTGGTACGGATACTCAAACATATGAAGAAGGTCAAGAACCAGCATTACGACACGATCCAAGAGGCTGAGGCACGTGACGAAATCGGTCAGCTGACGGGTGAATTCAACCGGATGACCCTGCAGCTCAAGAGCTTGATTAACGACGTGTATGTGGCGGATATCCAGAAGAAGAACTTGGAGCTGCAGCGGAGGCACGCACAATTGAACGCCCTTCAGAGCCAGATTAATCCGCACTTCCTCTTTAACGCCTTGGAGACCATCCGCATGCGCAGCCTGATGAAGGATGAGGATGAGACGGCAAGGATCATTCATAATATGGCCAAGATCTTCCGCAATTCCTTAGTTTGGAAAAAAGACATGGTAACGCTCAAGGAAGAAGTGGAGTTTATTCACTGTTTTCTTGAAATCCAGAAATACCGGTTTGGCGACAAAATTGATTACTCGGTTCACGCCCCCGCAGAAGAGGGACATTTGCAAATACCGAAGATGGCCATCGTTACTTTTGTGGAGAATGCCAGCATTCATGGCATCGAGCCGCTCAAGCACGGGGGGCGCATTGAGGTTCATATTGCACGCGAGGGACAAGCCCTTATCTGCAACATTCAGGATAACGGGGCAGGCATGTCCGCAGAGCAGGTAGAACACATCTATCGCTACCTGGATACCGAGGACGAGATGGGTGAGCGGATCGGCATTCAGAACGTGATCTACCGGTTGAAGCTGTACTACGGAAGCCGGTTCCAGTTTGAAATCGACAGCTCGTCTGGACAGGGTACCCGGGTAAGGCTGTCCATCCCCATCGAAACATAACGTCGGCAAATCCTGCTTGGCACTCCGGTTCGGAGTGACTATAAGCAGGATTTGTTCGTTAATCGGCAGGAGTGCAGTTGAGAAGGCTGCCGATCTGCCATTTTTCACGACAAAGGATACGGTTCTATAGTTTTCTAAGTATCACCTAAAGATTGACGGGTGAAAATCGCTCAGGGGCTCTCTTATAATGAAAGTGCTTACAAATAAACGAGACCGAAAGGGGTAGGTCAAGAGCATGAACAGGGAATTTTGGCTGAGCTGTCTGACCGTGGTTATGATGGTATCGCTTCTGGCAGCTTGCGGCGGCGGTAAAGAGGCAGCGGATAACACACCGGCAGCCGGCGGAGAAGGCGAGAAGAAAGAAGAGAAGGTCACCTTCACCTATTTTAACTCAGCAGCAGGTAAAGACAAAAATACGAACGAGACCACCATCGGTAAAATTTTCGAGGACCAAACCGGCGTGAATTTTAAAATGGAACATTTGGTAGGAGACGAGAACACCAAGGTGGGAACCTTCATTGCCAGTAACGATTATCCCGATGTGATTGTACCGGGGAGCTCGATCGACAAGCTGGTCGGGGCTGGCGCCTTCATTCCGCTTAATGACCTGATCGATAAGTACGGCCCCAACATCAAGCGCGTGTACGAGCCGTATTACAACCTTATGAAGGCCGAGGACGGCAACATTTACTTCCTGCCGCTGAGCGCGGTTGTAGGTGAGTACACATCGGCTCCCAATATCGAGCAAGGAGCATTCTGGATTCAACGCCGCGTCCTGAAGGAAGCGGGTTATCCGAAGATCAAGACGTTCAACGAGTACCTGGGCCTGATTCGCGACTATGTGAAGAAACATCCGGAGGAAGGCTTGACCGGATACCTGGCACTGACGACGCAGGATAAATTTTTTGCCCTGACCAATGCCCCGATGCACTTGGCCGGCTATCCGAACGATGGCGGGATCATCATCGACATGGAAACCCACGTAGCGAACGATTACGCGGACGATGACATTACGAAGCGTTACCTGCAGGAGCTGAACAAGTTGAATGCGGAAGGCCTGTTCGATAAATCCTCTTTCGTGGACAATTATGATCAATACCTTGCCAAACTGACTTCCGGTAAGGTGCTCGGCTTCTTCGATTATAGATGGCAGGTAGGCCAAGCGATGAACAACCTGCGCGAAACAGCCAATAAATCGGGTGACGACGATCTCGAATATATGGCGCTGCCGATTGTATACGATGAGAATACCAAGGATCAATATCTGGATCCACCATCCTTTGTTAACAACCGCGGTGTAGGGATCTCCGTCAGCGCGAAGGACCCGGAGCGCATTGTGAAGTATTTCAACAATCTGCTTACGGACGAGAACCAGATTCTGTCGAACTGGGGCATTAAGGACGAGACGTATTCCGTCGATGAGAATGGACGCTTCTACCGTACGGAAGAGCAGATTGCACAGACCAATACGGAAGCCTTCCGCGAGTCGTTCGGCTTCAAGTACTTTGAATACAACTGGCCTCGTTACGGCAACGGTTCTACGCTTCCAGACGGTAATTCCGTGGGTGCAGGACGTCAGCCTGAGGTTGCCAAAATGTCCTACTCCGAACCGGATAAGAAACTGCTGGAGGCATACGACATCGATTCCTTCTCGCAATTGTTTGCCGCACCGGACGACCGTCCATGGTACCCGGCTTGGAGTATTCCGATTGACCAGGGCTCACCGGCTCAAATCTTCACGCAGAAGAAAAGCGATTTGCAGCGTAAATACTTCCCGAAACTGGTTCTTGCAAACCCTGCGCAGTTTGACGACATCTGGAATGAATACGTGGGCGAGTTCAGCAAGCTGGATGTGAAGGGATACGAGGATCTGATCACCGAGGAAGTAGCTAAGAAAATCGCAAATGTCCAGGGACAATAATAGATGAAGGAGAGGTGATCAGGGGCGGACCACACAAAATGGTTGCATCCGTCCCTCCTCTTCCTCTTCTATGACAGCATAATTGTAATGGGCTGGATAGGAAGGAGAAGAAACCGTGGATAAGGCGAACCCGATTGGACCTGCAGAGACGACGGCATTGCGCGAAACGCCGGCGGTATCGAAAGGTTTCTTCAATAAACAACGGAAAAACGATACTGAATTAAACAATAAACCGCCAACAGGCGAAAAAAGCTTTTTCCAGAAGCTGCTGCAACAGAAGGCGCTGGTCTTCATGTCGATTCCTTTTTTGATATGGTTGTTTGTCTTTAAGTACATGCCTTTATGGGGCTGGACCATCGCGTTTCAGGATTTTAAACCGGCCAAGAAGATTTTCGATCAGCAATGGGTAGGCTTGCAGCATTTTATCTTCCTGTTTCAAGACGAACACTTCCTCCGGGTCATGCGCAACACGCTTGCCATGAGTTTTATCAACCTCGTCTTAGGTTTTGTGACGGCAATTGTGTTAGCGATTCTGCTCAATGAGCTGCGTAATTTGATGTTCAAACGAGTCGTGCAGACGATCAGTTATTTGCCCCATTTCATCTCTTGGGTTGTGGCTGCGAGCATCATTTCGACGGCCCTGTCCGCAGACGGCGGGATTATCAATGAACTCCTCATGTGGTTCGGGATGATTAAGGAACCGATCCTATGGCTTGGGGAAGGGGAATATTTCTGGGGAATACTCGGTGTTTCGGAAGTATGGAAGAATGTCGGCTGGAACACCATTATATATTTGGCTGCCATGACGATGATCGATCCCTCGCAGTACGAGGCGGCGGAAATCGATGGCGCCGGACGCTTTCAACGGATCTGGAACATCACCTTGCCGGGTCTGAAACCAGTATTCATCATCCTGTTGATTATGAATATCGGCAACCTGCTCGAATCCGGTTTTGAACCGCAATATTTGCTTGGCAATGGCATGAACGTGGATTATTCCGAGAACCTGGATATTTTCGTGTTGAAATACGGTATTCAGATGGGCAACTTCTCGCTCTCGATTGCAGCCGGTATGTTCAAGACGGTCGTCAGCTTCATACTCTTGTTCACGGCCAACCATATCGCGAAGAGACTGGGCGAAGATCGATTGTTCTAAGCGAAAGCTTGCGAGGACCGTTCTCTATCAGAAAACGTACAGGAGGATTCATATGGCGAAGATGTCAGATTCACTACGAGCTCATGCCCGGTTCAAGTCTCCTGCGGACCGGTTATTCGATACCTTTAACATGGTGTTTATGATCTGTCTCATGATTATCACGTTATACCCGTTCATCAATACGCTCGCGGTATCCTTCAACAATGCGACGGATTCGGTGAAAGGCGGCATTTATTTATGGCCGCGGGATTTCACGTGGGAGAATTATAAATATGTATTTAACGAAGCAACGATATTTCACGCTACCTTCATCTCGGTTCTGCGTACGGTGATCGGAACGATTACCTCGGTATTCTGCTGTGCCATGGTCGCCTATACGATCAGCCGTCCGGAATATGTGCTGCGTAAATTCGTATCGATTGCTTTCATCTTAACGATGTATTTCAGCGGCGGTTTGATTCCGAACTTCCTGTTGATTCGCGAATTGGGCATGCTGGGCACCTTCTCGGTGTACATCATTCCAGGCCTGATCGGCGTGTTTAATGTGATCGTCATCCGTTCCTTTATTGAAGGACTACCAGAGGGAATTCTGGAATCGGCCCGGATCGACGGCGCCGGCGAATTCACGACTTTCATGAAAATCGTGCTTCCGCTATGCGTGCCCGTGCTTGCTACGGTATCGCTGTTTACGGCGGTATCCCAGTGGAATTCCTGGTTTGACGTATTCTTGTACAACTCTTCATACAGTGAGCTTAGCACCCTGCAGTATGAACTGATGAAAATACTCCAGAATTCGAACTCATCGCTGAATTCGGGCAACGATTACGCAAGCCAGTTTGCAAGCTCCGAGAGCGGTGCGAATCAGGTTACGCCGACCTCCATTCGGGCAACGATGACCATTGTGGCCAGCGTGCCGATCATTCTGGTATATCCGTTCCTGCAAAAATACTTCGTACAAGGGATGACTCTGGGCGGCGTGAAAGGCTGAGCTCCGGGAGCCGCTAATTTAAGTATATCGTGCGAACTACTCCCTATGCGCACGGTGCGTGGTTCGGGGCATGAATGGATGGCTGTCGACCAACCGATGCCTGTGGCATCACGATCATAACCATCAATCTTGCTATTATCTATAATTTAAGGAGGGACTGGATGTGTCCAACACGCAGCGAAATGAACCGAGGCTTAAGGAATGGTTCGCGAATGACTTTCTCATTGGAGCGGCCGTGAGCCCGCGGACGATCGAAACGCAAGAGGAATTGCTATCCTATCATTTCAACAGCATCACAGCGGAAAATGAAATGAAGTTTGTCAGCGTGCATCCGGCGGAGGATAGATATACGTTCAAGGATGCGGACCAGCTCGTCACCTTCGCCCGCAAGCATGGGATGAAGATGCGCGGCCATACGCTGGTGTGGCATAACCAAACAACCGACTGGCTGTTCGTAGACAAAAACGGGGACTTGGTGGATAAAGCCACGCTTTTTGAACGGTTGAAATCGCATACCGATACGGTCGTAAAGCGGTACAAGGATGATATTTACGCCTGGGACGTCGTCAACGAGGTAATTGCCGATGAAGGCGTCGAGCTGCTTCGTCCATCCAAGTGGCTGGACATTGCCGGTCCGGAGTTTATCTCCAAGGCATTCCAGTATGCTCATGAAGCCGACTCGTCCGCGCTGTTATTCTATAACGATTACAATGAGTCCCATCCGAACAAGCGGGACAAAATGCATACACTGGTCAAGTCGCTGCTGGATCAAGGAACGCCGATCCATGGCATAGGATTGCAGGCACACTGGAATCTGTACGATCCGGGTCTTGACGATATCCGCGCCGCGATCGAGAAGTATGCATCGCTCGGCCTGCAGCTTCAGCTCACGGAGCTCGATGTGTCGATGTTCCGGTTTGACGACAAGCGGAAGGATCTGACCGAAGCGCCAGAAGAGCTTCTGGAGGCTCAAGCCAAGCGGTACGAGGCAATGTTCGGCATTCTGAAGGAGTACAGGGAACATATTACGTCCGTTACCTTCTGGGGTGCAGCCGACGATTACACTTGGCTGGACGATTTCCCGGTACGGGGACGGAAGAATTGGCCCTTCCTGTTCGATGAGCGGCATCAGCCGAAACCGGCGTTTCACCGGTTGGTGGAGCGTACGGTTAAGGTGTAAGGATACTAGGCGTTGAAAAACAGTGAGATGTTGGGGATAAACGTTGGCCTTGACTCAAAAAGGGGGAATTTACGTTGAACAGCACTTTATATAAAGCGTGGCTGCAGTATGCACCCATCAAGGACCGGGAGCTTGCCTCCGGATACAGCAGGCTGCTCGGCACGATTGTAGCGGACCTGCAGCAGTCGCGGGTTGCGAACGCTGCCATTGAGGAACTGAAGCGTGCGTGCCAATCCATGCTGGGGATTGTACCGGTCATCACGGTCGAGGCCCCGGCTTCATCTTATCTCGAGGTACGCATTCTTGCGGCAGCTGAAGCAGACATGGGAGAAATGGATGCGGTCGGCTCAGGCGGGGACAGATCAGGTCGAGATAGGGGCCGGATGGAAGCCCGGCTAGGCGCAGAGGGTTTTCAGCTGGAGCATTCAATCCAAGGGCAGCAGGAGAAGTTGGTATTGATCGGTGGATCTGGTAAAGGCGTATTATATGGGGTGTTTCATTTATTGAGATTGCTGGCCTCTGACCAACCGTTAACTGGACTGAACGTGACCGAGCAGCCAGCGAACGGACTGCGGATGATCAATCAATGGGATAATGCCGACGGCTCGGTGGAACGCGGGTACTCGGGCAACTCGATTTTTTACGAAAACGGACGGTTTGCCGAAAATCTGGATCGCGTGAGAGATTACGCCCGCCTGTTGGCTTCCGTGGGCATGAATGCCATCTCCATTAATAATGTCAATGTGCATGAGATCGAGACGAAATTCATTACCGCGGAATATTTGCCTACGATTGCGAAGATCGCGGATATCTTCCGGGAATATGGCATTACATTGTACTTGAGTATTAACTTTGCGGCTCCGCTGCATATCGGCGGCGTATCCACCTCTGATCCGATGAACGAAGAGGTTCGGCAGTGGTGGAAGGACACGGCGAATGAGATTTACGATCATATTCGGGACTTCGGCGGCTTCCTGGTGAAGGCGGATTCGGAGCATCGCCCCGGCCCGTTTGCCTATGGCAGGGACCATGCCGATGGCGCCAATATGCTGGCTGAAGCCTTGGAGCCGCATGGCGGGCTCGTCATCTGGCGCTGCTTCGTCTACAACTGCATGCAGGATTGGCGCGACCGCAGCACAGACCGTGCACGAGCGGCCTATGATCATTTTACCCCGCTGGACGGCAGGTTTAAGGACAATGTGCTGCTGCAGATTAAGAACGGGCCCATGGACTTTCAAGTGCGGGAACCGGTGTCACCGCTGTTCGGCAGCATGAAAGAGACCAATCAAGTACTGGAGTTTCAGGTCG
The DNA here is from genome assembly GCF_018613005.1 of Paenibacillus sp. ISL-20. Lineage (NCBI taxonomy): Bacteria > Bacillati > Bacillota > Bacilli > Caryophanales > Paenibacillaceae > Paenibacillus > Paenibacillus sp. ISL-20. The sequence goes on from NZ_JAGGRD010000036.1 coordinate 104,501, forward strand.
CCCAGGAATATACGGGGCAGCAGCGTCACGTGTGCTATTTGGTGCCGCAGTGGAAAGAGGTGCTGGATTTCGATACCTATGCGAATGGGGCGGGGTCCGAGGTGAAGAAGGTTGTGAACGGTTCCCTGCACGGTATGAAATACAGCGGGATCGCCGCCGTTTCCAACATCGGAAATGATGAGAACTGGACGGGCCACACCTTGGCGCAGGCGAATCTGTATGGCTTCGGCCGCCTGATCTGGGATCCGGAATTGTCCTCCGAGGGGATCGCGGAAGAATGGACGAGGCTAACCTTCGGCAATGACGACACGGTGGTCAACACGGTATGCGACATGTTGATACAATCGTGGACGATCTATGAAAGCTACACCGCCCCGCTCGGGGTGGGCTGGATGATTACGCCGCATACGCATTACGGTCCGGATGTGGACGGCTATGAATATTCAAGGTGGGGCACGTACCATTTTGCCGATCGGGACGGGATGGGCGTCGACCGCACGGTAGCGACGGGCACAGGCTATACCGCACAGTATTACGAGCCGAATAGGGCTCGATATGGTTCGCTGGCGGATTGCCCTGACGAGCTGCTGCTATTCTTCCACCATGTGCCGTATTCCCATGTGTTGAAATCCGGTAAAACGGTGATTCAGCATATCTATGACGCACATTTTGACGGGGCGGAAGCGGCGGCTGGATTGCTCGACGCATGGACCTCGCTAGAGGATGAAGTCGATCCGGAACGTTTCGTTCAAGTAACGGAGCGTCTGACTGATCAGGCTGCCCATGCGAAGCATTGGCGGGATGTGATCAACACGTATTTCTTCCGCAAATCCGGCGTGCCGGATGAGCAGGGACGGACGATTTATTAAGATCATTTTATAACGGAATGCAAAATATAGGGGGGTGCCCCATCAGACTGTGAATCTGATGGGGCATCTTTTTTATAGCTGGATGCTTACAATGGCAGAGCCTTATCGTGAGTACATGCCCGTTGATGACATGCTCATGCTTCTCCCGGTGTCAAGGGTAAATGAATCGGTCCAGATATAGATCCGGCTGGGGTAGAAAATTTCATTCCATAAGCTGGGCTTTATAGGGTGGGGGGCTATATGATATACTAAGAATAGGTTAGAATAAGATGAAATAACGTGATCAAGGGGGGAATGGGTATGACAGTCGGGAAACATGTACATGATGCATGCACAGTAACCAGTGAACGGAAGAGCCATCATTCCGACAAAACGAAAAGCAACCTCGTCAGCCGGTTGAACCGGATTGAAGGACAGATTCGTGGTGTAAAGGGCTTAATTGAGAAGGATACGTACTGTGACGATGTATTAAACCAGATCTCCTCGATTCAGTCGGCCTTGAACGGTGTCAGCAAATTGCTGCTTGAGCATCATATGAAGAGCTGTGTGGTGGAGCGCCTGCAGGAAGGTGACGACGAGGTTATAACCGAGTTGTTAACAACCATGAACAAGTTAATGAAATAATGAGATTCCTGGCTGGAGACGGTCTGGTTATGATGAGTTTTCATGAAGCTGCCACCTTCTAAAGGTGGCAGTAAGTGTTTATTTACGGTGAAGAATACCGCACAGTTATGCGGTGAAATCATAGTGCGGGCAATCTTTTTCAAAAAAAGTGAGAAAACGCATTGACTTAATATAGGGTAGGGGGGTATACTAACATCAAGAAACGAGAACAACCAGTTCAAAACTTATTCCGGGCACGCTTTTAGAAGGGCTGCTCAAAATAAATTCATAACCCAAAGGAGAGATTGAACATGGAACAGGTAACAATAAAAGTAGAAGGTATGTCTTGCATGCATTGCGTGAATTCCATTGAGGGAGCTTTAAAGAATGAGAACATCGAGGGTCATGTGGATTTGAAGGCAGGCACGGTCTCCGTCAAATATGACGCAGGCAAAGTCAATTTGGATAAAATCAAAGAAATTATCGAGGAACAAGGATATAACGTAGTTTAACCAAACGGCACGAGGATGAAGAGGGGTGAGGAGAAGATGGGAGCAGGAACAACATTGGAACAGAAGAAAACGTCGCTGCAGTTAACGGGTATGACATGTGCCGCCTGTGCGAATCGGATTGAGAAGGGCCTAAATAAAATGGAAGGCGTCCAGGAAGCGAATGTGAATTTTGCGCTGGAAAAAGCGTCGGTTACATTTGATCCGAATGTGGTTACCGTCCAGCAGATGGAAGAGAAAATTGAAAAGCTGGGTTACGGAACAGCAAAGGAAACAGTGGACCTGCAGCTGATTGGCATGTACTGCGCCGCTTGTGCTTCGAAAATCGAGAAAGTGGTAAGCAAGATGCCAGGTGTTAATCAGGCCAACGTCAATTTTGCACTGGAGACGGCCCGGGTGGAATTCAATCCCGCAGAGGTAAGCCTTAGCGATATTCAACAGCGTGTGGAGAAGCTCGGGTATCAGGCGGTTTCCAAACAGGAGACGCTTGATCAGGAAGGTCACCGCAAGGAGGCCATCACCAAGCAAAAGCGGAAGCTGCTCCTGTCGGCGATACTGTCGCTGCCGCTGCTCTGGGCCATGGTGAGCCATTTCTCCTTCACCTCCTGGATCTGGATGCCGGATCTGTTCATGAACCCTTGGTTCCAGCTGATCCTGGCAACGCCAGTACAGTTTTTTATCGGAAAACAGTTCTACGTGGGAGCCTATAAGGCTCTTCGCAACAAAAGCGCCAATATGGACGTTCTGGTCGCACTCGGTACCTCGGCAGCTTATTTCTACAGTCTGTATTTAACGATCGATTGGGCCGCTGCCGGAGCAAATGCACACCATGGGCCCGAAATGTATTATGAAACAAGTGCGGTGCTGATCACGCTGGTCATTATGGGGAAACTGTTTGAATCCCTGGCCAAAGGCCGTACCTCGGAGGCTATCAAAACCCTGATGGGGCTTCAAGCCAAAACGGCGCTGGTCGTTCGTGACGGTCAGGAGATGACCATCCCGGTGGAACAGGTCCTGGTGGGTGATCTTGTATTAGTGAAGCCGGGTGAGAAAATCCCGGTGGACGGTAAAGTCGTGGAAGGCACGTCGGCTGTAGATGAGTCAATGCTGACAGGTGAGAGTATTCCGGTTGAGAAAAAAGCGGGCGATGCTGTTATCGGCGCCACCATAAACAAGAACGGGCGCTTGACGCTTGAAGCGACGAAAGTGGGTAAAGAGACCGCTCTAGCCCAAATTATCAAGGTGGTTGAGGAAGCACAAGGCTCCAAGGCTCCGATTCAGCGGGTAGCTGATGTTATCTCCGGCATTTTCGTTCCGATCGTGGTCGGCATTGCGATTGTTGCCTTCCTCGTATGGTACTTCTGGATAGCGCCTGGTAATTTTGCTCAATCGTTAGAAATTGCCATTGCGGTATTGGTAATTGCTTGTCCGTGTGCCCTGGGTCTGGCTACACCGACCTCGATCATGGCCGGTTCGGGCCGCGCTGCAGAACTGGGCGTCCTGTTCAAGGGCGGGGAGCATTTGGAGTCTACCCATAAAATCAATACGATTATTCTGGATAAAACAGGAACAGTCACGAAAGGTAAACCCGAGTTGACCGATGTGGAAGTAAATAACTTGGATCAAGAGCTGTTTCTTCGTCTGGTCGGATCTGCTGAGAAGAGCTCCGAGCATCCGCTTGCTGAAGCGATTGTGGCCGGGATTGAGGAAAAAGGAACGCAGCTTCCGGCTGCCGAGCATTTTGAAGCCATTCCAGGCTACGGCATCCGTGCCAGTGTGGAAGGACACGAGGTGCTGGTAGGTACACGTAAGCTGATGGCACAGCATAACGTATCGGTTGATTCGATCCTCGGCAGAATGTCAGAGCTTGAAACCGAGGGCAAGACTGCCATGCTGACAGCGGTAGACGGTCAATATGCGGGACTTGTGGCTGTGGCGGACACCATTAAGGAGACGTCCCGTGCTGCTGTAGCGAGATTGAAAGAAATGGGCATCGAAGTCATCATGATTACCGGTGACAATGAACGCACGGCACAGGCCATCGCGAAGCAGGTTGGCATCGACCATGTGCTTGCTGAGGTGCTGCCCGAAGGCAAGGCAGATGAAGTGAAGAAGCTCCAGCAGCAAGGTAAGAAGGTCGCCATGGTTGGCGACGGCATTAACGATGCGCCGGCACTTGCGGTTGCCGACATTGGAATGGCTATCGGAACAGGTACGGATGTGGCGATGGAAGCTGCTGACGTGACGCTGATGAAGGGCGACCTGAACAGCATTCCGGATGCCATCTACATGAGCCGCAAGACGATGAGCAACATCCGTCAGAACCTGTTCTGGGCGCTGGGCTATAACTCGCTTGGCATTCCGATTGCCGCCATCGGGCTTTTGGCACCTTGGGTGGCCGGGGCCGCCATGGCACTGAGCTCTGTATCGGTCGTGCTGAATGCCCTTCGCCTGCAGCGAATGAAGGTATAACGAAAGCAGACTGACCGTTCATATATAGTGTATGAAGCAACCTAGCAAGGATATGATTATTAGGGCGATTTGATGGGGGTGTAGACATTGGCAACGCAAAAATTCGCAGTGACACCCGGCTTTGGAGTGGGCGGAACGCTGTTCCGCCCGGATCAGCTGTCCGTATTGGGCTCCATCGTGGGTGAGGATGCCCGCATTGAGATGACTACCTTTAAACAGCTTTACGTGGAGATGGACGCAGAGCGGGTGGAAGAAGCAAAGGCTAAGCTGGAAGCCGCCGGACTTCAGGTTCATCCTGCCGGTTTTGTCTCCAAGAGCCTGATCACCTGCAACTTCTGCCGGGGGGCGGAGGATTCGGGACTGGATGTTGCGAAGGTGCTGGATGAAGCGATCGCCGATCATCCTGTACCTAATCCGCTAAAGATCGGTTACGCCGGCTGCGCGCTCGGCACCAGTGAACCGCTGCTGAAGGATATTGCCATTATTAAGATGAGAAATACCTATGATATCTATGTAGGTGGAGAGCCGAAAGGGTTGAAAGCTGCTCTGGCAAAGCCGCTGCATAAGGATTTAGCGCCGGAGCAGCTGGCCCCGATCATCCTGAAGCTGATCACCATTTATCAGGAGAACGGCAAGAAGAAAGAGAAGTTCCCGCGCTTCGTAGATCGCATGACGCTCGATAAACTGCGTCAACTGACGCTGGATGCGCGCATGAATACGGCAGGGTAACAAGAGGCTTAGAAGGCATCACCTTAGGGTGGTGCCTTTTTGCATCACCAACGCCGCTTATTAGGGATCTCCTATTTCGTGCGACTTCATCAATTAGCTGCCCTCGTCTCGTCGGATCAGAATGGCGGATTTACCGGAGCTGTGATCGGTCTCTACGTCACTGGGGAAAGTGCGGCTCGCATCGACTTCGATTCTCTTGAATATACCGGCTATTCCTTATAACGGGATACGCCTAAACAAGGCTGGATATACTTTCAAGAGCGCCTGAGGAGCACCTGAGGAGCACCTGAGGGTTCTCTTTTTTTCTATAGATTAGAACGCGCTATCCACTAAAATCCTTGATTGGTTCGATCAAGCGAGACTCTGAGCGCATTTCGTCTTCTCTACTTGCGACGGTGGGAATAACAACCAGATCGGGCGTGGTTGACGAGCGATGTGAAAGGGTATACAATTTAAATAGTTAAAAGCTTTTAACTATTTAAATTTGTGATATATTCGTAAGTACTTCGTTATGCATCGAGGTGATGAAACTGGATAAGAGGGAACAATTATCTAACATGGTGGCCCGTCAGATGATGACGCTTGTGGCGAACTATGCCAAGATTCTGGACAATGATTTGACCGGCCCTCAGTACTACGTGCTTCAGACTTTGGCGTATGAGGGGCAGCAGACCAGCTCGTATTTTGCCAATGCCTTGAATGTTACGCTTTCGGCTGTGACCAACTTGAGCAACAAGCTGGTCAGCAAGGGTTATATTGAACGGGTGGCGTCAATCGAGGACAGACGTCAGGCCTATCTTAAGATTACGGAGCAGGGCCGTGAAGTTGAAGCCCGGATGATTGCGAAGTACCGTGATTTGAATGAAGGCTTATGGTCGGATTTCTCGGATCAGGAGATGGATGTGTTGATCGCTTCATATGAGAAGATGATTGAACATCTGCAGCTTAAGATCGGGCAGTCCAATGAAGAATAATCAAACCAATGACTAATATATCAGGAGGTATTCCCATGGGAATATTAGACAATAAAGTAGCAATCATTACAGGTGCAGCAGGTGGTATGGGTAAAGCCGACGCTCTTTTGTTTGCCCAAGAGGGAGCCAAGGTTGCGATTACGGACCTTCAGGAAGACAAGATCAAAGACGTCGTAGCCGAGATTGAAGCGCTTGGCGGTAAAGCGATCGGATTCAAGCACAACGTCGCTTCCGAGGAAGACTGGGTTCGTGTCGTGGACGAAACCGTTCAAAAATTCGGCAAGATCGACATTCTGGTCAACAATGCCGGTGTCTCCAATGCAACGCCGTTCATGGATTTGACGGTGGAAGGCTGGGAGAAGACGATGTCGATTAACGTTACGAGCATATTCCTCGGTCAGAAATATGCCATTCCGCACATGATCGAAGCCGGGGGCGGTTCCATCGTCAACATCTCCTCCATTGCCGGCCTGACAGGCGGCAGCGGCGCTGGTCCCTACACGGCAAGCAAAGGCGCGGTACGCATGCTGACTAAAGCCACAGCCGTTGACTATGCGAAGCATAACATCCGCTGTAATTCAGTTCACCCTGGCTACATCGAAACGCCAATGACCGTGGACTTGTTCAAGGATGAGCAAATGATGCAATGGTTCCAATCCCAGACTCCGCTTCCACGCCTGGGCAAAGCGGAAGATATCGCTCGCGGCGTATTGTTCCTTGCTTCGGATGAGTCTTCTTATATTACAGGCGTTGAGCTGCCGATTGATGGCGGATATTTTGCGAAGTAAGTCATTCTTCCATTGGCTTGTCTATAGGCTATAGACGGCAGAAATGATCGTGATACTACTCGGTCAGACCTAATTTATCTTGTCATCAAGGGGAGTGTTGTTTCATGTCCGATAACAAACAGATCGCTGTCATTACCGGCGCAGCCAGCGGGATCGGCAGAGCCAGCAGCTTGAAATTGGCAGAGAACGGTGCAAAGGTAGTGCTCGTTGACTTCAACAAGGAAGCCGGCGAAGAAACGCTGCGTTTGATCAAGGAACAGGGCGGAGAGGGAATCTTTGTGCAAGCGGATGTAACAAAAACCGAGGATGTTCAGAACTATGTGAACAAGGCGGTTGAAGCTTACGGCAGAATCGATTTCTTCTTCAACAATGCAGGCATCGTGCAGAAGTTCTCGATGCTGGACGACATCGACGAGAATGAATTTGACCGTCAAATGACCGTGAACGTCAAGGGCGCTTTCCTCGGTATGAAGTATGTACTGAAAGTCATGAAGGAGCAGGGCAGCGGACATATCGTTAATACCGCTTCCACGGCGGGTATCCGCAGCGAGCACAGTGCGGCTGCTTATTCGGCAAGCAAGCATGCGGTGGTGGGCTTGACGAAGGGAGCAGCGCTGGAATACGTGAAGCAGGGCATTCGCGTGAACGCGATTTGTCCGGGCGGCGTTCAGACGCCGCTTACGGCAGCGGTGGCCAAGTCCTTCATGGAAGGCGGCTACGTGCCTGAGGAAGTGGGCAACATGCGGATGGGACGTCCGGCTGAGGCGGATGAAATCGCGAACGTGGTTGCCTTCCTGGCTTCCCCGGGCTCCAGTTACATGACAGGCTCACTGGTTACGATTGATGGCGGATTGACGCTGTAAATATAAAGAAAAAAAGACCAGTCAAGCACCGGAATACCGGGTTTGATTGGTCTTTTTGGTATAGCATTTATTTGATACCGATGACATCCGCCAGCAGCTCATAAGAACGCAGGCGAGCCTCATGATCGTAGATGGCAGCCGCGACAATGATCTCGTCCGCGTTCGTTGACTGCTGGAACTGCTCCAGCTGCGCACGGACGGTTGCGGGGCTGCCGATGGCGGAGAAGCTGAGCTGGCGCTTCACGATGGCCTGCTCCTGCAGGTTCCACAGATCATCCATGCTGTCCACCGGTGGACTCAGCTGGCCGGTGCGGCCGCGGATAATGTTCAGGAACTGCTGGTAGGGCGAGGTAGCCAAGCGCTGCGCTTCCTCATCCGTGTCGGCACAGATCACGTTCACGCCGATCATGGCATACGGCTTGCTCAGCTCGGATGAAGGGCGGAAGCTGGTACGGTACAGATCGAGCGCGGCCATCAGATAATCCGGAGCAAAGTGGCTCGCAAAAGAGAACGGAAGCCCCAGCTGGCCTGCCAGCTGCGCACTGAAACCGCTGGAGCCGAGCAGCCAGATCGGTACATGCAGGCCTTCTCCGGGAATCGCCCGGATGCGCATGGACGAGCCTGAGGTGGGCTGGAAGTAATTCCGCAGCTCGCCGAGACGATCCGGGAAATCCTGGCCGTCGCTGCCAGGACCGCGGCGGAGCGCACGGGATGTGAGCTGATCCGATCCCGGCGCACGGCCAAGACCGAGATCAATCCGGCCGGGATACAACGATTCGAGGGTCCCGAACTGCTCGGCTATGACCAGGGGAGCGTGGTTCGGCAGCATAATGCCGCCGGATCCGACGCGGATCTTGCTCGTGCCCCCGGCGACATGGCCAATGACGACCGAAGTGGCCGAGCTGGCGATCCCCGGCATATTGTGGTGTTCGGCAAGCCAGTAGCGGTTATACCCCCACTTCTCGGCATGCTGGGCCAGATCGAGTGTATTCCGCAGCGACTGTGCAGCGGTGCTGCCCGCTGTAATCGGGGCGAGATCCAGGATGGAAATAGGGATATCGCGAAGCGTTTTGGGCGCTGTATGATCAAGATGGGGTTCTGTCATATGGGTTGACCTCCTTATTCGTGCGCGGCACGGTAAGTTTTTATATAGGGAGAAGATATCCGTCTGGATGCTGAAAATATGAAATCTATTATCGATAGTTGATATCCCTATATAAAGAACATTATATACCTACTTAATCCATAAGAAAAATGTACTTCGAAGAACCTTCACAGAAGCCAGACCACATTTTAGAGGAAATTTTTCTTGCGATTATCGAATGGTTCAGCTTCGATAATCTAAAGAAAAATGTACATCGACGTATCTTCATGGAGGCCGGATAGCTGCTCCATATAATATATGCCTTTTATTCTGATCAAATTATCGGTGAATCCCATTCAGTGCATTTATGACGGAGCTTTGGCAAGCTTTTCGTTAAGAAGGTAAGAATAGCAAAACAACGCAGCCTTGAGGGCTGCGCTGTTGAATGTTCAGATTATGTTGGTTTTGTCTTCATTTCGTTTCACTTGGAGGCTCAATCCGCTCCATCCCGTTCATGTAAGGTCTGAGCGCCTTTGGAATGAGGATCGAACCGTCGGCCTGCTGATGGTTCTCCAGCAGCGGGATGAGAATTCGCGGCGAAGCGACGGCTGTGTTGTTCAGGGTGTGGCAGTAGCGCAGCTTGCCTTCTGCGTCCCGATAGCGGATGTTCGAGCGACGCGCCTGAAAGTCGAGCAGATTCGACGACGAGTGAGTCTCCCCATAAGCCCCGCGGCTTGGCATCCATGTCTCGATGTCGTATTGCTTGTATGTTTTCTGCGACATATCCCCGGTACAGACGGCAACGACACGGTAAGGCAGTTCGAGCTTCTGTAGCAGCTCCTCGGCATTGGCTGTGATCTCTTGCAGAAGCTGCTCCGAGGCTTCCGCGCTGGCTTCGCAGAGAACGACCTGTTCCACCTTCGCGAACTGATGCACCCGGTACAGGCCCTGGACGTCCCGGCCGCCCGAGCCGACCTCGCTCCGGAAGCACAGCGATGCTGCTGCCAGGCGAACCGGCTGCGACACATCGACGACTTCACCGCTGTAGAACGATACCAACGGCACTTCCGACGTACCGACGAGCCACTTATCTTGCTCCATAATTTGAAAAGCCTGATCCTGACCAAGCGGGAAGAAGGCTGTATTCTGCATGGCCTCCGTCCTAACGGTTAACGGTACGTCCATAAGGGTAAAACCCTTGGCGACCAGCATATCCACCGCAAGCTGCTGAACGGCCCGATGCAGCATGGCGCCGATGCCGGTGAGGTAGTAGCTGCGCGTGCCGGCGGTTTTGACGCCGCGGGGAATGTCGATCATCCGGTGCAGTTCGCCGAGCGTGACATGATCCCTGTATTCATAATCAAACACGGTGGGCTCGCCAACCCGTCTGATCTCTACATTGTCCTCATCCGAAGCTCCGACCGGCGTATCCGGCGAAACGATATTCGGTACAAGGATGAGCAGCTTGTTGTAGGCGTCGTCAACCTCCCGGTATAACGCTTCCTGCTTGCCCAACTGATCGTTGATGTCCTTGACCTGCTGCTTCGTCCGCTCGGCTTCTTCCTGTTTACCTTGCCGCACGAGCGTGCTGATCTCCTGCGAGATGGTATTGCGCTGCTGCCGCAATCTCTCCACGGCCAGCAGCAGTGTCCGGCGCTGGTCATCCAGCCGGACAAGTTCAGCAACCGACAGGGCGATGCCTTTCTGGTCAGCCACTCGCTGCAGTTCTTCCTGATTCTCTATGCTCTCTCGGATCCATTTCATATCTAGCATGATCACCGCGCTCCTTCTTCTGAAAAATATAAAAAAGCGTCCTAGTCCATATGGGACGAGGGACGCTTATGCGCTCGCGGTGCCACCCAAATTGATTGAACCGTAACCTAATCACGAAACAGGTTGGTCCGTGTTCAATCCACTTTGATTCCGCGGTAACGGGCGGGTCCGGTTAACTTAGGGGGATGGGCTGATCGGTTGTAGGATCGGCTCCCCTTGACGAGAACGCCTCGGAGTTGGAAGCTCTTCATTGGCCTGATGTTGATATTGTTGTTCAGTATACCGCATGAGATGTCTTTTATACAAGAGGCTCTTCGGATTTTGTACGCTGTTACATCGACGCCGCTTTTTTCGCAGCTCCCTGCTTCCATCCGGCAGGCTGCTCCGCATCCCAGCGGAAGGTCCATGCGGCTGCGCCGAGGATAAGGACCGTGAAGCCCGCAAGAATCATGAGGGGCATCCAGATGCCGGAGATATCACCTTGCGGAGAAACGGCAATGGACATGGCATCGACCAGGTAATGGAACGGTTGCAGCTGACCCAGGATGACGACCCAGGCGGGTGCATGTTCTAACGAATAGAAGGCTTCACTTGTCAGCAGCATCGGAAAGCTTATCAGGTTCGAGATCATGTTGACATTGTTCTCGTCCCGAGACAGGTTGGCTGCCAGAAAACCGAGTGCGGTAAAACAAATGGTGCCGATCAGAAGTACAAGCAGCATCAGCGCAAGCCCTGTCAGGCTTAGCTTCACCTCGAGCATAAATAGACTCATGAGGATGACGCACACGCTTACGAGCAGTGCCAGCACGGTTCGTGCCCCTGTCATTGCGGTAATGAACGAGACGGTGCGAAAAGGTGTTACCCGCAGCAGCTTATAGATGCCGCGGTTGCGTTGGGCCATGACGTTAAAGGCGGTAACCATCGTGGCCCCGAACAAAATGTTCGTTGTCAGCACGCCCGCGAGGAGTTGGTGAGAATAGGCTGCGTCGTTGAAATATAGTCCCAATCCGATTAGCATGGCAATGGGAAATACGATGTTCCAGACCAGGGTATGGGTGTCGCGGAACATGCTCCGCAGCATGGTGGTCATAATGATTTGCATATATATTCCCTCCTAAGGTTTTTATTCTGACCGGTCTTTATTCCTGATCATCGGTCAGTTGGATATACAGTTGTTCGAGGCTATCTGTTCGGTAATAGCCGAGGAGCTCTTCCGGCGTGCCGGAAGCTTTCACCCGCCCATCGCAGATGAGCACCAGCCGGGAAGCGAGTTTATGAACCTCCTCCATGTCATGCGAAGTGAAGACAATCGAGGTGCCCTTGTCTGCCAGAGCACGGATCAGCTCCCGGATATCCCGGCGTGCCCGTGGATCCAGTGCTGCGGTAGGCTCATCAAGGAACAGCAGCTTGGGTGAATGGATTAGCGCGATGGCAATGGCGAGCCGTTTCTGTTGGCCTCCCGAGAGCCGAAGCGCATCAGTTTTGGCAGCATCCGCAAGCCCGCAGCTTCTAAGATGCTCGATTAGCTCCGCATCCTTAAGCCGCTTGCCATAGAAAGCAGCGAACATTCGCAGATTCTCAAGGGCGGTAAATCCCGGAAAGAAGGGGGTGGACTGCAGCTGAAGCCCGATGTGCGGGGCAGGATCCGTAGTCCAGTAGGTTACCGTGCCGATATCGGGTCGGCGCAGCCCCAGCACCAAATCCAGCGTCGTTGATTTCCCCGCGCCGTTCGGCCCGATGATCGCAAGCACTTCACCTTCCCGTATATCTAGAGCCACATCATGTACGACCGTTCGCTGACCATAGGTTTTTCTTAAACCTTTCGCTTGAATGAGAGTAGGTAACATCATCTCGTATTCACGCTCCTTATTAACCAATGTTATATATCCAATATTGGATATTGACCGGAAATGAAAGCCGCAGCTGATGCTGAGGCTTATTCTTGAACGAGTGTTATGATCTTGTTGAGAAAGGCGACGTCTTGTTCCAAGCTTGAGATCGCATTGTCGAAGGTAGCAAGAGCGATCTTCGATAAGCCGTACTGTCCCTTGATTTCTTTACCTGAACGCCATTGTTCCAGCGATTCTTCCACTTGCTTGAGGTTTTGCTGCAGCAATTCCACCGCTTCCTGCCTGGGAATGTTCTCGATCCAGACCAATCCAAGAGAGAAGTCGGATTTGACGGTATGGGGAGGAAGCGTCAAGGTTTCGCGGATCATCTTCTGGAATAACTTCTCGCCTTCGTCCGTAATACTGTAAATTTTGCGAAGTCTCGCACCGGTCCGCTCTTCAGCGGTGGCTGCAATCAGACCGTCGCTTTCCATCTTGTTAAGTGCATAATAGATGGAGCCGGACAGAATATTCGTCCATAGGTCCATGCGGCTGGCCTGAATAAGCTGCTGAATTTCATAGCCATGCATCGGGCGCTGGCGCAGGAATGAGAGCAGGATGAGGTTGGTCATGTTGGGTCACTTCCTTAGGATGTGTAGGTGAAGAATAATTTCATAACTGGATATCCAACGTTGGATATCTAATGATTGTAATTATAAATACGATGGAATGATTTGTCAACAATCTGCGGAAAAATAGGCAAATGTCATATATGGATTGAATGAAAGCGATTTAACGTTTAGTCTATTAGTGTGAACTAGTATGGCAGTTGGATGAGGAGGCTATATCGTCAATGAACTACAGACAATTGGGAAATACGGAGCTTCACATTAGCGAGGTCAGCTTCGGCACTTGGGCGATCGGAGGTTCATGGGGGCAGACCAATGATGAGGAAGCTTTGAAGGGATTGGATCGCGCCATCGGCGAAGGCGTGAACTTTTTCGATACGGCCGACGTATATGGAGATGGGCATGCGGAGGATTTGCTCGCACGCGCAACCAAAGGCAAGGAAGACTCGGTGCATATCGCCACCAAGTTTTGCCGTGCAGGAGATATTCACGATCTTCAGACCTACTCGGAGGACTCCATCCGCCTTTATTGCGAGAATAGCTTGAAGCGGCTCCAGCGGGAGCGGATTGATCTCTATCAGGTTCACTGCCCTCCCTTCGATGTCTTGAAGGACGGAAGGGTGTTTGAAGTGCTGGACAAGCTGCAGGCGGAGGGGAAAATCCGGCATTATGGCGTCAGCGTGGAGACGGTCGAGGAAGGACTGTTTTGTCTGGGGGTACCTGGCGTAAAGTCCCTGCAGGTTATCTTCAATCTGTTCCGCCAAAAACCGCTGGCCCAGCTGCTCCCGAAAGCCAAAGCGTCGGGCGTCGGCATATTGGTGCGCTTGCCACTTGCCAGCGGTCTGTTAACCGGGAAATTTACGGAGAACACCACCTTCAGCGAAGGGGATCACCGGAATTTCAATGCGAACGGGGAGCAGTTTAACGTGGGCGAGACCTTTGCCGGTCTCCGGTTCGAAAAAGGGGTTGAGCTCGCGAGAGAGCTCGCTTGGATTGCCGAGGGCCGAGGCGACATGGCTCGTGCATCCATGCGCTGGATCCTGGACTGCCCCGAGGTCAGCGCTGTCATTCCCGGCTTCCGCAGCGTCCGCCAGATTGAAGATAATCTGGGCACGCTGGAAGTGCCCTCATTCACCATGGAGGAAAAGGTACGCCTGGCCCGCTTCTATCAGGAGCGGGTAGCGGAGCACATCCGCGGTGCCTATTAAGCTGCATTGCGAGGATAAATAGTAAGAAGCCTCCAGATCATTCGGGGGGCTTCTTGTGTAGGAGGATGACTTTGTTCAGAACGATTGCAGCTGCTGCAGTGCTGCTTTAAAGCATATCCTATGCTTAATCATGGTAATGATACTATAATATAGGCAAAGATTCTGAATCGGAATGTGTTCAGCAGGAGGATTGTCGTTTTGAATGACTTGTTGAAGCGGGAGCATGACATCATCAAGGTCTGTTTGTTAGCAGGAAAAATCATGTTGCAAAGCGGTGCGGAGACCTATCGGGTCGAGGATACGATGATGCGGATCGCCGCGGCTTTCGGCGTGGAGAACAGCCACAGCTATATGACGCCAACCGGGATTATCTTCTCGGTGGAGGAGCCCCAGCATATTACGCGGCTCATTCGTATTTCGGATCGGACAACCAATCTCGATAAGATCGATCAGGTTAACAGCGTGTCTCGGAGCATAAGCCTCGGTGAGCTGACGATTGAGGAGGCTCATAGGGCGCTTGAGAAAATCGAGCATGAGCAGGCGATATATCCGGCATGGCTGTTGATTCTCTTGTCAGCGATCGCAAGCGGCTGTTTCCTCATTATGTTTCGCGGCATTTGGCCGGATTTCGTACCGGCGGCCATTGCGGGCGGTCTTGGCTTCTCCTGCTTTGTATACATGCATCGGGTCATACCGGTGCGATTCTTCGCCGAATTCTCGGGAGCGCTGGTCATCGGCATAACCTCCGTATGGATGGTCAGATACGGATTCGGCCATCAGCTGGATACGATCATTATCAGTTCCGTGATGCCGCTGGTACCGGGCTTGCTGATCACGAATGCCATCCGCGATTTAATGGCGGGGCATCTGATATCTGGCTTGTCCAAAGGCGCTGAGGCTTTTGTTACGTCCTTTGCCATCGGTGCAGGCATTGCGTTTACTTTGTCATTCTAAGAGATGAGTGAGTGGAGGTGAAGATGGTGGCAATCTTTTATATACAGCAGCTCATCACGAGTTTTGTTGCTTCGGCGGCCTTCGGGATGATATTTAACGTACCCAAAAAAGCACTGCTGCAGTGCGGGTTTGCTGGCATGGTGGGCTGGCTGCTCTACATCATGCTGCAGAACATGATGGTTGAGCCGGTGACGGCCACCGTGTTTGCGGCTTTTTGCGTGACGATGATCAGCCATTTTTTCGCCAAAAAATACAAGACTCCCATTATCGTGTTCAGCGTGTCAGGGATTATTCCGCTCGTACCGGGCGGAGTCGCGTATAATGCCCTTCGGCATGTGGCCCAGAATCAATTCGATCAGGCTGTTCAGCTGGGAGCGCAGGCCTTCATGATTTCAGGCGCCATCGCGCTGGGGTTGCTGCTATCGGAGGTGACCAATCAGGTGATTCGGAAGTGGTCGATATCCCGGAGAAGAGCTGGAAAACCCAATTCGACCGGCTCGTAAGCTCTCGCGATTCCAAAGAGACCTAACACATAAGGACGAGGAACAAGTTCGGATATTTTGGCCTTGCAGCTGCTTACTGGCCGTATCGTTCGCTTAACTGCGGGGATACGGTTTTTTTGAGTGCAGTGAAGGGTATATCACCTTCGTGAATATTTTTACATAAGTTTCATTTAATTCCTTTTTATTGTCCAGATCCTCGCTGTACTATATAATCTTTACTGCGTGAAATGAAACCGCATTCACATCTATCCTATCTATCGATACCGTCCACTGACCGACAGTTAAAGATTCCTAGTCTACCAAAGAAGAGGGATGTCCATGCAGGAGTTGACGCTGCATCTGTTCGAACGGATGGGCATGCTGCTCATCCTGACGTTTATACTGACGAGAATTCCGCTGTTCCGCCAATTGCTGGACCGCAAAGAGATGTCCGGCACACGAATGTTCATCTATTCCTGTCTGTTTGGCCTCTTCGGCATCCTCGGGGTGTATGCAGGTGTTGTCGTGGAGAATGGCGAATCCAGCTCCTCCTTCTGGCTGATGCAGCTGACGGAGGAGCAGGCCCTGGCCCATTCCGCCCTGGTCGGCGTTGTAATTGGCGGGCTGATCGGCGGGCCCCGCGTTGGCATCGGGGGCGGGCTTTTGGCGGGAGCCCATCTGCTGTATATCGGGGGCTACACGGGGCTGGCAGGAGCTATCGCCGTACCACTTACGGGTGCCCTGGCTGGGGGTGTGGCCCGATTCTTCTCGCAGGAGCGGGTTATCTCGCCGGCAAAAGCGTTATTTGTGGGGATGTTCGCCCCGATCCTGCACATGGGGGTTATTTTGATCTGTGCAGATGAGCCGGACCGCGCGGTTGAGCTGGTCAACCTGATCGGTCTGCCGATGGTGCTGACCAACAGCATTTCCATTGCGATCTTCACGACGATGCTGCGGGTTGCGCTCACCGAGGAAGAGCGGGCAGCCGCGTACGAGACGGAGAAGGCATTCCATATCGCGGAAGCTGCGCTGCCGCATCTGAAGCAGGGCTTGACGTACCGTACGGCTCAGGCCGTGGCCACCTTGCTGCTGCGCGAGCTGAAAACAACGGCAGTTGCCATTACGGATAGGGAGCTGTTCCTGGCCCATGCCGGTGCCGCCAGCCGTACCATTGATCCCGGAGAAGAGATCACATCCGACTTGACCAAGAATGTCATTGCGACCGGCGAGCTTCGGATCATAGAGAATGCGGAAGATATTCAGCCCCGTCATCCGGCGCTCGGCGCCGCCATTCTTGTCCCGATGATCGAGGGTCACGAAATCGTAGGCGTCATTCATTTCTACTTCAAGCGGCCGCAGGATATTCGGCGCGTTGAGCTGGTGATGGCCCAAGGGCTTGGACAGCTGATTTCCTATCAGCTCGGGGCCACGGCCCACGAGAAGATGAGCCATTTAATGAAAGAGGCGGAGCTTAAGCTTCTGCAGGCGCAGATCAATCCGCATTTTCTGTTCAATACACTCAATGCGATCCATTCGTTGATCCGGAGCGATCCGCTGCTGGCAAGACATGCCACGATGCAGTTGGGGGCGTTCATGCGCTTGAACGTCAAGGTCATGGCCTCCCGCAGAACGACCATTCGTGAGGAAATGGAGCTGTTGAATGCCTATTTGGACATTATTCAAATTCGGTTTGAGGATCAGTTCACGTTTGAATGCCAGCTGGATCCGGTGCTTGGCGAGCTTATGATTCCGCCTGCAACGCTGCAAATGCTGGTGGAGAACAGCATTAAGCACGGCTTGCGCGATAAAGCGAGCGGGGGCATCATCCAGTTGACCCTAAAGCGGGCGGGCGACATGGCGGTTGTACAGCTGCGGGACAACGGGGCAGGTATCTCCCCTGAGGTGCTGGACAGCCTCGGCGAACAACCGATCATCGGCAGCGAGGGGACGGGAAACGGCATTTACAATATTAATCAGCGTTTAATCAGCATGTTTGGCAAGGAAGCCAGACTCATCGTAGAAAATCTTGTAGAGGGCGGATGCAGCATATCCTTCAGCATCCCCTGCAGTCTGTCGGAAGGGAGCCGGTACCGTGAAGCGAATTAAAACGATGATAGCGGAAGACGAACGATTGGCAAGGGAGGAGCTGGCTTACCTGTTGGAACAGGAGCCTGATATCGAGCTGCTTCCTTATGCCACGAACGGTCGGGAGCTGCTCGAACTGGTTCCCTTACGGCAGCCGGATGTCGTCTTTCTCGACGTTCATATGCCGGAGCTGGAAGGATTGCAGGCTGCGCGGATGCTGAAGGCCTCCCCGATCTCGCCCTTGATTGTCTTTACAACAGCCTATGACGAGTATGCTGTCGAGGCGTTTGGTCTGAATGCGATTGATTATCTGCTGAAGCCTTACAGCCATATGCGATTAAAGGAAACTCTACATCGAATTCGCAGCAGGGTTCATGAAGGGCAAGTCTCCCCAAAGCAGGAAGCTTATGATGTCGCCACCCAGGCAGCTCCGTATCCATCCACTGAGGCTGCTGCCCGCAGTATGCGTGGCAAGCTGCTATTCGATGATGGGGACAAACATGTGCTCGTCGATCCCGAGGCGATACTGTACGCGGTGCGCGAGGAGCGGGTCATCCGCATATGGACGGCGGAAGGCCAGCGGATTACGAGCAAGAGCACGCTGCAGGAGCTGGAGGAGAAGCTGGCGGGTTACTCGTTCTTTCGTCCTCATCGCAGTTACCTGGTTAACGTGAACCGGATTGTGGAGCTGTCCCCTTGGCAGAACGGCGCTTACAATATTGTGCTAAAGGATGAGCAGCGGACGATGATTCCCTTGTCGCGGGAGGCCGCCCGGGATTTGTTCCGGTTGCTTAGAGAGGCCTAGGGAGAAGCGCGTGAGGACGGTGGTTGTCTTCCGGTTCAGGCGGCATATCCGTCCTTTCGCGCACCCTATCGGACGTTTCGCGCAGGAGCTGTGGTCGCAGACACTCCTCCTGTATATAATCATTCTAAAGCGCTTTCATGTATGGGAGACGCAATAGAATCCTTGATCGTTAATGGAGGGAAAGGCAATGGAAGAAAAAAGCTATACCGAAGTATGGCATTCTGAAAAATTCAAAACGCTGCTCTCCCGCAAGAAACGGTTCATTATACCGATGACCGTCTTTTTTCTTCTGTTTTACTTTGCACTGCCGATTCTCACTTCGTACACCGACGTTTTGAACCACCCGGCGATTGGCCCGATCACGTGGGCATGGGTATTTGCATTCGCGCAGTTCATCATGACATGGGTCTTGTGCATCCTATACTCCCGCAAGGCGGCCCAGTTTGACCGTATGGTAGACGATATTAAAAAGGATATGGGGGCGTAATCGACTATGGCTATCGCGTTGTTTTGCGGAATTGTATTTCTCACGCTGATCATAACGTATTACGCTGCCAAGAGAACAACCAACACCAGCGATTTCTATACGGCAGGCGGGGGGCTCAAGGGCTGGCAGAATGGGACAGCCATTGCCGGCGATTATATGTCTGCTGCCTCCTTCCTTGGCATCGCAGGTTCGATCGCGTTAGTCGGCTTTGACGGCTTCTTTTATAGCATAGGTTTCCTCGTGGCTTACCTGGTGGTGCTGTACCTTGTTGCCGAGCCGCTTCGGAATCTCGGGAAGTATACGGTGGCGGATATGATTGCCGCTCGTTTCTCAGACAAGAAAGTGCGCGGCGTCGCAGCGCTGAACACGATTTCCATCTCCATTTTCTACATGATCGCGCAGCTGGTTGGAGCAGGTGCGCTGATTAAGCTTTTGCTGGGACTGGACTATGTCACGTCCGTGCTGATTGTCGGCGTGCTCATGACCATCTATGTTGTCTTTGGTGGCATGCACGCCACGAGCTGGGTTCAAATCTCGAAAGCTATACTTCTCATGGCCGGCACGTTCATCATCTCGCTGATCGTATTCGCCAAATTCGATTTCAGCCTGACCCAGATGTTCCACCATATGAAGACGGCCACGCCGCTGCAGGAGGCATTCCTGAACCCGGGGAATAAATACAAAATCCCGCTGGAGACGCTGTCGCTCAACCTTGCCCTCGTACTCGGCACGGCAGGTCTGCCGCATATTTTGACCCGATTCTTTACCGTTAAGGATGCCAAGACGGCACGGAGCTCCGTGGTATACGCTACCTGGATTATCGGCATCTTCTATGTCATGACGATCTTTCTCGGTTTCGGGGCTGCCGCCTTCGTAGGCGCGGCAGATATTACCGCGGTCGATAAAGCGGGCAACATGGCTGCGCCGCTCCTGGCCAAAGCGATTGGCGGCGACTTCCTGTTCGCGCTCATCTCGGCGGTTGCGTTCGCGACGATCCTCGCGGTGGTGACGGGGCTTGTGCTGTCCGCCGCATCGGCCTTCGCCCATGATTTCTACGGCCAAATCGTTCGCCGCGGCGAATCGTCGGAGAAGGAGCAGCTGAAGATGGCACGGTACGCATCGATTGGCGTATCCATTGTCTCCATTCTGCTCGCATTGTTCGCTCAGAAGATGAACGTGGCATTCCTTGTCTCGCTCGCCTTCGCCGTTGCGGCCAGCGCGAATTTGCCGGTCATCCTGTTTACGGTGTTCTGGAAAAGGTTTAATACGACAGGCGCGGTTACCGGGATGCTGACAGGATTGATCAGCACGGTGATTCTTGTGGCGCTTAGTCCGAATATATGGGATCCGGCCGGCAAAGCGATTTTGATTGGCGATCCGATCTTCCCGATGAGCAACCCGGGCATTATCTCCATTCCGCTTGGCTTCGTGGCAGCTTATATCGGGACGCTGTTATCCTCTTCCAAGGATGAAGCAAAGTATGCCGAAGTGCTGGTCAAGGCCAATACGGGCGCGTAATCCGGATCCAATTCATTGACCCAAAAGGGTGTATCCAGCTGCTTAGCAGCACAGGGGATCGCCCTTTTTTTGTCATTTTATCGTAAAATAAAGGAATAACAGGGCAGGACTTTCAGGCTGAAGCGGAAGGAGGCATGCAAATGAACATATCCGGCATCGTTTTTTTTCTGGCGATTGTGGTCGGCACGTTAATGATTACGTATTATGCCGCCAAGCGGACAACAAGCACGAATGATTTCTATGCAGCGGGCAATCGCCTGAGCGGGCTGCAAAACGGCTTGGCCATTTCCGGTGACTATATGAGCGCAGCGTCCTTCCTTGGCATCGCGGGCTCCATTGCTGTGTACGGCTTCGACGGCTTTTTCTATTCGATCGGCTTCCTCGCCTCCTATGTGATCGTGCAGTATATCATAGCCGAACCGCTTCATAACCTGGGCAGGTACACGATGGCGGATGCGGTGGCGGTTCGGTTCAGCGAGAAACGGCTGCGCGGATGTATCGCCGTCAACAACATGATGATCACCGTCTTCTACATGATTGCCCAGCTCGTTGGTGCCGGGTGGCTCGTCCATTTGCTGTTCGGGCTGGAAACGTCGCTTGCCATCGTGCTGGTCGGAGGCTTAATGACCGTCTACGTCACGT
The DNA here is from genome assembly GCF_018613005.1 of Paenibacillus sp. ISL-20. Lineage (NCBI taxonomy): Bacteria > Bacillati > Bacillota > Bacilli > Caryophanales > Paenibacillaceae > Paenibacillus > Paenibacillus sp. ISL-20. Next base: position 125,804 of record NZ_JAGGRD010000036.1, read on the forward strand.
TCGGCGGCATGCTCGCGACTTCCTGGGTGCAGATCGTTAAGTCTATATTGCTGGTCAGCAGCACATTTATCGTGAGTCTCATCGTGCTGGCAAGGTTCGATTGGGATCTGCTCGGCTTGTTCGAATCCATGAAGCGGGCGACCCCATTGCAGGAGCGGTTTCTGATGGCGGGGAATATGTTCGACCACCCGCTGGACATGCTGTCGTTTAATATGGCGCTGGTGTTAGGGACAGCGGGACTTCCGCATATTATTGCGCGTTTCTACACGGTAAGAGACCCCCGTACGGTCCGTTCTTCGGTAAAAACGGCAACGTTTACGATCGGCATCTTTTATGCCATGACCATTTTTCTTGGTTTTGGGGCGGCTGCCTTCGTCGATTGGTCCGTTTTGTCGGAGCGGGTTGAACTGGCGGCGCCGCTGCTCGCAAGCGCATTGGGTGGTGAATTCTTGATGGCCTTTGTATCGGCTGTTGCCTTCGCAACCATATTGGCCGTGATCTCGGGGCTTGTGCTGACGGCATCCTCCGCATTTGCTCATGACGTCTACAGCAGCATTTTCCGCAGAGGACGGGCGACCGAGGCACAGCAGATGCGAGTTGCCAAGCTTTCGGCCATCGTGGTTGGCACTGCTTCGATTGTGCTCGCACTCGGCGCGCAGAAGCTGAACGTGGCATTCCTCGTTTCGTTTGCGTTCGCGGTTGCGGCCTCGGCTAACCTGCCGGTACTGCTGTTCACGTTATTTTGGCGGAGATTTAATACGTATGGGGCCATGTCGAGCATTGCGGCCGGATTGATATCTTCCTTGCTGCTCATGGCCGTCGGGCCTAACGTGATGGATCCCGGGGCCGGTTGGATCCGGGCGGAAGCGATCTTCCCGCTCAAGCATCCGGGTATTGTGTCCATTCCGATTGGCTTCGCGGGCGGCATTCTCGGTACCCTGCTATCCGGCAAGGTTGGCTCAAGCGGCCGATTCGAGACGATGCAGGCCATTGCCCATGTGGCCCCAGATGAGATTCGTACCCGCGAGCCGGGATGACAGAAAAATGATGAAGGAGAGGCAGGGGATAACAGTGAAGCAGGATTGTGTAATTGTACTCGCACCCGATTCATTTAAGGAGAGCATGACCGCCAAAGAAGTCTGTGAGGCGATGGAACGCGGCATCAAGAAGGGAAATCCGAAGGCAAGCTGTATCCATGTGCCCATGACGGACGGCGGTGACGGAATCGAGGTGCTGTATGAGCAAGGGTTGGACGCTATTTTTGGCATCGTGCCAGGGACTGTTACGCTAGCGGAGGCACTGGCCAACGGACAGCAGAACGTGGAGAGAACGTCGGAGAATATCGTCCGTCTCATGATTTCCTTATACAAGTAATCATTCATATAGGAAATAGACGAGGGAGGCGTTGACCTATTCGCTAATGAAAAAGGCGTGCTGAGGTGGTTCGGTGAACCTCAAACCTCTCAGCCACGCCGGTTATACTTCATATCCCTTCCCCCGCTGATGCGCGAGGACTTCGGGATTATCCCTTTCGATCTTCTTGCTTTATTTAATGCCAAGCCGCATGCGGTAGCTGAGCATAACGGGAAGTGTCCGTCCTTGGAAGTGCTCCTCGACCAGCGCATGGAACTGTGCGATTTTATCGTTCAATTCGGTTTGTTTCAGCTTGAACACGGTCTGGATACCGCCTTGACTGACGGCAAGGCCGGTATATCGTTCGGCGGTGAACGGCTCCATATGATGGAATACGATCTCTTTGGAGAACCGGAACACCCCGCTCTCCCGGATATGCTTCAGATGCTCGTTCTTATTCCCTTTATAGGCCTTCTCCTGTGCCTCCACATGGCGGTCGATGATGTCCTCTGCCCATTCGATCAGCTCATGGTAGGATTGCTCGACCTTCCAGGTCAGGCTCGGCGGCCAATCGCAATCATATACTGCGAATATCCCTTCCTCACGCAGTACGCGGGAAACCTCCTTCAACGTACTGGCCGGGTCCATCCAGTGAAAGGATTGGGAACAGGTGATGATGTCCGCGGACTGATCCGGAAGCGCCAATTGGTTCGAATAGCCGGAGACGAACCTGATGTCGGCAAGCTGCACATCGTGGCTGGCGTCAGCCTCTTGCTGCAGCGATTGCAGTTTGGCCATGGCCTTGCTCCGCATATCGTCATTCGGCTCGACACCGATGACTTGGTCCGCTGCGTCCCTCCATGCAAACGAGGACAGCCCCGTCCCGCATCCCAAGTCGACAACAAGAGAGGGCTTGCGCTCCAAATATCCTGTCAGCAGGGCGACAACCTCCTGGGGAGCTTCGGGGCGATGCTGGTCGTAGGTCTCCTCAAAGCCGGTAAAACGGTCCACGTTGCTGGCACGGTTCCCCTCGGGAACGAAATCCTTACTCCACACGTCGGTCATATCCTTGGTCATCATTATTCATCTCCTTATCCGGGTACATGAATCGGGCATTACAATTGGCGCTTTCTTGGCTGCCGCGAGTACGGACAAAAGGCTCCAATTGCCTTTTCGTGTCGCTTTAATCCCATCATATCATAGGGAAGGAACTTATTAACAGATGGGCTTGACCCGGGCAGTGACGATGCGGGTACAATAGAGGGATAGAATGAGGAAGAGGGATGCGTATGAAAACACCAATATCACCGAAGGGGATCTTCTTCGATGTGGATGATACATTGTATGACCATCTGGCGCCATTTCGTCATGCCGTTCAGGAGGTTGCCAGGCCCGATGGCGTGTTTCCTTATGAAGCCGCCTATCACCGGATGCGCTATTACAGCGACAAGCTGTCCGTAGAACTCGGAGGGGCTGGCACGGAAGCATATGGGGAAGCGGTTGAGGATATGCGCAGGCGTCGTTTCCAATTTGCGTTGGCCGAATTCGGCATACAGCTGACTCTCGAGGAGGCTGAGGCGGTACAGCAGACCTACCTGGACCGGCAGTATAACATCACGATGTTTGAAGGCGCCCGGGAGCTTCTTAAGAAATTGGCGGATGCCGGGCATGTCGTTGGCTTGATTACCAATGGGCCGGCGGAACACCAGATGAACAAAATCGCAGCTATGCAGCTAGGTGGCCTCATACCGGAGGAGCGTCTGTTCGTATCCGGAGCCGTGGGCTGGGACAAGCCCGATCCGCGGATCTTCCACCATGTGAATCGGCTGACCGGAACGGTACCGGAGGGCTCTTATTACATTGGGGATTCGTGGCGCAATGATGTGGTTGGCGCCCTGGCCGCGGGCTGGCATGTGATTTGGTTCAATCATCGGAGCGTTGGGCCGGAATCGGAGCATCAACCGCAGCATACCGTGACGAGTTATGGCGAGCTGGAACGGCTGCTTGATGAGGTTATCGGATAAAAAAATGCTGTGGCCAGCGTAAAGTGCTGCCGGGGCAGGATCGAGTAAAAGATTTATCGTGGCCAGACCCTTTAAATGGAGGGCTTGGCTTTTTTTGTTGCCTTATATTCAACCAATTGGTTGACTTTATGGGATTCATCTATTATAGTTAACCACATGGTTGAGCAAAATAACGAAGAACAACTGGATCACATCTTCCACGCACTGGCTGACCCGACCCGAAGAGAGATGGTGCGTATGATCGCGGCGCAGGAGCGGACCGTATCCGAACTGGCCGAGCCGTTTGACATGTCGCTTGCGGCAGCCTCCAAGCATATTAAGGTGCTGGAGCGCTCCGGCCTGCTGGATCGATCCATTCAGGGGCGGACACATACCTGTCGTCTCAATCCGGGCGTCATGTCCAGGGCGATGGAATGGCTGCAATTCTACGAACGATTCTGGACCCGGCAATTTGATGCATTGGAAAGTGAGCTGAACAAAGCGAAGAAGGAGGAGCATTAACAGGAATACGGCTGAACATCCTGGACAACGATGAATACTAGGGGAAACAGACGGAATACCACTTTTAATAAGAGAAGGATGATTCACATTGGAGAAAGCCTCTACAACTACACTGGTCATGAAACGCTTGTTCGAGGTAGCGCCGGATCGAGTGTTTGATGCCTGGTTAAACCCCGACATGATGCGTAAATGGTTGTTTACGATGGAAACGACAAACAAGATCGCCCGTAATGATCCTCGCGTGGGCGGAACCTGGGAGATTGTTGACGTTCGGGAATTCAAGGAGTACCGGGCCATTGGGGAGTATCTTGTAATCGACCGGCCTCACAAGCTGGTGCTTACCTTCAGGATGCCCCAGTTCAGCGAAACCGTGGTCCAAATAACGGTTGAGTTCAAAGCCGTGGACGCAGGATGTGACATGACATTCACGCAAGAGATCGTTGTTCCTCACGAGGAAGATTGGACCGCGGAGGATATCGAGAAGGCGCTCACGGAGTATCATACCCAAACCGAACATGGATGGGGTTATATGTTTGAGGGCTTGAAGCAGCTGCTCGAGACAGGAAAGATGAACTACCCATCCTAATCAGATGAACAAGGGAGAGTGTTTTGTCAATGAAGAGTGCAACCCCGTTTTTAATGTTTCAGGGTAATGCCGAAGAAGCCATGAACCATTACATTTCCATTATTGAGGATTCCGAAATAACCAGCATTGCCCGTTATGGCCCCAATCAGCCGGGAACCGAGGGAAGCGTTATGCATGCCGCCTTTTCGTTGAAGGGGCAAACGTTCATGTGCATCGACAGCAATGTAAAGCATGATTTCACGTTCACACCTTCCTTCTCCATCTATCTGACTTGCGAATCGGAAGCGGAGATCGAGAAGGTGTACGGGGCATTAATTGATGGCGGAGGTGCCATGATGCCATTGGACAACTATGGCTTTAGCCAAAAATTCGGTTGGATCGCGGACAAGTTCGGCGTATCCTGGCAGCTTAATCTGCCGAATGAAGCGTAACGTTACGCAAGCGATTCATTAGAGACGGGCCCTGGAGGGGTCCGTCTCTTTTTGCTGCTGACAATGCATCGCCAGCTCGTTGCTCCGCGATCAAGGCCCCGCGGATTCCAACAGCTAATCTGAACGGCAGAATTTTGTGCAGCCCGGCGCTTCATATGGTCGACAGCCATCCAAGCATACCGCTCTTACTCCGTATACTGCTTTCGGAATTGCAGTGGCGATAGGCCGAAACGTGCGGAGAAGCGGCGGGAGAAATAAGGCGGATATTGAAATCCCACATGCTCCGCAATCCGCGCCATCGACCACTGGGTGGTCAGCAGCAGCCGCTTCGCCTGGTCCAGGCGGTATTGCAGCAGGTATTCTGTTGGCGTCACGCCGTGCGATTCTTTCATGCAGCGCGTCAGGTAATTGTAGTGGAAATGCAGGGCGGACGATAAACGTGCGTTGCTGATGGGCTCACGGTAATGCATTTTGATATAGGACTCTACCTGCTCCGCGATTTTACGCACCCGCGATTTCTCCTGATCCGATCTCGACGGGTCCAGTAGCTCCAGCAGCTCGATAAACAGCGTTTGTTCTCGCCAAAATGCCGAGGACCTCGGTTCCGTTGCCAGCAGGTGCAGGGAATCGAACAGTTGATAGGCTTGCTCCGGATAAGGGATAGGGCCATGCCTCGGCAGCTTTATGTTGTGTGAGATCGAATCATCTTCGGCTGCGCTTGATGCTGCGGACTGAAAATGCAGCCAGTAAAAGGCGGTTTCCTCTTGGCACCCCTGCACGGCGTAATGGTACGCATCCGGCAATAATACAACGGAATCCCCTGCGCCAAGCGCCCACTGCACATCTTCCTCGCCCAGGAACAAGCAGCCGCGTTGAACCAGGATGAGATCGAAAACGCCAAGGTTTCTCCGGTTGGGATGCGACTCGCCCGGAATATAATGGGTTTTCCCGGATTCAAGGAAGTAGGGGAGCGGCAGCGAAGGAAAGGAAAGAACACTCCGTTCCGTCATGGTAACACCTCCAGGGAAGTGTGAAATCGTATAAGAAATTAGGTCAATTCTGTTATCGTTTTCATCCTATCATAGAACGTAGAATGGGAAGTGTCGAGGCTTTATCCTATCGAATTCCAAAAGGAGTGTGTATCCAAGATGATAACTCTTACTTCGCGTTCAACTGCCGTCCCTCTTAAGCAAGTGAAACTGACGGATCCTTTCTGGTCCCATTACATAGAGCTGGTAAGGGAAGTGGTGATCCCATACCAATATGAAGCCCTCCATGATCGAATTCCGGGCGTGGAACCGAGCTATGGCGTGTCCAATTTTCGAATTGCTGCCGGCAGGGACAAGGGTGAATTTGGCGGCATGGTGTTTCAGGACAGTGATGTCGCCAAATGGCTTGAGGCTGCGGCTTATTCGCTTGCCATTCATCCGGATCCGAAGCTGGATGAGCAGGTGGATGAGCTGATCGATCTTGTAGCCGCTGCCCAGCAGCCGGATGGCTATCTGAATACGTACTTTACGGTGAAGGAGCCGGAGAAGCGCTGGACCAATCTGACGGATTGCCATGAGCTGTATTGCGCCGGCCATATGATTGAAGCCGGGGTTGCGCATTACCGGGCGACGGGCAAGCGAAAGCTGCTGGATGTGGTGTGCCGATTGGCGGATTATATCGATACCGTCTTTGGACCCGAGGATGGCAAAATCCATGGGTTCGATGGCCATCAGGAGATTGAGCTGGCACTGGTCAAATTGTACGAGGTGACTCAGGAACCGAGATATTTGAGTCTGAGTCAGTATTTTATAGATGAGCGCGGGACAGAACCCCACTTCTTCCTTCAGGAGTGGGAACAACGAGGGAAGAAGTCCTTCTACCCCTCAGTACTGCATACGCCGCATTTGGCTTATCATCAGAGCCACCTGCCGGTCAGGGAACAGAAGGAGGCGGTTGGGCATTCGGTCCGTGCTGTTTATATGTGTACGGCGATGGCGGATTTAGCCGCCAGAACGAAAGACCCTGCCCTTCTTAAAGCTTGCGTTAATCTGTGGCATAACATGGTCCGTAAACAGATGTACATTACCGGGGGAATCGGTTCCACCCATCACGGCGAGGCGTTTACCACGGATTATGATCTGCCGAACGATACCGTATACTCGGAGACCTGCGCATCCATTGGGTTGATCTTTTTTGCCCAGCGCATGCTGCAGTTGTCACCCAAATCGGAGTATGCGGACGTAATGGAGCGTGCGTTTTTCAACACTGTCATTGGCAGCATGGCTCAGGACGGGCGGCATTTCTTCTATGTGAATCCGCTTGAGGTATGGCCTACCGCCTGCCGCCATAATCCGGGCAAGTTCCACGTGAAGCCGGTTCGGCCGGGATGGTTCGCCTGCGCTTGCTGCCCGCCGAACGTGGCGAGACTGCTGTCGTCGCTGGGTGAATACGTGTATACGATGAATGACGATACGCTGTATACCCACCTGTACATCGGCGGCGAAGCGGAGGTCCGGTTCGGGAACGTGCCGGTAAAGATAATCCAGACCAGCGCGCTGCCATGGGACGGGAATGTTACGCTTACGATTCAGCCTGAGCAGGCAGCCGAGTGGACCGTCGCTCTCCGCATTCCGGACTGGTCGCGCGGCAGAGCCGTTATCCGTGTGAACGGGCAAGAGGTGATCGTGGAGGATATTACGCAAGACGGCTATGCCTACATGAAGAGAGTGTGGGCACCAGGGGACACAGTGGAACTGGCATTCTCCATGGAGATCCATCAAGTAAGAGCCAATCCTAACATACGGGGGAATGCCGGCCGGGCCGCGATTCAGCGCGGACCGTTGGTATACTGCCTGGAAAGCGTCGATCATGGAGCGCCGGTATCCTCGCTGTCGCTCGCAGGCGATCCGAAGCTTCATTCCCGATTCGACCCGGATTTTCTCGGCGGGGCTGTAGTCATTGAAGGGGATGGGTGGCTTGAAGAGTCTGATGATTGGGGTGATGAACTGTATCGTTCCTCTCCGAAAAAGAGGCTTCCTGCGGCATTAAAGGCCATTCCGTACTATTTATGGGGCAACCGCGGCGAGAATGAAATGGCCGTCTGGGTACGCGAGCTGCCGCATACGGTATAAAGATCATACAGTCGGCTCTCCCGAAGAGGGAGCTGACAGAACAGCCAGCATACAAAGGATGCAATGGCAAAACATTGACAATGCCGGACCGCATAACATGAAGGGCTTGCCCAAGGTCGATGGACCTCGAGCAAGCCCTTTTTTATCCGAATCGGCTGCCCGCATTATAACAGCTTCTTGATATCCTCTTCTATTTTCCCCGGAGTATCGGTTGGCGCAAAGCGCTTGACCACCTTGCCGCTGCGGTCCACAAGAAACTTGGTGAAGTTCCATTTAATCGCTTTAATGCCCAATGCGCCGGGAGCTTCGCTCGTCAGATGCCGGTAGAGCGGATGAGCGTTCGTGCCATTCACATCAATTTTGGAGAACAACGGGAAGGTGACGCCATGATTGAGCTTGCAAGCCTCCTCGATCGCGGAGTCCTCCTCCAGCTCTTGATTCATGAACTGACTGCTAGGGAAACCGAGAACGGCCAATCCTTGATCGCGGTAAGTTTGGTGCAGCTTCTCCAGACCGTCAAATTGAGGGGCAAAGCCGCATTTGGTCGCTGTATTGACAATGAGCATGACGTCGCCTTTATAAGATTTGAGCGTTTGGGACTCGCCGCGTATCGTTTTTACTTCATATTCATAGATGGACATCGCCGTAGAACCTCCTCCAATGAGATGTATATACAATCAGAGTATATTCTTTCGCCATGGATTGCAATTTGCTAGAAACGGCAGCGGCAGATATATGCTATATGCATGACAAAAGCTGGAATGCAATACATGATGCGGAAATATAGAGAGTAAAATTTTGTATTTTCATCTAGACTAATTTAGGAGATATATGGTAGTAGTAGAATAAGTATTTAAGCAGATGAAACAAGAGGGTACTGCTGAAACTATGTGTGGGAGGACTTTATGAGATTAAAAACACAAATGCTCAAAACGACGGTAACCAGCCTGCTCGCTTTTATGTTCATCGTCCTCATTGTCCTGGTTCCGAGGGATTTGAATCTGTCGCTGGACGGCTATTTAGTGGTGACAAACTATTCCTTTGATCTGGGTGAGTATGTAACGCATATCCGAGATTATTTTGCAGCCGCCGTTCAGAACGGAACGCTGGGAGAATCGCGGTATATCGACCAGTCTTCGGAAGCCGCCGCTTTTGGAGCCGTCGGTAAAAGCCTGCTCGTTATTGTATCCGCTTTAATCATTGGATTCGTGTTCGGCATTCTGAAGGGAGTCCTTGACTACAAATTGTCCAAGACCAAATTCAATGTGCTGGGACACTGGACCACATGGCTGTTCCAATCCATTCCGGATTTTTTTCTGATGCTGATCGCCCAGTGGGTGCTCGTTAAGCATGTACCTGCTATCCGTTATTTTGCGGTTGACGGCTGGGAGGCCTTCGCGCTGCCTTCGCTGCTCGTGTCGATTTACCCGATTTTCTTCATCGCCCGAATCACTTCGGCTTCTCTGCTTGCACAGGAAGGCAAGTTATACATACTGCTGGCTAAAGCCAAAGGGCTGAGCGACCGGAAGGTCGTCTACAAACATATGCTGCGAAACGGCATCGCGACTATCCTGACCCATCTTCCGGGTCTGCTCGTCTTCATATTGTCCAACCTGCTCGTCGTGGAATATTACCGTAACTATCCTGGAGCGGCTTGGAGATTGTTTCAGGCACTGGATTTCAATACGTTCAGCGGCACAGGCGGCAACTATGAGCCGGGTGTCATTATTTATATCGCTTTTTCCTTCATGGTGCTGTTCATGATCGTCCAATGGATCAGTCATTCGGCACGCAAGTACTTTGATCCAAGATAAGAAACGAGGTGAGTCATCTTGAAGAATTTCCCTTTATGGATTGGCGGCATTCTGCTTGCTTTCTTTGTCTTTGTTATGCTGGCGGGACCGTACATGCCCTTCATTGATAAGGATTTGAAGAAGGAACCCTCCAGATGGGTCATGAAGGACGGGAAGCAGAAGCTGACCCTTCCGCCTTATAAACCTTCTTCGAAGAACTGGCTGGGATCGGATAAAAGGGGGGTCGATAACCTGAGCAAGCTGGTTGTGACCGCCAAGGATACGATTCTGCTTGTGCTCGCAATTACGGCTGTCCGATATGCGATAGGGGTTCCCCTGGGATTGATTGCCCGCAAGAGGAAGGGCTTCACCCACCAGTTCATTACCTTCTGGAACCAGATGTGTTCCTATTTACCGCCGGTCTTCGCATCCGCGCTGCTGCTTGCGCTGCCGTTCTTTCTCTTCTCCCAGCAACGGATGGGCTGGGCCATACTGATTCTGGCCAGCGTTGAAGCCGGGCGGGTGGCCATCACGATTCAGCAGCAGGCCCACAAGATGGCAAGCGAGCCTTACATGGAGGCCGGAACCGCGTTAGGTCTTCGCACGAGGACGTTGACGAAGAATTACTATATCCCGGTCATGTTCCCCGAAGTGATTGTCAACTTCTGTCTGGATATGGGGAAGGTCATGCTGCTGCTTGGTCAACTCGCGATCGTGAACATCTTTCTTGGTCATGAGTGGAAGGAAGTTAATTATTATGTCATGGAATTCGTGGAGACCGGGTACAACTGGGCGACGATTCTGTCCAAGAATCGAGCGGATATATGGTTAGGAAAGTTCCAATTCGTTGTCTATCCCGCATTTGCGATGATGCTGCTAATCATCACGTTCAACCTGTTAGGCGAAGGCCTGCGCCGTCGTTTTCAGGTTAAGGGCTGATCGGTATTCAACTGTTAACGCCAAGAACCGGAAGAATGAAGGCCTTCGCCGCTTGTATCCCTCACAGGGGAGAGACTTTGGCGAAAGCCGGATTCTTCCGGTTCTTTTCAAAATATCAGAAAGTATGCTGCTGTTTACGCTTTGACGGGAATATCCGGATGAGCCCAGACAGATACACTGCCGCCGTTCACCGGAAAAAGAGCAAAACCATCCTTGCCGATCGTTATGCGATCCTTCCGGGTGCGGGTCAGATCCACCCATACCTCTCCGGCTCGATGCTCGCCGACAAACATCCGCTTATCCCCGGCTTCGCCATTGGCAATGACCACCGCGCAGCCGGAGAACTCGATTTCCTGGATACCGCGGCGAACCCAGCCTATCGTATTCGGATGGTCAAAATAATCATCCTGCTCGCCATACGCCCGATTCGCTCTGGCATAGAGCAGCGGGTCAATCGCTTCCCTTTTGCCGGGAATGGGCTTCTCGCCGCCGATTCCGTAATAATCGCCATAGAAGACGGAAGGATAACCGTCCTTTCGCAGCAGGATTAACGCATAAGCGCTCTGCTTGAACCAATCCTCCACCCAGGATTCCAGTGATTCCTGCGGCTGCGAATCGTGATTGTCCACAAACGTGACGGCATTCATCGGGTGCGATTGCACAAGCGTATCGTCGAAGATCGTCCGCAGGTCAAAGGAACGGCCAGCTTTGGAGGCCGCTTGGAGTTTATAGTGAAGAGACACGTCAAACAGATCGATCCTGTAATCCACCGTATCCAGAAAGTTTCGGCAGTCTTGAAGCTCGGGATTCCAGAACTCGCCCACGATGTAAAAATCATCTCCACGCTTTTTCTTCATGGCGGTGGCAAATTCTTTAATGAAGTCATGGTTAATATGCTTGATCGCATCCAGCCGGAAACCACTGCATTGCAGCGTATCCACCAGCCACTTGCCCCATGCCACCATCTCCTTGCGTACATCCGGATGACTGTAATCAATGTTGGCAAACATCAGGTAGTCGTAATTGCCGAATTCATTGTCAACGTTATCGCTCCATGACTTATTCTCGCCGACGATCCGGTAAATGCCTGAACGTTTGCTGATATCATCGTAATCGGTACCGTTAAAATGCGTGAAATTCCATTGAAACGAGGAGTATTGATCCCCTCGGCCAGGGAAGGTGAATTTGGTCCAGCCTTCAATCTCGAATGGTTTGGATATATCCTTGGTCCGATCCATCTCGTCGACCTGCACAACCCGAAACCGCTCAGTTTCATCTGCGCCGGCTTTATGGTTCATGACCAGATCTACATAGACGGCAATCCCGTTCTTGTGGCAGGCCGCGATGGCATCGATCAATTCCTGTTTGGTTCCATACTTCGTGCGAACCGTTCCCTTCTGATCGAACTCTCCCAGATCATACAGGTCGTATACGCCATAACCATTGTCCTCAGCGGACGTGGCTTTCGTCACCGGAGGAACCCATACCGCATCGATTCCTGCCTTGCTCAGCTCCGGGGCTGCATTCTTGAGTCGGTTCCAGTGCGAGCCATCGGCTGCAACATGCCATTCGAAGAATTGCATAATCGTATGATTTCGTTGCATACTTCCATCTCCTCTATCATGATAGCTCTGCATGTTTACTGCATACTAAACTCAAATACCCAAGAAAGCTGGGGAGCTAAACCGTCCACCCGAAATGGGCGGATCGCCTACATTTAGTTTTACCCTAAAATGGAAGGAAAAAGACGGAGGTTCCTTGGGAGACTTGGAGAATCTGCGTCGCGGGTTTTTGATTTGGGGGAGGATCGTAAGCTGTACACATTGGGAGACTTGTTCATAGGGAGTCTTTGGCATGAGGGTGTTCACCAAGGAGTGGTTGATAGCCTTAGAAGATCCATCTAATGTGTGAAGAGGCAAATCAAATCGGATACCTCCATGCCGCCTGGATAAGCTCCGGTAATAAGGAAGCAAGGGGAGGAAGATCCCGAAACCGGCGGAAACACACGCCCCCCAGGCTGATCATGTACGAAAAAAACACCATCCCCTGCGCAAAAGTTCAACGCTAGGGATGGTGTTCGTTCCTTACACACTGGCTGCCTTCCGCTTACTTATGCCATGGCATAAGTAAGCAGGATCAGCAGTACGGTGGTGATGGACATGGCCAGCAGCGGCCGCCAGGCACCGCGTATATCCTTTAAGTGGACATTCAGGCCAAGTCCCACCATGGCCATGGCAAGAATGAAGGAGGCTGCCTGAGAGATCCAATCCTTGATTGGCAGGGGAATGATCGGTTGTCCGGTAAATTCCCAGCTTCCCAGTACACTCGCTGCCATGAAGCCCAGCAGGAACCAGGGAAACTCCATCCGTGTTTGACTCTGTAAACGCCCGGTGCGCTTCATCCAGACCATGAGTGCGATACTGAGCGGTACAAGCAAAAATACGCGTCCCAGCTTGGCAAGCAGACTAATCGCAAGGGCGTCCTCACCTGCCGGAGCAGCTGCCAGTGCCACATGGGCGATTTCATGAAGACTTACGCCAGACCACACGCCGTATTGAGTGTCTGTTAAAGGAAGCAGCGGCTGGACGAGGGTATATCCGATAGCAACGATGGTTCCAAGAAAGGCGATAAGCCCTGCTCCAAGCGCAGTGTCCTTCTCCTTCGCCTTGAGGATCGGGGACACGGCAGCAATGGCCGCCGCACCGCATACGCCGGTTCCAATGCCGAGCAGGAGGGACAGGGACATATCGGCCTTCAGCCATTTGGCAATCAGCAGGGTAAGCGCAATGGCAAATACAACGCTGATGACATCCCTCATCATTAAACCGAGGCCTTGCTGGAACACGATGCCGATATTCAGCTTTAAGCCATATAGGATGATCGCTACACGCAGCAGCCGCTTGGCCGTGAATTGGATTCCAATGCGCAGTCTCTCCGGGTAACCGCGCAGCTGCCGGTATATCGCGGCGATGAGAATCGCCCAGGCGAGCTGGCCAAGGTAGCCAAGGCCTGGCACGCTTGCTAATGCGTAACCGATGAGGGCAATGACAAAGGTAAAGGCAATGCCGCCTGCGGCTGCGGGCAGCGTATGCTGTGTCCATCGAACCAGGCGATGGACGTGTTCTTGTGATTTGGAATAAGCTGGCTCTGTCATAAGATGTAACCTCCGATTCGTTCGGTTGGTCTGAACACATCGTATCTCATTCCACTGGATAAGAAAAATAAATCATTATGATGATCATCATAAGTGATAAGTTATGATAATATAACTCATAACCATTCGTGGATATTGCAAACGAAGGAGGCCAAAAGCGTGGATCCAACATTGGAGGTATTCGTTACGGTGGTAGAGAAGGGGAATTTTACCCGTGCGGCCGAGGAACTGCTGATGACACAGCCCGCGGTAAGCCAATATATCCAATCGCTCGAGCGGTCTGTTGGCACCAAGCTGCTGGAGAGAACCAATAAATATGTCCGGCTGACGAAAGCCGGAGAGATCGTGTATCACCATGCGAAGGACATTCTGGGTCTGTACACCCGTATGAACACGCTTGTGGACGATTTGATGCATCGGGCAAGTGGCAATTTGTCCATTGGCTCCAGCTACACCTTTGGGGAATACATGCTGCCGCATTTGATCGCTTATATGAGGGAGCATTATCCCTTGATCCGCCCATCGATTATGATCGGGAACACCACGGAGGTGGCGGAGATGATCCTGCGCCATGAGGCGGATATCGGCATCGTGGAGGGGGATTATCGGGATGAGAAGCTGCATATCGAGGCCTTTGCCGAGGATGAGATGGTGGTGATGGTTCCCCGGGACGGGCGGTATGACCATCTGCAGGAGCTATCGCTCTCCGAACTTGAGGATGAGACCTGGATTGTCAGAGAAGCTGGATCAGGCACCCGCGCGGCAACGGAGCGGATGTTCTCACGGTATCATATTCACCCTCAGCATATCGTGGAGTTTGGAAGCACCCAACTGATCAAGGAATCCGTGGAGGCAGGCCTTGGCGTCACGCTGCTGTCGCGATGGGCGGTACGCAAGGAGGTTCAACTCGGAACGCTGCATATGCTGCTACCGAACGGCAAGCCGGTGGCCCGGCAGTTCTCATGGATTACACAAAAGACACCTTATCATACCAAGGCCGTTGAGGTATTTCTCGAGCTTCTGCATCATAAACGCGGTTTCCCCAAGGGAGTCTAAAGGAAGAGCAGAATCTCGGTGCAAGAACATCCCGGTTTCAGGGGATGTTTTTTTTGTTCGGGCATGATTACAAACGCCGTAAATGGTTAAAAATAGATACTAAAATCCTTAGAATAACAAACCATGTAACGAATGATGTGAAAATCGGGCGTAAGGGGGGTTAAGCGATGAGAACATTTAATACAATTGCTTTGCTGTTATTGATTATTGGGGGCATTAACTGGCTTTTGGTCGGCCTGTTTCAATACGACCTGGTAGCTGCATTATTTGGAGGACAGAGCTCCGCAGGGTCCCGCATTATCTATACGATTGTCGGTCTGTGTGCATTGTACTCGATCCGCTTCTTTGGCGATGTTACGAATGACGACCGAAACCCAGCTAAATGAGTTACATTTAATGACATATAAATGACATAAATAGAGAGATATATCGATTCTCTCCTAGATGAAAAAAGCCGTTCCGTGTTCAGGAATGGCTTTTTTTCTGTGCAAATCCCAAGATTGTCAGTGAATTGTAAACCTCATGTAAGGTGCAAAATCAACATATACAGTATGAAATTTCCAGTGTTTATGAGGCTTTGTATGCTCTATAGTTAAAGATAAAAACGACATATTTACGGAGTTCGGAAGGAACTCCTAGAATAAAGTCAAGTCATTGCAGCGCAACAATCGGAAGTTAACAACATGGCAGAAAACATTACATTTTATCTGTCGTCAGCCTCTTTTTTTGCGTAAGCAGTGAGAAAGGACTCCTTCACCTTGAGGAAAGAGTCCGGAACGAATAGCGAAATAAAGACACGCTGAAGGGGAGTGAGGCTGTTACGACTCAGGCAAGTTTCCGCTTCGTTTAGGAGTGGAATGCTTTGTACATCGCATCCAGCAGGCTGTGTGTCGCATCACAGCTGTATTCCCAGAACATAATACCAGCCAAGCCTTGATCTTGTATATATTTGCATTTATGAGTCAGGGATTCGGCATCATCGTAAGTGATGAAGCTGCTGCCATCGAATAAAAAGGGCGCTTTGGCTTCATCGTCCCAGTACCGCTTATATGAAGGATTGCTAAAATACTCGGCTGCGAGCTGGGTATAGGTCGGGCCGTAACCACCGGAGGATGGGGCGACCTGGAGGTAGCCGTTGTTCACATCCGGCACATCCTTCCACTTCCTGGAGTAGAATGCGGCGCCGATCACGATTTTTTCGCGCGGCACACCGGCTAGGGTGAACAGGCGGACGGAAGCATCGACGCTGATTCGGAACAGATCGCCGGTGGAGGTGTACAGGTTGGTGTGATGGCCCGTCATCGTCTGGAATCCGCCGCGCATGTCGTACGTCATTAGCTGAATGAAGTCGAGATAGGGGTGGATGTTATGGATCTCGGTGCCATCGATATAATATTGATCGGCTCCGGCCGCGATCGTGAGCAGATAGTGCTTCTTGCCCCGCCCGTACTGATCCAGTGTTTCCCGGAGCTCCTTCAGCAGCAGCGTGAAGTTCTCCTTGTCGATTGGCGATGCCGTCGTTCCGGCTATCGAGTAGCATGGATACTCCCAGTCCAGGTCAACACCGTCGAGTGGAAACTCTTGCAGCAGCTTGATCGCCGATTCGCACACGCTTTGTCTTCCTTCGGGCGTGGCTGCAGCTTCCGAGAATCCGTCGGAGCCCCAACCGCCAACGGACAGCAGAACGGTTAACTGGGGATTGACGGTTTTCAGGCGTTGGATCTCGTGGATGGTGTTCGTATCGGTATACGAAATCTTGTCTTCTTGGATATGGGCGAAAGCGATATTCAAGTGAGTGAGCCGCTTGGCATCTTCGGTCGTGATCGTGGATAAGACCTTGCGCCCTGCGTAGCCGGCTAAAATCCAGGAGGATGGCAACATGCGTAATACCTCATTTCTTTTAGAATATGTCAGTTTTGCCTTTACGGTTTATTTTTCCAACTTACGGTCAGATATGACATCTGTCAAGGATCATCCCATTGACCTGGATGACAATTTACCAGAAGGGAAGGGTCAAAAACCACATGTTTTCCTACCCGAAAACGACAATGACAAGAGTGGAAAGGACGTAAAAAGCCCGTCATACCAATGCATGAAGCCGTTTTCATTAGACCATTGAAAATGACATATTTACGGATAGTGCCGCGGTCCATACACTTGGTGTGTAAGCGTTAACATTTCTGGAGCTGGCGAAAAGCCGCACGCTAAGGAGTGGTCAGGAAGGCTCTTTCTTTTACATTAAACAGGGGTGCTTTTCCGAAAAAATGGCCGGATTTTCATTAGAAAAGGAGGGGGCAACCTATGCAGCAAGATGGTCAATCCGCCCTGTCGCAAAGCTTATCGGTTAACACGATGCCGAATCGTAAGAAAAATACATTATGGAGGAGGATGATTCGAAACTGGGAGTTGTATTTGTTTATAGCTCCGGCATTTCTGTATTTTGTCATTTTCCATTATGGCCCGATGTACGGGATCCAAATCGCCTTCAAAAACTTCATCCCGACGTTGGGAATAACGGGAAGCCCGTGGGTCGGATTCGACCACTTCGAACGCTTCTTTAACTCATATTACTTCTGGGATTTGCTCTGGAATACCTTGAGCATCAGCTTGTATGAGCTGGCTATCGGTTTTCCGTTGCCCATCATTCTGGCGCTGGCCTTCAATGAAGTGAAGGATTCGTTCTTTAAACGTACCGTACAGACCGTCACGTATGCACCGCATTTTATTTCGGTCGTTGTCATGTCCGGTATGATCATTACCTTCTTGTCGCCTTCGTCCGGCATGATTGTTAACTTTGTGGAAATGCTTGGCTTTCAGGCGCCTCAATTCCTGACGGACCCTGCATGGTTCAAGACGGTGTATGTGCTCTCCGGCGTCTGGCAGAGTGCAGGCTGGGGTACCATTATATATCTCGCAGCCTTATCGGGTGTCGATCCTCAGCTGCACGAAGCAGCTGTCGTGGATGGAGCAAGCCGTTTCAAACGGATTCTGCACATCAACATCCCGGCGATTATACCTACGATTACCATCCTGTTGATCCTGAACATGGGCAGCATTTTGGGCGTCGGATTCGAGAAAATCCTGCTGCTGCAGAACCCGCTGAATATGAGCTCTTCCGATGTCATCTCGACTTTTGTTTATCGTTCCGGTCTGGTTGACGCACAGTACAGCTTCTCTACCGCCGTCGGATTGTTCAATTCGGTCATTAATGCGATTCTGCTGATTGCGGTGAACCAAATCGCTCGTCGCACCAGCGAAAACAGCCTGTGGTAGAAGGGGGAATAACATATGTCATCCACGGTAAGGGAAAGCAAAGGGGATAAATTATTCCTGCTATGCAACTACATCTATCTGACGATTGCGCTTGTCATCGTACTGTACCCGCTGCTGTACATTGTCAGTGCCTCCATCAGTGATCCGAAGTACGTAAGCTCAGGTGAAATGTGGTTGATTCCGAAAGGGATAACTTTTGATGGATATGCCCGAGTGTTTGAGAACGCCAACATTTGGATTGGCTACAAGAACACGATTATTTATACAGTGATCGGTACGATCGTGAATCTGATTGTCACGCTGCCTGCAGCCTATGCGCTCAGCCGTTCTGATTTTGTGGGCAGAGGATTTTTTATGGCGGTGTTTCTGGTTACGATGTTTTTCGGCGGGGGACTGATTCCGAGTTACCTGCTCGTTAAGGATCTTGGCATGGTCAACAGCATGTGGGCCCTTATTCTGCCGGGAGCTGCGTCCATATGGAATATTATTGTGTCCCGGACGTTCTTCCAATCGACCATTCCGAAGGAGCTTCAGGAAGCTGCCCATATCGACGGCTGTACGAACTTCCGGTTATTCATCAAAATCGTACTGCCGCTCTCGATGCCGATTATTGCCGTCATGGCACTCTTCTACGGAGTCGGCCACTGGAACAGCTATTTCAGTGCCATGATTTATCTGAATGATGCCGCGAAGTACCCGCTGCAGCTCTTCCTTCGTCAAATCCTGGTCCTTCAGGAGATGGCGGCACAGGGCGGCGGGGCGATTGACGCCTCATCCGCAGCAGCGATGAATTCCAAAGCGGAAATTGCCGCACTGGTCAAATATGCGGTCATTATCGTTGCGACACTTCCGGTTATTGCGGTTTACCCGTTCCTTCAACGTTACTTTGTGCAGGGTGTTATGATTGGTTCCGTTAAGGGCTGATCTTATACCATAAATCCACACCAAAAAAAGGGGAGTTGTTGTCATGAAAAAGCTTCGCAAGGCATCATCTATTTTACTCTGCCTCACCCTCTCAGCAACAATGCTTGCAGCCTGTGGTTCACCCAAAGGAGACGGCGCTGCTACGGCACCGTCCGGGACGGCCAGTACGGAAGGGGTAAAAAAGGAAGGTTTCCCGATTGTGGATGAGCCGATCACGCTGACGGTCATGTCACAGGATGCCGGTGTAGCCGATTGGAATACGATGCCCGTACTACAAGAGATGGAGAAATTGTCAGGCATCAAGCTGGAATATCAGCTTTCTCCGATTGACAGCTTTGAAACGAAAAAGAATTTGGTGTTCGCCAGCGGTGATTTGCCCGATATGTTTTACGCGGCCGACCTGAAGCCGGCTGAGCAGGTGACCTATGGTACCCAAGGAATCCTCATTCCGTTGGAGAAGTACATTGACGAGGGCTATGCACCGAACATCAAAAAGATATTTGATGAGAACCCGGATGTTCGCAAGTCCTTTACGACACCGGACGGACATATCTATGCCTTGCCATTCGTCGACAAGGCCGCCGTATGGTACAGAGGCCCGATGTGGTATAACGGCAAGTTCTTAAAAGCGCTCAACGTGTCCGAACCTAAGACAACAGAGGAACTATATACATTCTTGAAACGCGTTAAAGAAGAAGATCCTAACGGAAATGGAAAGAAAGACGAGATTCCGTTGACTTCGGTCAAGCTGGATGACCTGCGTATGTACTTCTTCGGCTTCTGGGGCATGTACAACGAAGGCATCTATTCCGACAAGGACGGAAAAGTGCACTATCCTTACCAGGAAGAAGGCTACAAAGGCTACCTGACGTTCATGAACCGTCTGTGGAAGGAAGAACTGCTGGATCATGAAACCTTCTCACAAACAGGCGATCAGAAAAAAGCCAAGGGAGAAAACAATCAGCTGGCCCTGTTTAACGACTACCATGCATACTTCACGCTCGGCGGCGAGCCTGGCAGCGAAAATCCGCTCATGACGCCGGTGAAGAGCGAAATCGCCGATTCTCCAGTATACGGCATGCATCCAGGCATGTCGACAAGAGGCACATTCGCCATTTCGAGCAGCAACCCGGCTCCGGAAGCTACCATGCGCTGGATCGATTATCTGTACGGCTATGAAGGCGCTACACTGTTTAATCAAGGGCCTGAAGGCACGTTGTGGAAATTCAAGGATGAGGCAAACCGCGTGAAAGAATGGCTCCCGGTGCCAGGCGGCGGAGATCGTGAGGAGTATCGCGGCAAAATCACGCCGAACTACGGTGTTTTGACACCTGGCGTCAATGATCCGGAAGTTGCCAAAGGCCTTCGCACTGAATTTGATGAGTGGATCGATCAGCAGAATCAAGAGAAGCTGGTGCCGATCGGAAAGTCGCCATTCCCTAACGTCTATTTGACGAATGAAGAACAGAGCGAGGCAACTTCGCTGTTGTCCGATTTGGAAACGTATGTGAAACAGATGGAAGCGAAATTCGTAACAGGCCAAGAGCCGCTTGAAAATTGGGATAAATACGTTGCACAAGTTAAGAAAATGGGCAGCGACCGTCTCGTGGAGCTTTATCAAGGGGCATACGATCGCTGGAACGCCGAGCAATAATCAGATGCATAGATGAAAAACAAAGAGCCAACGTATCCCGGTCGATCCATGACCGGGGGTTGGCTATTGTTTTTAAGGGGCAGGCAAGCCTGTTCCAAGCGGTCTTCAAACCTATCGTTATCAACAAATGACTATTGGAGGTACACCATGTCGGAGAACAAGCTGGTAGAGGAAGAGCAAGCAGTAGTGGAGCAGGGCGTGCACAATTTCAGCAGTGAGGACAAATGGGTCAAGCCGGAGGATCCGCTGCTCTTGGAGCGCCTGGAATGGTTCAAGGACCAGAAGCTGGGCCTGATGATGCATTGGGGACCGTATTCCCAGTTGGGTCTTGTTGAATCATGGGCACTGAGCGATAAAGACGCGGATTGGTCACGTGACGGCATTGACTGGGATATCGATGCGGAGGAGCTTAAGCGGCAGTATTTTGATCTGAACAAGACCTTCAACCCGCTTCGCTTTCAGCCTGATCTGTGGGCTGACCTGGCAGCCGATAACGGCTTCAAATATTTAAACTTTACAACCAAGCATCATGACGGGTTCTGCATGTGGGACACGCATACGACCGACTACCGTGTCACGGGTCCGGACTGTCCGTTCCATACGCATAAACACGCCGATATCACGAAGGAGCTGTTCGAGGCATTTCGTGCCAAAGGGCTCGGCATCTCCGCTTATTTCTCGAAGGCTGACTGGCATACGCCATACTACTGGGCGCCGGGAATGGAGGCGGGAAGCTTTACGTCACGCGGTCCTAGCTATGACCCGAAGAAATACCCGTGGCTGTGGGAACAGTTTGTCCAGTTTACCCATGAGCAGATCATGGAGCTGATGACCCGTTACGGCCGCATTGATGTGCTGTGGCTGGATGCCGGCTGGGTGAACGATTACCGGGACCAGAATATCCGACTGGGTGAAGTGGTAGAGAAGGCGCGTGAGATTCAGCCTTGGCTCCTCTCGGCGGACCGCACGGTCGGCGGGCCTTATGAGAATCTGATTACGCCGGAGCAGACCCTCCCTGAGCGTGCCCTGCATGTGCCTTGGGAGAGCTGTATCACGATGGGAACTTCCTTCTCTTTCCGCTACGAGGATCGTTATAAAACGGTACGTCAGCTCATTCACCTGCTTGTCGAGATCGTGGCCAAAGGCGGAAATCTGGCGCTCAATGTGGGTCCGCAGCCGGACGGTAGGCTGCCCGAGACGGCTATTTTACGAATGAAGGGCATGGGGGCATGGCTGAAAGTCTATGGAGAGGCGATCTATGGCACGCGTATCTGCGAGCCGTATTCCTCCGGGGCCGTCCAGTTTACCCAAAAAGACGATACGACCTATGCCATCTATCTGTATCGAAATGAGCAAGAAGCCGTTCCTGAGGAGCTGCACATTCCGATTCAGACGGCGTTCAGCCGTATTGATCTCGTCGGGGGTCAGGAGGCGCTCGATTATCGCCGCACGGAGGATGGCGTTGCGGTCCGTCTTCCGGATCAGGAACGTCAGGGATCGGCACCGATTGCGCATGTATTGCGGTTTCGTTAAGAGACGGGATGTATAAAGTGCGTGTTCAAAAGGGTCGGTTTTCAGCACCGAGAAGATTGGATGAAGCTAGGGACTGAGGAGTGGAGCGTACGTTTTGGGTACGTGAGCACCGGAAGGCCCGGCTGAATTCAAGATTCGATGCCGAGTGGCTTCCTGATTCACTTCGTGTTAGATATAGAATTTATGAGTTATCAGTGGAACTGATGAAATTCTATATCGCAAGAAAACCTACCTATACATCGCGGTCGCTCATCCTTGAAGTGGCCTCGATAGAGGTTTTCTTATCAAAAGCGGACTTTTTGAACAACATCATAAACGTATTTTTCACTTACAAGGACTTCAAAAAGAGGTGTGGACAGATATGCAGAAATGGTTCGAAGAAGCCAAGCTGGGCATCTTCATTCACTATGGCATTTATGCCGTGGACGGAGTCTCGGAATCCTGGTCCTTCTACAATGGGAGGATCACTTACGACGAGTACATGAAGCAGCTGGACGGTTTTACGGCATCGAAATTCAATGCGGAGAAATGGGCGGATTTGATCGAGAAATCCGGTGCCCGGTATGCCGTGCTGACAACAAAGCACCATGATGGTGTTGCGCTGTGGGATACGCAGTACAGCGATCTCAACGTGGTCAAGCGGACTCCGGCCAATCGAGACATCGTGCGGGAGTATGCAGAAGCGATCAGGGAGAAGGGGATTCACCTGGGCATGTACTTCTCTCTGATTGATTGGTCGCATCCGGATTATCCGAGCGTGTTCGAAGGAGGGAAGGTGCCGGAGGATCTCAGCAGCGTCAACCCGCACACCAGTCCCGTGGACGGTGTTCAGGATCAGGAGAAATGGCAGGAATTTTTGGAGTTTAATAACAACCAGCTGCGGGAGATCCTGACGAATTACGGGAAAGTGGATCTGCTGTGGTTCGATGGCGATTGGGAGCGAAGTGCCGAGCAGTGGAATCTGCCGGAGTTCAAGCATTACCTGCAATCCTTCAATCCGGATATCATCATCAACTCACGGCTGCAGGGCCACGGTGATTATAAAACGCCGGAGCAGGGCATTCCGATTACAAGACCGGAGGGACCTTGGGAATTCTGCACAACGATCAACAGCTCGTGGGGCTACGTGCCGACCGATCATAAATATAAATCCTTGAACCAGATCATTCGGATGTTCTGCGACTGCATCTCGATGGGCGGCAATATGCTGCTGGATATCGGTCCGCGCGAAGACGGCACCATCGATCAAAGGCAGGAGGACATCCTGCTTGGGCTGGGTGCGTGGATCCGTGCCCATGAGGAAGCTGTATTCGGAACGGGTGAGGGCATTATGACCCGCTATTATCTGGGGGGGAGCACGGTTTCCGAGGACAGAAAGACACTGTACCTGTTTGTCTATGACGCTCCGAAAGAGAATGTGTGCATTAAGGGGCTGTGCAACCCGATCAAGAAAATTACCGTGCTGCATTCGGGCAAGGAGCTTACCCACGAGATTCATGGGGGCGTGCCTTGGTTCAACATCCCGGGGACGACGTGGATCAAGATGACTCCTGAAGACGTGCATGAGCAGGTGACGGTTCTTAAGCTGGAGTTTGACGAGGAGTTGGAGATGTACGGCGGCTCGGGAGCTGTTGTCACGCATAACTAACCATCACGGGGAGGGACGCGCTAGATAAGTGCTTAGCCTCCCTCATGAAGCGGAGAGAATGACATGAACAGAAGTGGAGTGCCGGAGCCGAGGATTGAGTATGCTCCTAAGCATTATTTATGCAAGCGTGCGGGGCAGCCGCTCGTGCTGGATGGCCGCGTGGATAAGGCATTCTGGGATGCGGCGGAGTGGACCGACGATTTCGTTGATATCGAAGGGGATCTTCGTCCGAAGCCGGGGAAACGGACCCGGGTCAAAATGCTGTGGGACGACGATTATTTTTATTTTGCCGCCGAGCTGATCGAGGATCAGATATGGGCGACGTTGACGGAACGCGATTCGGTTATTTTCTATGATAATGACTTTGAAATATTCATTGATCCGGACGGAGACAGCCATCAATATTATGAATTCGAAATTAATGCCTTGAACACAGTGTGGGACTTGCTGCTCGTGAAACCGTACCGGGATGGCGGACCTCCGGTTAACGGCTGGGATATCAGCGGTCTTAAGACGGCGGTATTTATCGATGGGGAGCTGAACCGTCCTGGCGCCGACAACCGGAAATGGAGCGTGGAGGTGGCGATTCCTTGGACCAGTCTCAAGGAATGTGCCGAAGGTGGCCGCCGCCCTGCGCCGGGTGAGTTCTGGCGCGTCAACTTCTCGCGCGTGGAATGGCAGACCGAGGTACAAGACGGCGAGTACCGTAAGGTGCTGAATCCGGAGACAGGCAAGCCTTATCCGGAGGACAATTGGGTATGGTCGCCTATGGGCATCATCAATATGCATTACCCGGAGCTGTGGGGTTACGTTGTGTTCGCGGGTGGCGAGGAGCAACAGCCGTTTACGCTTCCGGAAGACGAACGGATCAAATGGGAGCTGCGCAGACTCTATTACCGGCAGCGTAATTACTATGAAGCCCATGGTGAATTTACGCAGGACACGAAGCAGCTCATGGGCGAGGATGCATGGAGCATCCAGCCTGTGATTGAAACGACTCGCAGCCTGTTCCAGATTAGCGCGCCTTCATCGGACGGCACGGCTCTAATCTGCATTCGGGAAGACGGAAAGCTATGGAGGGAGTGAACGCTAGGATGACCAGCCAAACCGCGGTGTTCTCGCTGGATTCGCAGACACGGGAGCGGATCGAGCAAAAGTTTCAGGAGAAGATCATCTTTGCGGAAGCGCGCAAAGATAAGCTGTTTCATGTTTTTGAGCAGGAACTGACCGATGAAGAGATTTGGGCCCTGAAATATTTGTTTGCTTACATGCCGGTGAACGACATGGCCGACTATGATGGAGAATTGTTCTTGAATCATGTGCGCCAAGCCCTGGACATCCGTAAGCGCGTGCCTTGGGGCGAGCGCGTGCCGGATCATCTGTTCCTGCATTTTGTGCTTCCTTACCGGGTTAATACGGAGAATATTGAGGATTACCGCGGTATTCTCTACAACGAATTGGCCGAACGGACGGCGAAGTTATCGATGGCGGATGCCATTCTGGAAACCAATTATTGGTGCCATGAGAAGGCGACCTACATCGGCAGCGATCTGCGAACCATTTCGCCGCTGACGATGATACGGAACGCACGCGGACGCTGTGGCGAGGAGTCCACGCTGGCGGTGGCCGCGCTTCGTAGCATCGGCATCCCCGCGCGTCAGGTCTATACGCCGCGCTGGGCTCATTGCGACAGCAACCATGCCTGGGTGGAAGCATGGGCGGACGGCCAGTGGTATTACATCGGGGCATGCGAACCGGAAGCCCGCTTGAATCAAGGCTGGTTCAGTCCGCCGGCACGCAGGGCGATGCTGATCAATACGCGAATTTTTGCCGATTACCCCGGTCCGGAGGATATTACCCTATGCGAAAAGGGGTTTACGGAGATTAATTTGCTGGAGAACTATGCACCGGCTCGCACCCTTTACGTGAGCGTGAAGGATAAGCAGGGAGAGGCTGTATCCGGCGCAAGCATTCGATTTGAGCTGTATAATATGGCTGAATTTTATCCGATTGCCGAAATCAAGACCGATGAGCAAGGGAGGGCTTCCTTTAAGACCGGTTATGGCGACCTCTTGGTTCGTGCGGTCAGCGGCGGCAAGTGGAGTGAAGTCCTGTTCAAGGCCCAGGACGGCGGACATATCGAACTTGTGCTTGATTCATCCGAACAGCCGTCAGGGATCGTGGATTTCGATATGGTTCCTCCACCGGAAGGAGAAGGGGACGCCGCGACGGCGTTATCCGAGGAGAAGACCCAGGCTCATAACCACCGTCTGGAGGAAGGGACGAAGGTCCGGACCGAATATGAGGGTACATTCCTGATCGAAGAGGAGGCGTTCACACTAGCCCAGTCATCAGGACTGCCTCCGGAGCGGGTGTGGGACGTCCTTCGAAAAGCCAGAGGCAACAGCAAGGAAATCGCCGCGTTCCTGGAGGAGCGTTCCGGCGAATATGGCGAGTGGCCGCTGAGGCTGCTGGAGGCGCTGAACGAAAAGGATTTGATTGATACCTTCCGGCCTACGCTGGATGATCATCTGATGGGTGCCCTCTCGCAGCGTGGACAGTGGGATGAGGATACCTTCGTGAAGTACATCCTGTGTCCGCGGGTTTCTTATGAAATGCTGGTCCCGTATCGCCGTGTATTCGTTGATGCCATTACGGCGGCGGAGACTGCGGCATTCAGGAAGGATCCTTCTACGCTTGCCGGGCATTTGGAGCAGGGCTATGCCTATGCTGAGGACCTTCCCAACCTGAAGGGTAAGGGAAATCCGGCAGGCACGTACAGTCTCATGAAGGGAGACGAGCAGTCGCTGGACATTCTGTTTGTGGCTGTATGCCGTAGTCTGGGGATTCCCGCCCGACTGCATCCGAGCGAGCAGAAGCCGCAGTACTTACGTGATGGAAGCTGGGAAGATGCAGCCTTCCGTCTGGACTCCCCCCGGAATCAGGAGAGCTCAAGCTGGGGGATGCTGCAGCTCCTCAGGGATCCGAAAGGCTCGCAGGATACGCCGGCCGCATCCTATGCCGAGAACTTTACCTTCGCCCGCCTGGAAGACGGCGTGTACAAAACGCTGGTGTATCCTTATGGCAGCACCGATGTTTATGACGAGCCGTATGAGGTTGAACCGGGTTCGTACCGTCTAACGTCGGGCATCCGGCTGAAGGACGGAACAGTAAGAGTGCGCTTCACGTACTTTACCGTTCGTGCCGGAGACACCACGCGCGTGGCGCTGACCTATCGTGAGACGGCGGTCGACATTCCGGTGCTGGGCAAACTGGCGCCGGGCAGTACGCTTACCCGATTAGACGGAACGGGAGCGGATCTTAAGGATCTTCTGGGAACCGAGGGCGCTATCGCTGCCTGGATCGAACCGGAGCGGGAGCCGACCAAGCATCTGCTCCGCGAGCTCAGCGAGCTGGCCGAGCCGCTGGATAAGCTGGACTTACCGATTGTGCTGGTGATCGGGGATGCGGAATGGACAGCTTCCTTTGATCCGGTAAGCTATCCGAAGCTGCCGGCCCGCACTATTTTTGTACGGGATTCCAGTTATGCTTCCTTATCGGGTTTCATCTCGAATCCTGCAGCCCATGAAGCTGGTTATCCTCATCTGTTCGTCCTGGATCGTCAGGATCAAATCCGTTATGCGGCTTCTGGATACAAGATCGGCACCGGGAAGGAAGCCCTGCAGATTGCAAACGCGATATTACAACCCTAGAAGGGATCGGAGTGAAGAGTAATGACGAAGTATATTGTAGCGGGTTACGCCGTCGATTCGGTTCTTCCTGACATGACGCATGAGGATCTGCTGAAATTAACGCATCTGAACGTAGCCTTCGGTCATGTCAAGAACGATGAGATTACCACCGAGCATTTGAAGAATGGTGAGGTGGTCCGGAACATCAAGCGGGATCACCCGACTCTTACGGTACTTCTGTCTGTTGGCGGCTGGAGCGCTGGTGGTTTTTCCGAAGCCGCTTCAACCGAGGGCGGAAGGGACCGCATGGCCGCATCCGCCATACGGGTGCTGGAGGAATATCCTTTTGACGGTATCGATCTGGACTGGGAGTATCCATGTTACGGTGAAGCCGACATAGGGTCGAGTCCGGATGATAAACGGAATTTCACCCTGCTGCTGAAGACGATCCGGGAGACGCTGGATGCTAAGGGCTCCCGGGATGGCCGGCATTACCTGCTCACGATTGCGGCAGGGGCTGACCAATACTATGTAGACGGCACTGAGATGGCCGAGGTACAGCAGTACCTGGATTTTGTCCAGTTGATGACCTATGATATGCGAGGCGGGTTTCAGGTCCTGACCGGACATCATACGAATCTGTACACGTCAACCGGAGATCTGTTCCGAATCAGCACGGATGCTTCCGTGAACCTGTTCGTTCGCGCCGGCGTCCCGAAGGAGAAGATAGTCATCGGTGCCGCATTTTACTCCCGAGTATGGAACGAGGTGCCGGACCGAAACCACGGCCTTCACCAAATGGCCGGCAGCACAGGCGGCTATGGTCCGGCCTTTGCCGAGCTGGCTGCGGAGTACATCAACAAGAACGGCTACATTCGTTATTGGGACGAGGAAGCCTGCGCGCCGTACCTCTTTAACGGCTCCAGCCTGATTTCTTATGACGATGAGGAATCGATTCAGTGCAAATGCGATTATGTGAAGGAGCAAGGCTTGGCCGGAATCATGTTCTGGGAATATGGTTGCGACCCGACCCATCGCCTGCTGGACGCTATGCATCAAGAACTTCAAAGCATCCCGGCCGGGAAATAGGAACAGCTGGCAGTCGCGGTGGATCTAATAACTCGGATGAGTTTAAAACATACGAAAACCTCCCCTGAATGGTACCGTTCAGGGGAGGTTTCTATGTGCGGCAAAACCGCTACCGACTTACTCTTCTTCGCCATCATCCGAATTTGTTATCCGCTGTACTCTTCGCCATCCTCATCCGGCGAATCAGCTGCGCCGTTGCTGCTGTGCATTTTGCGGTATTGACCGGGCGTGTACCCCGTCTCTTTTTTGAATTTGCGAATGAAGTTCGGCGTGTCCAAGTAACCTACCTGGGTGATGATATCTTTTAATGGATCGGTTGTGTGCAGCAGCAGTCGGATCACCTCATCCATTCGTTTCTGCCAGATATATTGGGTAAAGTTCATCCCGATCTTCTCCTTGAAGGAGCGGCTGAAATATGATGAAGAGATGGAGAATTTAGACGAGATCGTGCCCAGGCTGAGGTCATAATCCGTGAAATTGGCATCGATAAAGGCAACGATTTCGTCCATCAGGGAGCTCTCTTCGGTCTCGCTCTTCGCCTCGACATGGGCGCAGATTTCCGCGGCAAGGCCTGCCAGCTTCTTCTCCAAATCCTCCAGCGAGTCATAAGAAGTGACCCTTGGAAGCTGATTGACTACATGATGGATGCCAAGTTCAGACGCGGTCTTCAGCATCGTATTCAGAATATCGAAGCAGATACAGCGCAGCAGCGGTACGGATGGCATTTCCGTCTTCAGGTTATTCAATGCGGTGGATACCATCTGAACCGCTACATCATAACTGCCCTGTTTCAAGCTTTGAACCAGCTTCAGCAGCACATCCTTAGGGACCCAGAAGGATGAATCCTGTGCGCCGGAACCGGAAAGAGCGTTAAAGAAGGTGCTGCTGCCCTGTCCGTGCAGCATGGAAGCCTCCAAAGCGGTTGATGCTTCAATGAAGGATTGATTTAGCTGCTCCGGGTAGCTGTAGCGGTTGCCTACCCCGATCGCAGGAGAGACACCCGTGTGCTCTCCCGCCATCGATTGCAGGGCCAGGGCGATTGGCTCCATGCGTGCGTTAAGGCTCGCTTCATGCCCGGTTTCGGCATCGAATCCGACAATGAGGGCCAGCTGATCGGGCTGTGGCAGCTCCACTCCATAGGCATAGGCGGAAAACGCCGGCAGCTCCACATCGTTCATTAACTGCATGACGGGCCGCCGCTCCGGATTGTCGCCAATGGGCAGGGCGTGCGACTCCCAGCCCATGGTCACGACAAAATAATGGGATTGACTGAAGCGGATGCCCAGCTTCTCGGTGAACTCGGGAGGGAATTCACCAGTATGGCCATGCTTCAGCAGCATGAGCAGAATATGATTTCGCGCATAAGGCTCTTGAAGATCGACGCGCTGGCTGTAGTCGTGCAGCGTTTTCTTGATCCATTCCAGCTCGTTGCTGGATGTGGATGTTTCCGGGTCATTCTTCAAGCGGATGAACTCCATCAAGTCTGAAATCGGATGGTATTGCCTGCGAGCCAGCATAATGGCAAGAATGGTGCCCATCACTACGACGAAGGAGAATACCAGAATCACGAAGGTACGAATATGAACGATACGGCTGAAAAATTGGTTGCTTGGCATCGCGGTGACATAAGTCCAGCCCGCATCGGATTTGACGGATACAACCGAATGCGGCTCTTGGTTCAAGGAAAGGCTGTGGGTTCCAGGCTCAAGCGCGAACAGTGCGTGAACTTCCTGCTCGGTAATGGTTTCGCCTTGGTGATTGGCTGCCAACACTTGCCCGTAATTATCGAATATATATGTCATTCCATGATAGTCGCTGAGGATGGATTCGATCAATCCGGTCAGATTGGACTCATGGATCAGGTACATGACGGTGCCGTGGGCGGGCGTATTGTTAGGTGCGATCGGCACAAGGTATGCCAGCATGGAATTTTGGGTTTTGGTCCCCTGAACCACTTGCTCCGCCGGGCGCATGGTCGGAATCGGGACAGAGTTTAAATCACGGACCATCTCCGTTTCATTCCAGCTGTTGAATTTGTAGCGGTCGGTGAAGACATTCAGATTCTCAAAGCCCTGTGACGAATAAATGCTGTTATCTCCGCGGAAGAACAGGAACAGTTCATCAATAATGGAGCTGGTGGCTTTGTATTTGACCAAGGCCCCGATGGATTCCCGGCTGTAGTAAGGATGGTGAGTCCAATAACGGGTTAGCTGCTCATCGTAGGCGATGCGAAAGGCGATGTCCTGCAATTCTTTCATGCGCTCATCGATGACAGTTTTGGCCTGGGTCAATTGATTGACATTGGTCTGCTCGATCTCGGAACGGAGCGTATTCACGGCATTGTGATAAATAATGATGGTTAATATAACAAGAGGTATCAGAAAAATGGAGATGTAGGACAGTGTGTATTTAAGCAGAAGCTTGGACTTGAAGTGATTCCATTTCATATCTGCAACCTCCGTTTTTTACGATTTTAGATTATTAAGTTTTTAGCCGAAACTAATTCATTCTACACACGCGAGACGGTTCTTCTAATAGCAATTTGTGTTTTCACGTTACACCATTTGATAGCGCTATCATAAATGCTGCCGAGGCAGTAGCATTCATGACGAGCCAATAGATACCCTATTAAAAATACTAGGAGAACTTGACTAATAAATCAATGGATCATTTCGAATATATAATGGAATCACGTCAAAAGTCTCAGATGAGGGGGGGATATAACGAAACAATCGGTTCGAAAAAAGCGGGGGATACGTGCTGAAGCGAAGATATCGGTAAAGGGGAGGATTGCAAAAAAAAAGAACCCGTAGGTCAGACAACCTGCATGATGAGGCTGTCCAGTTCACGGGTTCTATAAAGTTCCGTCTAATTTCGGGGGAAACGGGCATGTACTAAGGGTGAACGAAATTTCGTTCTAATTTCTTATAAGGATCCCTTCGTACTCGTATTTGCACGATTATTCGTACAAATTCCTGAGTCGAAAGCTCTTATCCATTCAGTTTGTGCGATTTCTCGTACAAATCTCGTATAACAGCTGGCATTAGCCATCATGTTGTGCGATTTTTCGCACAAATTCCTGAGTCGATAGCTCTTATCCATTCATTTTGTGTGATTTCTCGTACAAATCTCGTATAACAGCTGGCATTAGCCTTCCTGTTGTGCGATTTTTCACACAAGTTCCTCAGTCGACAGCTCTTATCCATTCAGTTTGTGCGATTTTTCGTGCAATTTACGTTAGGCTGCCCTTTGGTCTGCTCTCATTCGTATGACTGAGAACGGGATCTACTGATCAAGTTATTCCTGCTGATAAACCTTAGAGTTTTTGGGTTGCTCCTCATTGGTTCCGTATTAGCTCCTAGTTGGCTCCTAGTTGGCTCCTAATTAGCTCCAAATTGGTTCCTGTCGACAGCCAACCAAGCATACACCGGACCACGCAACGTGCTTACAGGGAGCAGTGCACACATTGAAATTGGTTCCTTACTAGGTTGCGCTGCCCTCCGCTTGAGAGAGCTGCAGCTGCTTGCGATAGATGAATCTGGAGATCGTTACGCTGATTTCGTACAGCAGGAACAGCGGGACGATCACAATCAAATCGGACATGATATCCGGCGGTGTGATGGTAACAGCCACGATGCAAAGCAGAAAGTAGGCTGATTTGCGCATCTTGGCCAGCCGATGCGGATTCACGATGCCGAGCTTCGTCAGAAAAACAACGATGGCGGGCATTTCGAACAGGAATCCGAAAGGAACGGTCATATGGATCATGAACGTGAAGTATTTTTGCGCGGTATACATCGTTTGGAATGCGCCTTCGGCCATACGCTGCATGAACTGCAGCACCATCGGGAAAAGCACGAAGTATCCGAAGCAAATGCCGGCAATGAATAACACGCTGATCACGGGAATGAGCAGCACGGCCGAGCGGTGAGTCCCATCCGGCAGCGCCGGCTGCACGAACCGCCATATTTGATAGGCGGCAATGGGAAGCGTGACGGTGACGGCCACAACGCCCGCAATGATCATATATACCCACATTACTTCGGAGGGACCGAGCAGAACGAGCTGCTTGTCCATGCCTCGTACCAGCCAGTGGTAGATCTTCTCGACGTAGATGAAGGCAGCCACCATTGCGACGAGAAACGCAATCAGGGTGCGGATCAGGCGCTTCCGCATTTCTTCCAGATGCTCGATCGCGCTCTGGTCGTTCGGATTAGCTGTGCTGCTTATCGACCGCTGCAGCAGTTTGCGGAGCATCGTCTTTTTTTCCATTCTCGTCGTCTCCGTTCATCAAGCCACGGGTTGCGCCCTTGAATTCGCTTAAGGTCCGCCCGAAAGCGCGACCGAGCTCAGGAAGCTTGGATGGACCGAATATGATGAGTGCGATAATCAAAATAAGAATTAAACCACCGATTCCGATATTGCCAAACGGCATGATCCTCGCTCCTTTCGATTGGTATTACTCCAGTTTGAAGCCGCTAATGGCCACGACGGCGCAGCGCGCCATGTTTTCACCAGAGCGGTGAGGCCATGTGCTGGTTGGTTTGCTGAGGTCCTCCGTATTCTCGCCCGGGTGTTGAACGGATAGGAAGAGCGTCTGCTCATCGGGTGTGAAGAAAGGACCTGTAAGTTCGGATTCCACCGGACCGGAGGCGAATTGCAGTGCGACCCCTTGATCCGGCCCGCTTGTTGGAATCACAAACAGTCCGTTGTTCATAAAGGGTTTGTGAACGCCTTTGTTCTGGCTGCTGCTGGAGATATCCGTCACGACCCACAGATCGCCGTTCGAGTCGAAAGCCAGGTTGTCTGGCGAGCTGAATCCGGATTGGCGTCCGCCGGCAGCGAAGATTTCAAAGTCAAACTCCATGGCTGCCAGATCGTTGCCCGCTTCAAAAATACGCGTGATATGACCATGAATGTTGCCGTGATTGTCGTTGTTCGTATGGCAGATAAACACGGTGTTATCGAACGGCGAGATTTCGATATCCTCCGGACGGTCCGTTGGTGTTCCGCCGACAAGACGCGCAGCTTCCTGGCAGTAAGTGACCACATCGCCTTGGGACTTGAATTTGGCTTGGGCCTCTTTATCCTCTGCGGCGGCCTTGGTTACGGCCTCCAGGGTGACCGGCTGCCATTTGCCCGACTTCAGGTTGGCCACGTACAGGGTTCCATCTTCCAGAAGCGCGGAGTTAGCGCGGCCTTTGCTTTTATCATATTTGTTTTTGCTAATGAATTTATAGACACAGGCATCCTTCTTGTCGTCGCCCATATAGACAACGATCCGGCCGTCTGCGGCAAGGCCCATCGCGGTATTCTCATGATTAAATCTGCCGAGGGCGGTGTGCTTCTTCAGGAAGGATTTATCGAACGGATCGACCTCAACGACCCAGCCGTAATGCGTATCCGGCAGGTTAGAGACTGCCGCGGTGTCCTCGAAGTTCTCCTCGCAAGATAAGACTGTGTTCCAAAGCGTCACCCCGCCGGAGCAGTTGGCAAACGTGCCGGTAGCTGTCGTTGCGCCTTTCAGGGCAGGGATGCCTTTGGCCGGACCGGTGATATCGAATTTGCTGAAGCCGTTGATGCGGCGGGCATGGGTGGAGGTGGTGTCCATTTTCCATACACCTTTCTCGTCACGGTATACTTCGATAACGGACATGCCTTGGTAATACAGGTTTTTATGGATTTGATCCGCCGTCATCTTCCCATCCTTCACAGGACCGATGGAGAAGATGGTGGAGTATTCATGATTGTTGACCAGAAGGCCGCGGACATTGGAGCCCTTAAGCGGGAAAAATGCGTTGTAATCACAACCGGAGCCGAATTTTTCGCCAGCCGGATTGATCACGTCATCAAAAGCTGCAATGACATCATATTTAAAGTTTTTAGGCAGGACGAGTTGGTCTGCTTTGGTTGGTTCAATTGGTTCGAAGTAACCGCTGACCCGATTCGTTTTGAATCCGAACAGATGATTTGCGGTTCCGGACATGGCGGAAGCCTTCCCTTCCAATACACCTAACCCTGCGGAAGCGGCTGCCAATGCGGTTGCACCAGTACCCAGATAAGACAGAAAAGTTTTGCGATCCATCGTTTTACTCAAGCTTATCCACCCCTAATGTATAAATTGCCATCAGGACAAGTTTATAGGGGAAGTGTTAAGGGAATATCATCGGTGAATGGTGGAATTGTAAAAATAAAGTAATATTGGAGGGGGCGTCTAGCGGCGCCCCTGTACATGGCTGGACTTGCGGAGGATATGCATAATCATATGGAGTTGCCCTTGTAGCGCTGACGCATCTGTTCGGCCATGACACGAATCTCCTCAGTGCCTGGCATCGTAAACCTGGAAGCGGCTTCTGTCAGATTCTTGCCTGACTGCCAGCTGCGGATGACCTCTTTTACAGCAACGATAAACGGGTGCACGGCGTTCTGATCGGTACCGATGTTCGTAAGCTCTTCAAGACTGGAGGTGCTGTTAGACTCTACTAGAGGATATTGCCTGGGGTCTGCACCCACAGCGGCAATATCATAGAAGGAACGAACCAGCCGGGCGCGCTCGCTGCCTGAACCTTCGGCGATGATAAAAGCCTGGATAATGAAGGCTTTACGTTGCCGCCGCTGGGCAATGCCGCAAAATTTAAGGCCGCCTATGCTTAAATCGAACGTTCCGGGACAGAAGGCGCCAGCAATTTCGCCGGTATCTACGTTCTGTCCGGTGCCGCGGAGGGCCTCTCGGATCAACTCCACCATGGTTTCAAAGTCCTGATGAAAGTCAGGCACCGGTCCTGCAGAGGAAAACGGGAGGATGAGGGACAGGTTCACCACACCGGCGTCCAAGGGAACCGCAGCACCGCCCGAATGGCGGACGGCGGTGTCATAGCCGAGGGAGCGAAGCATGGCTTCCCCTTGCGGCGCATGGGGGAGACGGCTGTCGCGCACGCCCATGACAAAAGCGCGCGGATGCCGCCACAGATGGCAGACGGCCGGCCCGCCATCTCCGGTCAGCCTGCATAGGAGCTCGTCCAGCGCAAAATGGTACAGCACGTCCTGATGCGATAAATCATGTGTCCGGTCGAGCAGCAGAACGGGTTGATCTTCAGGTAGTGACAGCGGAATATTCACGCTTTCTTGCGCCTCCTCTTATATGTGGATCGTGCATAGACCATGGAAGGATTTTGTCTTCCGAGGGGGAGCTCGATCGTTATTTTCTTTGAACAGCATACCATAAATTCATACTGAAGCGGCGAGCCTCGCCTTATGAGTCGGGGACCTTCAACGTTTTTGTTTAGATATCAGAAAGTATAAATTTCGAAGCTTGTGACCTCCTGATATCGCAAGAGAAACTTCTTCTAACTGCGGTCTGTCATCTGTGAATGTACGTCGATCCACGTTTTTGTTAAGATATCAGAAAGTATAAACTTCGAAGCTTGTGACTTCTTGATATCGCAAGAAAAACTTCTTCTAACTGCGGTATGTCATCTATGAATGTACGTCGATCCACGTTTTTGTTAAGATATCAGAAAGTATAAACTTCGAAGCTTGTGACTTCCTGATATCGCAAGAAAAACTTCTTCTAACTGCGGTCTGTCTTCTGTGAATGTACGTCGATCCACGTTTTTGTTATAATCCGAGTAAGTTTATTGTCTTTGTGAGTAATTTGGTTTAGTGGAGAATGATTTCACTTCCTATATAAAGGAGAGCATCAACATCATGGAGATTTATAATAGTGTAGTTGATATGATCGGTCAGACGCCAATGGTGAAACTTCAGCGGCTAGTGCCTGAAGGGTCTGCTGATGTCTATGTAAAGCTTGAGAGATTCAATCCTTCCGGCAGCGTGAAGGATCGTGCGGCGTACAATCTGATTCATACCGCAGAGGAACAAGGATTACTCCAACCAGGCGGTACCATTATTGAGCCAACGAGCGGGAACACGGGCATTGGCCTGGCGATGATAGCAGCAGCCAAGGGTTACCGCGCTATCCTGATTATGCCGGACAACATGTCCAAGGAACGGATAAATATATTGAAGGCGTACGGCGCGGAGGTCGTGCTGACACCGAGCAGCGAGCGCATGCCGGGTTCGATTGCCAAGGCGCTCGAGCTCAGGGAGCAGATTCCCGGCAGCTTCATTCCGCAGCAGTTTGAGAATGCGGCCAACCCAGACATTCACAGGTTGACGACAGCGCCGGAAATTTTGGGGCAGATGGAAGGGCGGCTGGATGCCTTCGTGGCAACGGCGGGAACGGGCGGCACCGTAACCGGTACCGGGGAAGAGCTGAGGAAGTCCCTGCCGAATCTGCACATCGCGGTAGTCGAGCCGAAGGGCTCGCCTGTGCTCTCCGGCGGACAGCCTGGACCGCACAAGCTAGTGGGCACGAGCCCGGGTTTTGTACCGAAGATTCTGAATACGAGCGTATATGATGAGATCATCCAGATCGCCGACGAGGATGCGTTGCAAACGGTGCGGGATTTGGCTCGCAGGGAAGGAATTCTGGTGGGGCCGTCCTCCGGCGCATCGGTATTCGCTGCTCTTCGCGTAGCGAAGCAGCTTGGGGAAGGGAAGCGGGTTGTCTGCATTGCGCCAGATACGGGAGAGCGGTATTTGAGCATGGATATTTTCTAAGAGAGAAGGACCTCCAGTTAACCGGAGGTCCTTCCTTGCTGTTCTATGGAGGGTATCCACTGCTTAAGCTGCTGCATGAGTTGTCTATGACTCTTCACGACGACCACTTTGCCGGGATAATCTTCGAGCGTGCCCTGAATCTGATATCTGCCTTCCCGCTGATAAGTGGAGCTCCATTCGAACATTTTTTTGAACATGTCCCAGGTGGGGGTATAATGCGCCTGTTCAAGTCGCAGTCGCTGCTTGATGAACCTTGTAATGATCCGGTAGGTTATTGTGGAGTAGGACGGGTTCAGTAATATGATAAGATCTGCACTGCGGAAGCTGGGGCTGACCCATTTAAGGTGAGCGCCCTCGATGATCCAGCATTTTTTGTTGACGATACTTAGTAACATCGCATCCCGGTCCGCTTCGCTCCTCCGAATATCATCCGGCTCGGCTCGCTCCCAAACCACATTGTCGAGCTCGTAATATGGAATGTGGAACTGGGCGGACAGCGTCCTGGCAAGTGTCGTTTTACCGCTTCCGACGGAGCCGATAATATGGATCCGGTTCGGAATGTTAGTTATCATAGGAGATCACCGCATTCATGAGAAATGGTAGCTAATCATTTCGGTACCGATGCGGCGATCTCCTGTCCTAATATTCGTAAAATTACAGAACATCCTGCGGCGAATCGCGGAGCAGCTTGAAGAAAGCCGTGATTTGCTCAGCAATCCAGGCTGGTTGTTCTGCTGCAATGAAGTGCCCGCCCGCATTCAGATCCTTCCAGTGGATCACATTCGGGAAGATCCGTTCTACATATGATCGGGGCGGACGCTCGTTCCGCTGAGCGCTTAAGGTGACACCATGCGGTACAGGTGAACTTTCTTCGGGCCCCGGCCACCTCGTATGCTTGCCTTCATAATAATAGCGGTTCGAGGCGTTGATGCTCTGGGTCAGCCAGTAGATGGAGACGTTGGCCATGAGCTGCGCCTTGTTGAAATGCTGCAATACATCGCCATCCTCGGGAGATGTCCAGTAGTGCCATTTTTCCAAAATGAACGCGGCCAGCGCCACGGGTGAATCATGCAATCCATAGGCTGCGGTCTGCGGCCGTGTGCCCAGAATATGGGCGTAAGCGCCCTCCTCGCGTCCCCATTGCTTCTGATATTCGAGGAACTCGGTCTCCTCGGCCGAAAGCATGGAGTTCGGATCCACATAGGGACTGGGATTCCCTGGCGATGTCGTGTGGTAGCCGATGAACCGGTCGGGATGGTCGAGACACATGAGTCCCAGAATGCTGGCTCCGATATCATAGCCGTGTGCGCCGAATCGTTCGTAACCGAGCTCCGTCATGAGTTTCATAAGCAGTTCCCCCGCCTGGCGATCTTCAAAGCCCGGGCGCAGTTCGATACCTGAGAATCCATGACCCGGGATCGATGGGATGACAACATCGAAGGAAGTTTCCGCATGGCCGCCAAATTGTTCAGGATTCGTAAGGTAAGGGATAAGCTCCAGCATTTCGTAGAAGGAGCTGGGCCAACCGTGAGCAATGAGGAGCGGGATGGGTTGCTCGCCGCTGCCTTTAATATGTATGAAGTGAATGTCGATTCCATCGATTTCAGCGATATAATTCGGAAAGGCATGAATGGAACGCTGGAAGGCTTCCCAATCGAACTCATGCCTCCAGTAGGCGGCCATATCCTTCATGAAATCAAGGGGAATTCCATAATCCCATTGTCCGCCGGGGATTTCGTCAGGCCATCGGGTCATGTCCAGGCGCCGATATAAATCATCGATGGCAGCGGGCTCGATTTGAAAAGAAAACGGTTGGATCTTCATTCGTTTCACCTCTTGGAAAGAATGGGAGTCTGGTATACTGATAACAACAAACTTGCGGTAGATAGGTAAATGAAGCGATAGGGCATTCTTTATATTGTTGTGAGTGACCATTAAAAATATATAACCGGTTAGCTAACCGATAAATACACTTTACTGGTTTATTATGGAGAAATCAATAGGAGGTTTGTTTTGTTGTGGGACAGGAATTTGATCAACTCGAAATCATCGCGGATTTTATCAACATCAATGATAAACGCATGAGATATGATGGGGATCCGGGTGTGGAGCTGCTTCGGGCCGCGGAGGATCTGCGCATGTGGCTGTTAAAAAACGGCTTTATTCTGGAACAGGACAACGTATCTGAAGAGGATCTGGATTTGGCTCGCGAGCTGCGGGGTGGCTTAAGAGCAGCCATTCCGAATAATATACATGATCATCAGGAAGTTGGCTTCCAAGCGTTAAACCGTGTAGCTGGCCAGTACCGGTTCTCCTACCGTTTCGGTGAAACTTCAGATGCAATCGAGCCAGTGGATGCCCAGGGAAAGGGGGGCATGGCCCGGCTGTTGATTATGGTATTTCGGCTTCGTGAAAAGAATATGTGGGGCAGATTGAAAGTGTGTACGGCCGAAGATTGTCAGTGGGTATTTGTTGACCGGTCGAAGCCGGGAACCGGAAAATGGTGCTCGATGAAAGCCTGCGGCAATCGGGCGAAGAATAAAACATATCGGGAGCGAAGTAAGTCCATGGGATGAACAACCTGCTGCCATAGGAACTGGTTTAGATCAGGATTAGCGCCTTCTCCATCGACCAATCAAGTGTTGCCTTGGCTGGTCTTTTTTTTGGAGTCGAATCATTCCAACAGGAATAAACGATTCAGTAACGAAATGATTGTAACCTATTATTTTTTGGGAAAATGTTGATGTCTTTGTCGATTAGAGCATTTTCTATTCGTTGATTAAGCATAGAACGAGAATTCAAGATAGTCTCGATAACCAGGAGGGAAAAAGAATGAGATTTATGATGATTGTAAGGGCAACCGAGGATTCCGAGGCAGGCGTATTGCCAAGCGCAGAGCAGTTGGATGCCATGATGAGGTACAACATGGAGCTGGCCAGAGCGGGCGTGCTGCTTGCCGCCGATGGGCTCCATCCAAGCTCGGGCGCTATCCGGATCTCTTATCCGGAGCCCGGGGGCAAGCCGAAAATTACCGACGGCCCCTTTACGGAAGCGAAGGAACTGATTGCGGGGTATACCTTGATCGAAGTGAAGACGAGGGAAGAGGCGATCGAGTGGGCTAAACGCATGCCGGATCCACACGGCTTCGGTGCGGGCCAGATCGAGCTCCGTCAGGTGTTTGAACCGACTGACTTAACGCAGGACCCGGAAGCGCAGGCCAAACAATACGAAATGCGTGAACACATCCAAAGGCAGAATCCGTAATGTCAGCGGCAGATACCCATCGCATGATCGATGCCATCTGGAGAATCGAATCCTCCAAAATCATTGCCTACCTGACTCGCATGGTTCGTGACGTCGGTATCGCCGAGGATCTTGCTCAGGATGCGCTTATCGCTGCGCTGGAACGCTGGCCGATAGACGGCATACCGGATAATCCTGGTGGATGGCTCATGACCGCTGCGAAGCGCAAAGCGCTGGACCTGCTGCGCCGAAATAAGGTGCGCGATCAGAAGTATGAGCTGTTGGGACGCGAAATGGATTCCCGGATGGATTCGGATATTCAGGTACCGGAGCCGGGGGAAGTGAACGACGATCTTCTGCGGCTGATCTTCATGACCTGCCATCCGGTTCTATCCCCTGAGGCGCGCGTAGCTCTGACGCTGCGTTTACTCGGCGGATTAACGACTGCGGAGATTGCCCACGCCTATCTTGTGCCTGAACCGACAATCGCGCAGCGAATCGTTCGTGCCAAACGGACGCTGTCAGCGACCCGGGTGGCATTCGAGATTCCTCAGGGAGCCGAGC
This sequence comes from Paenibacillus sp. ISL-20, assembly GCF_018613005.1. Lineage (NCBI taxonomy): Bacteria > Bacillati > Bacillota > Bacilli > Caryophanales > Paenibacillaceae > Paenibacillus > Paenibacillus sp. ISL-20. The sequence continues at coordinate 167,005 of NZ_JAGGRD010000036.1, forward strand.
TTAAACCGCGATTGTCATCGGTTCTTGAGGTCATCTACCTCATGTTTAATGAGGGGTACGCAGCGTCGTCGGGCAACCAGTGGATTCGCCCGCTGCTGTGTCAGGAAGCGCTTCGGATTGGGCGGGTGCTGGCAGAGATCGCTCCGACGGAGGCCGAGGTGCATGGTTTGGTTGCTTTAATGGAATTTCAATCCTCTAGGTTCAAGTCCCGGGTCAATGCGGAGGGGGAGCCTGTCCTGCTCATGGATCAGAATCGGGCCTTGTGGGATTATTTATTGATTCGGCGCGGTTTTGCCGCTCTGGATCGGATCGAGCGGTTGGGCGGAATGACGGGACCTTACGCCATACAGGCTGCCATCTCCGCTTGTCATGCCGGAACGCCCAGTGCTGCAGAGACCGACTGGATTCGAATTTCCGCGCTGTATGAGGCATTGGCCCAGGTTTCTCCTTCGCCCATCGTGGAATTGAACCGGGCCGTGGCCCTCTCCATGGCTTTCGGTCCGGAGATCGGGCTTGAGATCGTGGACATTTTACGTTGCGAGCCCGCCTTGAAGGGATACCATCTCCTCCCGAGCGTAAGGGGAGACCTGCTCTTTAAGCTGGGACGCCTGGACGAAGCCTGCGCCGAGTTCAAGCTGGCCGCATCGCTAACGGATAACCAGAGGGAACGTGCTCTGCTGCTTGTCCGTGCGGCAGAATGCCTGTCAGCGGAGTCCTAAGACAAGCTGGAGAGAAATTTTTCAAAAATTTTTCCGAAAAAATATGAAGATGTGTCGATTACATAAAATCTCGTTCGTCATTTAGATATAAAACTAAAAAATGAACCGAGAGGAAGATGAACATGCAAGCACAAATGGTACCTTTTATTATTTCGGAGGATGCAAGAGCTCAGGCGGAATTTTACATGAAAGCGTTGGGCGGAGAGATCGGTTTGTTGACTACCTTCAAGGACATGCCGGGCATACCGGAAGCTCATCAGGATAAGATTATGCACCTGTCGTTAACGCTGGCTGGCGGCAATAAGATCATCCTCACCGATGCTTTTCAGGAAACCGGCAAGAGCACGAGCATGGGTCTGGCCATCACGTTTGATAACGAGGAAGACGCCCGGGCCGCCTATCGCCATCTTAGCTATGGAGGTACCGAGAAATATCCGTTTGCCCTGCAGCCTTGGGGAGCCTACTACGGTGAAGTGGTGGACCGGTACGGCATGACCTGGCAGATGGTTCATCAGGGCTGAGTTGAAAAATAACTATGACAAAGAAGGAGCCAGTAAGATGTCAAGAAGTAACGGATTACATTGCAGCCATTAGTGATACCTGGAAGGTGGAGGTCAGCGAGCGGCTTCGGGAGCTCGTGCACAGTACGATCCCGGACGTTTCGGAACGGCTTCAATATAAAAAGCCCCATTTTCTGAAGAATGGAAAATATGCGGCGGTAATCAGCGTCGCGAAGAGCGCCGTGAGCTTTACCATTTTCAATGCGGATGGCCTGGATTGGCCTGAAGCGTTGTTTGAAGGACCGCCTGAACGAAAGACCATCAAAATCACGTCCGGGCAGCAGGTCGATTATGATGCGCTTGGATCCCTGCTGAAGCAGGCATCCGATGAACTGTAAATCATATGTAATAGGGAAGCGCGGATAACTGGTGTTCGAAGCGTTCCTGATATAATAGCCGCGATCCTATTGAGGATCGCGGTATGCGTCATTCTACTTCTTGGTGCCGTGCTGCTTGGTCGGCAGCTTGTCGCTTGGCGTTCCTTTGCCGTGATTCTCTTTGTTGCGACGGGCCTTCTCCGCATTCTCGTTCATTTTTTCCACGAAATCGTGCGTGCTTTCCATATGACGTAAGCTCCTTTTGCTCAGAATGTATGGCTTTTGCCTGATCGTGCTTAATATAACCATTTCGTCGTAATCATATTTGGTGGCTTTGGAATGGATAAGGATGGTGCTGGATCAGGAGCAGGACATAGAACCGGTGATGGAGCGAGTGGACAGTCTACAAGCCAAGCGGATCACAGGTAACGAGAACCCGGGGTTTCTGTTCTTTATGGACGTCGTCCAAGGTGAGCAGGAGGTTCGCGTGGCGAACGAGTTTGAGGTGGATGGACAATCGTATGTACTGGCGGGTCCCGAGTTGAACGATCTGAACATGTACATGGTCGAGCTGGGGCGCTCCCACAACCCTGAATTGCTGCCGGGGTACACGATAAACGCTTCGGAGCCTTGAGGTATATCTCTTTTAATTTCATAGGGATCGTGAACGGAATGGAGAAGGTATCTGTCATATCACGGCAAAAAAATACCCTGCCACAGGCAAACGCCCGGGTGGGGTATTTATGGTGTTTGATTACTTCTTATGACTGATCAACAGCTCATATTTGTTCAAGGAAGCGCCCAAAATATTCTCGTTGCGGCCCTGACCGTGGGATTGCCGGAATGATTCGCTGGAAGTCCAGCGTTTGAAGGCCTCCTCGTCTTCCCATACCGTAGAGATCTTCAGTTCCTCAGCCTCTGCGCCTTCTTTGGCTTCGTGCCATACTTCCATCCTCACGAATCCCTCAATGTCCTGCACGCCCTTCGCTTCAGCGAATCGCTGCGCAATTTCTTGTCCGAAGCCCGGTTTAACCTTAATCGAGTTTGTAACAACCAGCATGCTTGATTCCTCCTTCGGTGATGACCGGATACATTCCAGTAATGTCTAGCCCCTTGCATGTATGTCCATTATACATGAACGAGCATTCTGATTTCATCTTGGGAGGAACCGTGCTTTATGCCGAAAGCTATGGAATACTCAGGGTGCTGGAGGACCTTCTGCCGGAAACTCTGCCGCAGGTACTGCGGCTGCAGGCGTCATGGCTTTGGGTTTCACCCTGCCGCTCCACGACCAGTAGGTGCCAATTCGCAGGAGCCGTTCAATCGGGCCGCTGCGGAATCGTTTCAACCAGAGCAGGCTGCCCGTTGCCAGTGCAGCATAGATCAGGATAGCCAACAGCGCTCCTTGCAGCACACCGAGCTTGCCGAACATGCCCAGCCCGAATCCGTAGAATATCAATACGCATACAACGCTTTGCGTCAGATAGTTGGTTAGCGACATCCGTCCAACCGCTTCAAACGCCCGGATGATAACCGATTGTTTAGACGAGAAGGCGTATAGGGAGGCGAACAGATGGATATAGCCCAGTGCGAGCAAAGGTCCGCCAATCATCGCGAAGACGCCGCTCCAGTTGTCGGTTGACCCGAGCATAACCCCGGCGGTCTTTAGACCAAGCCCGGCCGGAACGAGCAGAGACCATCTTAGATACAGCTTGATCTCCTTGGAAGGATGAAGGAAGCGCCCGCGCTTGGCTGCGACCATACCAAATAGGAACATCGGCGCGCTCATCAGTGGGGCAATCAGAATGACCAGCAGCATCAACCAGTCCGGAAGGTCGATGGGCATTTCCTCAGTTGAACGAAAGTTTACGATCTCGCTGAACGTGCCGTTGCCGTAGACCTCAATAGATTGTTTCACATAATTCTCCATGCGCTCTGTTTCACCTGTTGCAGGCTCCATGGAACCATATCCGAAGATGGCAAACAGCGTCAGGAAGAGGATGCCCCAGATCAAGATCGTTTTGGCCTTCCGTTTCACAAATAGTAACAGGAAAAGCCCGATCGCTCCGTAAAACAACAGAATATCGCCTTCCCAGATGAATGTGGAATGTAGCCAGCCGAGAATGATCAGCAGCACGGACCTGCGGAAGAAGCTGCGGCCATATTTGAGCCCTTTGCCGATCAGGCTTTCCCGCATCTTAATCATGCTGTAACCGAACAGGAACGTAAAGATCGGCATGAAGCTGCCCTCTACGAATACTTTCAGCAAGTCATGGCTAATCAGATCCAGTGTGGATGGCTGGAAGAAATGCAGCTCGTCTTTGCCGAACATGCCGTATTGAAAAATAAGCATATTGGCCATCAGGATGCCGAGCAAGCTCAAGCCGCGAATCGCATCCACGGCTGTAGAACGTTTATTTGAATTCATGTTAATCACCTCTGACACCAAGTATAAAGCTCGAAATGAAATAACTCGGAAACGGCATCCTAACTTTTTCTTAACTCTTCCAGCATTTGTTTAACTCCTGTTAAGGTTGTTGTGCTAGCATAAATGTCGGGTGAGGATAAAATGGATCAAACACGAATTTTAATTGTAGATGACGAACCTTCCATTGTGAAAATGCTGCAGATGGTGCTGCGCAAGGAAGGCTTTAACCGCATATTCACAGCTTCCAGCTGTAAGGAAGCGCTTAGTGAAATTGCTGCACACGGAGCGGATATCGTGCTGCTGGATGTCATGCTGCCGGACGGCACGGGATTTGATCTCTGTCCGCAGATCCGTTCCTATGGCAGTCCGCACATCCTGTTTCTGACGGCCAAGGCATCGGATCTGGATGTGTTGACCGGTTTTGCGATGGGCGGAGACGATTATGTCACCAAGCCCTTTAATCCGCTGGAGATTGCCGCAAGGATCAAGGCGCGTCTGCGCCGTGGCGGCGTAGGGACGACCGTGTCGTCTGAGCAGCCGGTGATCCAGCGTGCATGGGATTTCGGCCGGTTTAAGGTTGATGAATCCGCCGGGGAGCTTACGGTGCTGGGAGAGCCGGTGCCTTGTCCGGCGCAGGTCTTTCAGCTGCTGCTTTATTTTTGCAAGCACCCGGGGGTGGTATTCTCCAAGTCGCAGCTGTACGAAGCCGTATGGGGCATCGACGGCATGGGCGAGGACAACACCGTCATGGTGCATATTCGCCGTATCCGCGAGCGCATCGAGGAGGATCCGAGCAACCCGCAATATCTACTGACGGTCCGGGGGCTCGGCTACAAGCTGGTTAAGGAGAAAGTCCGATGAGACTGCGCAGAAGGCTGGCCTTTCATTTTACGTACCAATTGATTGCGTTCTCGGCGTTTATGTTTTGCTTCCTGATCGTGCTCTTATTCTTCCTGATCAGACATATCAGCGAAGATGAGCTCCAACGCAACTTTCCAACAGGTGTCCTCGACAGTATCGTCATGGAGACGGTGACAGAGAAAGGCGAAGTATTGTTGGAGGACCATTGGAAGCTCTTGCTGCAGGAGAATGATATGTGGCTTCAAGTCGTGGATATGAAGGGGAATGTGATTCATTCCACCAACACGACCTCAAGTGTTCCTTCGAAATATTCGGTAAGCAACTTGCTTGAGATTAAGGAGGAGCGCCGTTTTGGAAAGTATATGATGGATTGGCAGATGGACCTGACGTATACGGAACCTCTGCTGTTTATGATTGGCTGGATTGATGAGAGCACGGATCATCTTCGGACATGGTATGCCCGGTATCAAGACGGTGGTAGGGTGAGGCCGGAGGATGAAGTAGCCCTCCGTCGCGAATTGGCTGGTCTAGGCGGGTATTTGCATGTCATTGACCGGGAGGGCCGCGTTGTCCAGGGGATTGGAGCCCATGCGGATCAAAAGACGAGCTACCATCCGCTGGAGATCATCGCGATGCAAGAGCAGCCCGGCACGTATTCAACGCATATTGCGGTTTATCGCGACGCTGCCAGTGGCAACACCTGGGTGTATCATACGCCGCGGGACGGTGCCCTGAAGAAGCGACCAATGATGAACGAGCTAATTCGTGTGGCGCTGTTTACCATGATTTGCGTGCTGCTGCTGTCGCTCGGGGTGGCCATATGGCATGGATATCGATACAGCCGTCCGCTGCTGCTGTTTACCGGATGGTTTGAGCGGATGGGCATAGGAGCGTATGAGGAAGTGCTGACACCGAAGGACCGGAAGCGGGTATTCCGTAAGAACGGAAAGCTGCGCACGCGCTTCAAGCTGTACAAGGAAGTGATTCATTCTTTTTACAAGATGGCGGAGCAGCTTGCCGAGACCGAGAGGGAACGGGAGCGGCTCGATCGTAATCGGGAAGAATGGATGTCCGGGATATCGCATGATTTGCGTACTCCGTTGTCCTCCATCCAGGGTTACGGCTATATGCTCGAGAGCGCGCCCCAGGATTGGAGCCAGGAAGAGCTGCGGGAGATGGGAACCGTGATCCGGGAGAAGGGCGGGTACATGCTGGAGCTTATCGATGATTTCTCGCTCGTATTCCGTCTGAGAAGCGAAATCCGGCCGCAGGAGCTGACCCGGCTTGATCTGAACGAGCTGGTGCGTCGCTGTGTGCTGAAATACGTCAACGATGCCACGCTGGATGCGAATTTTAATTATATCGGTGGCGAAAAAGCACTGCTCATTTACGGTAATGCCAAATGGCTGCAGCGGTTGATGGATAATCTGATCACGAATGCCGTGAAGCATAATCCGGAGGGCGTCAACATTGAAGTGCGAGTAGAGAGGCACCCTGCCGGCGCGGCGATCGTGGTGGCGGATCAAGGCGTAGGGATGGATGAAGAGACCCGCTGCAATCTGTTCGAGCGTTATTACCGGGGAACGAACACCGAAGAGAGTAAGGATGGCTCGGGACTCGGGATGAGCATCGCGAAGGCGATCGTCGAAGCACATCGGGGCCGGGTAAATGTGTGGTCTGAAGTGGGCCGAGGAACCACCATCACCGTTCTATTGCCCGAGGCTGCCGTACAAGAAGGCGAGGGAGCTGTTGAACGCGATTAAGGACTGACGTTTTTCCTGGATTGTCATGTCCGGAATGAGCTCTAAAAATCCTTCAACATTCCTATCCTGCTGCCGGCCCGGTTGCGCTATAATGGCTAAGCAACGATTACATTAGGGCCGGAGGGTATTATGGGTTCAACTTCGTTTCGGCAATTGACTGGCAATGCGCGGGGCTGTCTCGTCTACGAGCCGCTGTTTCTCATCCCTTACAGCATGTTCACGACGTACACCTCCATCTACATGTACCAACTTGGGGTAACCGAGACGGGAATCGGCTGGATTACCTCCATCGGTTTGCTTGTGCAGGTGCTTTCTTCGTTTCTCAGCGGGTATTTAACAGACCGTTTAGGCAGAAAAAAGGCGCTGCTGTACTTCGACGTACTAAGCTGGACCGTGGCCACGCTGCTCTGGGCCATTTCACAGAACTTCTGGTTTTTTGTGATCGCGGCCGTCATCAACGGCTTTCAGAAGGTACCGCATACCGCCTTTTACTGTCTGTTGGTGGAGGACACCGCGCCAAAGGAGCGAACCTATGTCTTTACGCTGCTGCAGCTGATTAGCGTCGTGGGCGGCTTGTTTGCACCGATCGGCGGGCTGTTGGTGTATCATTTCACGCTTGTGCCCGGAGTGCGCATCATGTTCGTGCTGGCCTGTATCCTGATGACGATCCAGTTCATTGGGCGCCATTATGCGACAAGGGAGACGGATATCGGATACCGCAAGATGAAGGAAACGAAGGCGATGAGCCTGCGGGAAGGGATGTCCGACTATGCCTTGGTGATGAAGAGCATGCTCGGAAATCCGCTGCTGCTGATGATCTTCGGCGTTTATATATTGTTCAATTTTCAGATGACGGTGAAGACAACCTACGTCTCCATCTTCATGGTGGAATATCTGCATTTGGGCAGCGGCCTGATCTCGGTTTTTCCGGCATTCTCCTCTGTCATTATGCTAATATTCATGCGGTGGATCATGCCCCGAATCGGGGAGCAGCATGTGCACCGGACGATGGTATGGGGATTCGTAATATCGGTATTGTCCAATGTCATACTGGTGTTTGCGCCGCAAGGGGATCTGCTGGTGCTGAGTTTGAGCACTGTCATTGCCGCCATCGGTACGATGATGACATATCCGTATCTGGAGACGGCGGTGGCCAATGCGATAGACGATGAGAACCGCGCCAAAATATTCGCGCTGCTCCAGGTGCTCATCCTTATTGTCATTTCGCCTTCCGGTATCATTGGCGGCTGGGCATATGGCATCGACCCGAGAATTCCGTTCTTGCTTGTTGCCGGCGCATTTGTAATCAGCATCCCGCTTATGATGCTATACGGGAAAAAGGTAAAGGCAGCTCCCGTTGAAGCTGGAGTTTAGCTTGGGTATGGAGATAGAGCCAATGGCTAAAAAGGTTGAGTGCGCGCTTTAAGCTATGGGAAGCGTAAAAATATGAATGAAGAGGCACTCCAGGCAAGGGGAGCCTCTTTTTTGCGTTGGTTATTGCAATTTGGTTAGTGTTCACTTATGATATGAGCATGAAAAAGAAACCTCATTTCGATAGCAAGAAGAAGGATATTTTGCAGGCTGCCATGAAACTCTTCGCCGAGAAAGGCGTGGATGGCGTATCGGTGAAGGAGATCGGCGCAGCGGCGGGTGTAACGGATGCAGCGATCTATAAGCACTTTACGAATAAGGATGCCGTGGCTGCGGAAGCGTTCGAGGAATACTGCAGCAGTTATACGCGTCTGGTGGATGATTATGCTTCCCGGCCCGGCCTGTTTGCAGAGAGACTGTCGGCGCTCGTCATCCGGGTATTGGCGGCGTATGACGAGGATAAATACGGCTTGCTGCTCTTGTCCCAGCATCACGAGCTGTTTACGGAGGTGCTCAAGAGCAGGGGACGTCAGCCGCTGGACGCCTTGCATGAGCTGCTTGAGCAAGCGGTGTTGCAGGGGGATATTCCGCGGCAGAACACGCGATTAACCGCTGTGTTGATCATTGGTGCATTCAGCCAGCTTGCAATCTCAACGATGCAAGGAGAGCTGAAGGAACCGTTGTCGCCGCTGGCACCTGAAGTGACGGCGCATCTATTGGCATTAACAGGTTTGGGAAAAGGTCGGGAGTGACCTTTTCTTTTTACCATCAGGTTAGTGTTTGTTAACCAAATCATGAGGGGGAAGAAACATATGAAAAAGGTTTTAATTATTCAAGGCAATCCCATTAAGAACAGTTATGGCAGTCAGCTGGCAGAGGTCTATGCAAGGGGGGCGGCCGAATCCGGGGCGGAGGTGCGGGAGCTGGTGCTTGCGGAGATGGAGTTTGACCTGAATCTGTCCGGTGGCTATAAGGGTAAACAACCGCTGGAGCCGGATCTGCAAAAAGCGCAAGAACTGATCTCTTGGGCGGATCACCTGGTGTTTGTGTATCCGAATTGGTGGGGCGGCATGCCGGCGCTGCTCAAAGGGTTCATCGACCGGGTTTTTCTGCCGGGCTTTGCGTTTAAGTACCGTCGGAACTCGCCTTTGCCGGAGCAGCTGCTCAAAGGGAAAACGGCCCGTTTGATCGTCACGATGGATTCGCCGTACGTCTACTATCGTTTTTATCTCGGCCAGCCGGGACATCAAATGATGAAGCATTCCATTCTGAAGTTCTGCGGCGTAGGCACGGTTCGTGCCACGAACATTACGCAGCTTCGCAAAATGCCTGAAGTGGCAAGAAAGCAATGGCTTGAGCGTGTACAGAGAATGGGACGAAAATTGGCTTGAGCTGGCAGAGCGTGAGATGTACAGTTCCTTCCAATGGCTTGACTTCTCGGGCAGGAGGATTATAATTCATACAACAAATGAAACGAAAAGAGAATGGAAGAATAAGTTTAATCAAAATCAAATCTTGATGTATATGCCGGGGAATAGGGCCCAGGCGTTTCTACCAGGTTACCGTAAATGACTTGACTACATGAAGGTTGAGAATCCCACCACCCAAAGCCCAGCTTCGTAATGATTGAAGCCGGGCAGGAGGATCATCTTGATTGGAATCCGGCAGGTTTTAACGGATGAGGTGATGTGCAGACTAGATAGCATACATTGCTGATGCACGGGAATTCTCTTCCTCTATGGATATAGTACAGGCACCCCGGGCAGATACGCTGCCCGGGGTGTTTGGCGTGTTATACAGCGGATCGATTTTGTGTTTTTACCGTTCATGATAAGAAAAACGTCTATCGACGTACTTTCACAGATGACAGACCGCAGTTAGATGAAGTTTTTATTGCGATATCAGGAAGTTACAAGCTTCGAAGTTTATACGTTCTGATATCTAAAAAAAGGGGAGCGTGCAATCATCATGAGTTCAAGCAAGAGACAGAAACGATACGAGGTTAGCCGGCTGCTGGGAAAGGTTGCGTTAGGACAGGAGCCTGCCGATCTGGTCATCAAGAACGGCACGCTGGTGAATGTGTTTACAGGCGAGCTTCAGGAGCAGGTGGACGTGGCCATGGCATCCGGACGCATCGCTTATATCGGCAACGCGGATCATACGATCGGGGAAGGGACTCGGGTCATCGAAGCGAATGGCCGCTATATCTCGCCAGGCCTGCTCGATGGTCATATGCATGTGGAGAGCACGATGCTCACCGTGACCGAGTTTGCCAAGGCGGCTATCGTTAGTGGAACGACTGGGGTTTATATGGATCCCCATGAGATTGCCAACGTATTCGGCATGGAAGGTGTGCGCTGGATGCATGAGGAGGGGCAGCAACTGCCGATGAAGGTGTTCACCACCGTTCCTTCGTGTGTACCGTCGACCTTTGATCTGGAGGATGCCGGGGCGCAGCTGGGCGTAGCCGACATTGAGGAAGGGCTGACATGGCCCGGTGTTGCCGGGCTTGGCGAAGTGATGAATTTCCCGGGCGTCGTGTATGGCGATCCGACCATGAGCGGGGAGATCGAAGCCACGCTGCGTGCAGGCAAGACGGTGACAGGACATTTTCCGGCAGAGGATGACCGGATGCTGCAGGCATATATGGCAACCGGCGTAAGCTCCGACCATGAGACGGTAACCAGAGAGCAGGCTTTGGAGAAGGTTCGCCTCGGCATGCATCTGATGATCCGTGAGGGTTCGGCTTGGCAGGATGTGAAGGAAGTTGTTAAGGTCATAACGGAAGATAAGGTGCGAACAGACAATATTTCTCTGGTTACGGATGATGTGTATCCGCAGACGCTGCTGAGACTCGGACACATGAACCATGTAGTCCGCCGCGCTATGGAAGAGGGCGTGGACCCGGTTACGGCGATCCAGCTGGGAACGATCAACGTGGCTCGTTATTTCGGCATGGACATGGAGCTTGGCAGCATTTCGCCAGGTAAAACGGCGGATATTTTGCTGATTGATGATCTGTTGAGCATGGTACCTTCCGTTGTGATCACGGATGGCGAAGTGGTTGCAGAGAACGGCCGACTCGTGAAGGCGTTCCCGGTATATCAATATCCGGAAAAGGCATTTAACTCGGTCCGGCTTCAGCGATCGCTTACAGCGGATGACTTTCTGCTGCGCAGCAAATTCGATGCCGCACGTACGGAAGTGAACGTGGTCCGCGTCATCGAGAACAGCGCCCGTACCGCCAAAATGACGGCGGTGCTCTCCGTGCAGCAAGGGGTGATCCAGCCAGACCTGGACCAGGACGTGGTTCAGTTGGCATGCATTGAGCGCCATGGCACGACAGGACAAATCTCGCTCGGTTTTGCGAGCGGCTTCGGACTCAAGTCCGGCGCGGTTGCGTCCACGGTAGCGCACGACAGTCACAATCTGCTTGTGATGGGTACGAATGCCGAGGATATGGCACTCGCGGCGAATGAGCTGGCGGCGTGCGGAGGCGGCATGATCGTGGTACGAGGCGGCAAGGTGCTGGCGAAGGTGGCGATGCCGATTGCCGGTTTGCTGGCGGACCGTCCGGTTGAGATCGTAGCGGAGGAAGTCGCTGCCTTGGAGGAGGCTTGGAAGGAACTCGGATGCTATATCCATGCGCCGTTCATGACCTTCTCGCTGATTGCGCTGCCGGTGATTCCGGAAATCCGCATTACCAACCGCGGGATCGCAGACGTAACGGAATTCAAGCTCATCGAGACCGAGATTGGCGCGGTTCAATAAGATTGCAGCATACACCGAAGCAGGTTGACCTGAGGGCGAACCTGCTTTTTTGGTGCGTAAATACCGGGCTTGGTCTGTGAGCGGTGCCGCAAGCCATGTCCCAATTGATAATCCTCACATATTCCACCGCCTACTTAGTGATTTTCGTCACAAATTTATAACTTTTTGCCCCGGTTTCAGCCCTGATATTGTGATGTTTATCACAATCCTTTAGGGCGTGGTCTGCGACAATACAAAAAGAATCAAATTTGAAGTGATCACGTGAGCTAAAGAAAGGGGTATCTTAATATGGATCCGGTTATGCTGGCGCGAATTCAATTCGCATCGACAACCATTTTTCACTTTATTTTCGTACCGTTGTCCATCGGATTGGCGTTTCTAATTGCCATTATGGAGACGATGTATGTTGTCAAAGGCCAGGAAGTCTACAAGAAAATGGCCAAGTTCTGGGGAAAGCTGTTCCTGATTAACTTTGCGGTCGGGGTTGTGACAGGGATTCTGCAGGAATTCCAGTTCGGCATGAACTGGTCGGATTACTCGCGGTTTGTCGGGGACGTGTTTGGCGCACCACTTGCCATTGAAGCGTTGCTGGCGTTTTTCCTCGAGTCGACGTTTATCGGACTGTGGATATTCGGTTGGGACCGGTTATCGAAGAAGGTCCATCTGCTCAGTATCTGGCTGGTGTCCTTCGGCACCCTGATGTCAGCCTTCTGGATTCTGGCAGCGAATTCGTTCATGCAGCGCCCCGTCGGGTTCGAGATGAACAATGGGCGGGCGGAGATGAATGATTTCTTCGCACTGATTACGAACGGTCAGCTGCTAGTGGAGTTCCCGCACACGATCTTCGGGGCACTGGCAACCGGGGCGTTCCTCGTAGCAGGTGTGAGTGCCTACAAGCTAATGAAGAAGCAAGATTTGGATTTCTTTAAGAAATCATTCCATATCGCCATCGTGATTGGCCTCATCACCTCCATTCTGGTTGCGGTATTCGGTCATCAGCAGGCACAGTATCTGGTGGATACGCAGCCGATGAAGATGGCCGCTGCGGAGAGCCTATGGGAAACGAGTGACGATCCTGCGCCTTGGACGGTCATTGCAGCCATCGATCCGGATAAGCAGGAGAACACGATGGAGTTTAAAATCCCGTATTTGCTCAGCTTTTTGTCCTATAGCAAGTTTTCCGGTGAAGTCATCGGGATGAAGGAGCTGCAGGCGCAATACGAACAGCAGTATGGACCTGGAGATTATATCCCTCCTGTGCGCACCACGTTCTGGAGCTTCCGGATTATGGTGGCCGCAGGCAGCATCATGATTCTGCTGGGGTTGTACGGAGCATGGCTCATGCTGCGCAAAAAGGTCGAAAAGGCCGGCAAATGGTTCCTCAGACTGATGCTGTTCGGTATTTCGCTGCCGTTCATTGCGAACACGTCGGGGTGGATTATGACGGAGATCGGGCGGCAGCCGTGGACGGTATTCGGACTGATCACCACGGAGAACAGTGTTTCACCGAACGTCAGCGCAGGCTCGATCCTGTTCTCGCTGATCATGTTTACCGCCATTTATGCGGTGCTGGCAGCCGTCATGGCGTATCTATTTATCAAAGTCATTAAGAAAGGACCGTATGCGGCGGAGGAAGATGACCACCACGCAAGCGATCCGTTTAATAAGGAGGGCTACAATGCTGTCTCTTAACGAACTGTGGTTTGTGCTCGTTGCCGTATTGTTTATCGGGTTCTTCTTCTTGGAGGGCTTCGACTTCGGGGTCGGGATGTCCACGCAGCTGCTGGCCAAAAATGATACCCAGCGCCGGGTGCTGATCAACTCGATCGGCCCGTTCTGGGATGCTAACGAGGTCTGGTTGTTGACGGCGGGCGGCGCGATGTTCGCCGCCTTCCCGAACTGGTATGCTACGCTGTTCAGCGGGTTCTACATTCCGCTTGTCTTTCTTCTGCTGGCCTTGATCGGACGCGGGGTGGCCTTTGAATTCCGCGGCAAAGTGGGCGATGTTCGCTGGAAACGGGTATGGGACGGTGCAATCTTCACCGGCAGCGTGCTTCCGCCATTCCTGCTTGGCGTTGTTTTTGCCTGCCTGATCCAGGGGCTCCCGATTAACGAAGAGATGCAGCTGCATGCCGGATTGTTTGATGTTGTGAATGGCTATACTGTGGTTGGCGGGCTGACGATGGTGATGCTCTGCCTGCTGCATGGCTTAATGTTCACAACACTGCGCACGATGGGGGATCTTCAGGAACGGGCACGCCGTATGGCCCGGAAACTCCTGCTTCCCGTAGCAGCCCTGTTCGTGGCATTCGGGGTGATGACGTATTTCATGACCGATGTCTTCGAGAAGCGTGGCGTGGTGTTAACCGTGCTGCTAGTGCTGGCTCTGCTCGCATTCTTACTGGGCGGATATTTCATGAACATCAAGCGGGACGGCTGGGCTTTCGGGATGACCGGGGCGGTTATCGCTCTGCTGGTAACGTCCGTGTTCGTGGGCTTGTTCCCGCGCGTGATGGTCAGCTCCATCAATTCGGCATTTGACCTGACTATTTATAATGCGGCCTCCGGACCGTATTCTCTCAAGATTATGACGATTGTGGCGGTAACGCTGCTGCCATTCGTATTGGGCTATCAAATTTGGAGTTACTTCGTTTTCCACAAACGGGTACATGAGAAGGAGCATCTGGAGTACTGATGGGAAAAGATCTGCTGGGATACAAAGGCGCCAAGACGGTATTCTTCCTTGTCGCCGTATGTACCCTGGCACAGAGCATGGCCATCCTCCTGCAAGCCAAGTGGCTGGCGGAAGCCATATCCGCCTTGTTTGCCGGATCAACGCTGCAGGAGCAGGGGGAGACCATTGCCTTGTTCCTGCTTGCATTTCTGGCACGCCACGGCATTTCAGCCGTGCAGCAAGGAATCGCACAGCGCTTTGCCGAGGGGACGGGCACGAGCCTGAGGAAGCAGCTGCTGGATGAGCTGTTTCGGAAGGGGCCGTCCTTTGTCCGGTCGGAAGGAACAGGCAATGTGGTTACGCTTGTGCTGGAGGGCATCGGCAAGTTCCGCAAATATGCGGAGCTGACCATACCGCGCATGATGGGGGCGAGCATTACCCCGGCTCTGGTATGGCTGTACGTGTTCATGACGGACCGGATTTCGGGCATTATTTTGCTGGTGACCATGCCGATCCTGATCGTATTTCTCATCCTCGTGGGGCTTGCCGCCAGAAAGCAGACCGAGCGGCAGCTGGATTCTTACCGGATGCTGTCTAATCATTTTGTAGATTCGCTGAGAGGTCTGACTACCCTGAAGTTTCTGGGACAGAGCCGCAAGCACAGCGAGAGCATACAGCAAGTCAGCGAGGGATATCGAGCAGCTACTATGCGGACGCTGCGCGTGGCGTTTCTGTCGTCCTTCGCGCTGGATTTCTTTACGATGCTGTCCGTGGCATCTGTTGCGGTAAACTTAGGCTTACGCCTCATTAACGGCAGCCTGGAGCTGCTGCCCGCGCTGCTTATCCTGATCCTGGCACCGGAGTATTTCCTGCCGGTGCGCATGGTCGGGGCGGACTTTCATGCCACGCTGGACGGTAAGCAGGCAGGGGAAGCGATGCAATCCATGATTCAGGAGGCCCGGAGAGGGCGTTCTTGCGATATAACATTTAAAATTAAAGATAATTTGTCTGAGCCCAATTCGCCGCAGCCGCAATTCCAGTGGGATAATCACAGCGTGCTGGAGCTGTCCGGTATCGGCCTCAGACACGAAGAGTTGGGGCCGGCTTCCTTGGAGAATGTCAGCTTCCGGATACCGGGTCAGCGCAAGATCGGCATCGTCGGGGAGAGCGGGGCCGGCAAATCCACGCTCATCGAGCTATTAGGGGGATTCTTGGCACCAACGTCCGGCGTGATGGAGCTGAACGGCGTGAAGCTGGAGGACAGGAACCGGCAGGCATGGCGGACCGAGGTCACCTATATGCCGCAGCAGCCGTATTTATTCGGTGCTACCTTGGCGGATAATGTGCGCTTCTATGCACCGGAGGCATCAACAGCGCAAGTCGAAGCCGCAGTGGAAGCGGCGGGTCTATCGGATCTGGTGAAGAGCTTGCCGGGCGGACTTGCGGAGATGATCGGCGGCGGTGGACGCACTTTAAGCGGTGGCCAGGCCCAGCGTGTAGCCTTAGCCAGAGCGCTGCTCGGCGGCCGGCGGGTTCTGCTGCTGGATGAGCCGACGGCTCATTTGGATATCGAGACGGAATACGAGCTGAAGGAGACAATGCTGTCCCTTTTTCAAGATAAGTGGGTATTCCTCGCGACGCACAGACTGCACTGGATGCAGGATATGGATTACATCCTCGTTCTGCATCAGGGGCGGGTGGTGGAGACGGGAACCCATGAGGAGCTTATCGCTCGGCAAGGTGTCTATTATGGATTAATTACATCGCAGATGGAGGGAGTACAATGAAGCAGGAATCGTGGTTTCGGCCTTACGTAACGGCAAACTTCTGGCGCTTTTTGCTGATTGTGATGCTTGGCGTGCTCACGATCCTGTTCGCCGGGATGCTGATGTTCACATCCGGGTATTTGATCTCCAAGTCCGCCCTGCGACCGGAAAACATCCTGATGGTATACGTGCCGACCGTAGGGGTTCGGACCTTCGGCATCGGACGTGCGGTCATCCATTACGTGGAGCGCCTGGTGGGACATGACACGATTCTTCGCATCCTGTCCCAGATGCGTCTGCGGCTGTACCGCATTCTGGAACCGCAAGCCCTTCGTTTGTCCTCCCGGTACCGCACCGGGGATCTGCTGGGCGTGCTCTCTGATGATATCGAGTATTTGCAGGACGTCTATATTCGAACGGTTTTTCCATCGATTGTGGCGCTTGTGTTATACGCCGGGGTTATTCTGGCCGTCGGCCTGTTTGACCCGGCATTTGCCCTTCTGCTCGCGTTATATGTAGCGGTGCTGATTCTGGTGCTGCCGCTGGTTTCCCTGCTGTTCACCAAACGGAAAAATCGGGAATTTAAGCAGGCCCGCGGCAACCTCTACCAAAAGCTAACCGACGCGGTACTGGGTATTCATGAATGGTATGTCAGCGGCCGGCAGACGGAGTTCCTGACCGGTTATGAGGCGGATGAAGCCAAGGTCGACCGGACTGACCGCTCCCTTAAGCGCTGGTCGCGTCTTCGGGCTTTTATCGGTCAATGCGTGGTTGCCGTGACGGTGGTATCAATGGTGTATTGGTCAGGACGACAGTATGCGGACGGCTCGATCGATGTTACGCTGATCGTGGCTTTGGTTCTGGTTGTATTCCCGTTAATGGACGCATTCCTGCCGGTATCCGAAGCCGTGGAGCGGATTCCGCAGTACGGCCAATCGGTCGCGAGACTTCAGGCGATAGAAAGCGCAGAAACATCTGAAGGGGAGCGGAACCGGGAGCAACAGCTGAATATGGGAGAGATCGAATCTGTCATAAATAGCCGTGTCCATGTGAAGGCGGATGGCGTCAGCTTCCGTTATGATCAGGCAGCAGTAGGCGAATCTGGGCTGGAACGATCCGGTGCGAGTAAGGCAGGGTCTACATTAACGGATGTATCCTTGGATATTCCTCCTGGGGCTAAGGTAGCCATTATAGGGCGTTCCGGTGCCGGTAAATCCACCCTGCTGCAGCTGATTCAGGGCGTGCTGGCACCTTCAGGGGGAAGTCTTACCCTGGGCGGAGTGGATGCTGCGCGGTTTGGCGATGAGATATCTTCTGTTATTTCGGTATTGAATCAGAGTCCGCACTTGTTCGATACAACGCTAATGAACAACATTCGGCTCGGACAGCCGGATGCCACGGAGGCCGAAATACGGGACGCGGTTGCTCTGGCACGGCTAGAACCGTTGGTGGCCTCCCTTCCGGAGGGTCTCCGTACCCGTATGCAGGAAGCCGGACAGCGTTTCTCCGGAGGAGAGCGCCAGCG
Organism: Paenibacillus sp. ISL-20; assembly: GCF_018613005.1. Taxonomy (NCBI): domain Bacteria; kingdom Bacillati; phylum Bacillota; class Bacilli; order Caryophanales; family Paenibacillaceae; genus Paenibacillus; species Paenibacillus sp. ISL-20. Next base: position 184,760 of record NZ_JAGGRD010000036.1, read on the forward strand.
CGTGGCTTTGGCCCGGATCCTGCTGCAAAAGACGCCTGTTGTCATTCTGGATGAACCGACGGTCGGGCTGGATCCCAAAACCGAGCGGGAACTGTTATCCACTATGTTCGCCAGTCTGCAGGACCGGACGCTGATCTGGGTGACGCATCATCTGGTGGGCGTGGAGCGCATGGATGAGATCCTATTCATGGAACACGGCCAAATCGTTATGCGGGGTACCCACGATGAGCTGATGGAGCGGTATCCGCGGTATCGGAACTTGTATCTATTGGATCGTCCGGCAGTCTAGACAACAACAGTATCCTTAGTAGAAGAACCACCCTTTTGAAATGCCCCTAATTGTTAGACATGACCTAACAATTGGGGTGCAGTTCATTTAGGATCGGTTCTTTTTTTGTCTCCATCTTATTTTTCTTAATGAGCCTGATAAAAGATCCAAATCCACGCGCATCCTGGAAAGATGTAACATTAGTCTTAAGCAGGATAAATGTTAATTACAACTTTAGGGGTGTGATGTAAGGTGGCTCATAAACGGATGGTCAACGTGTTTCGTCATTTTGCTGAGCGGGAATGTCCGGGCTCCAGTGTGTTCTATGAGTATTTGTCGCGCCATATAGCTGATGATGAAGAGTTGCTGCAAGTTGCAACGTTTGTTCCTGCAGGCCAGCCTGTACCCAATATGCTGTTTGGGGCCGTTCAATATTTGCTGCTCCAGGGTGAGGGACCGGAGTTGAGAGTGTATTACCCCGGTCTTGTGGAACATCCGAAGGAAATGAGCTCCTGTTATCCCCATTTTCGTTCATTTGTGCTGAAGCATCAGTCAGCCATTATCGGGATACTGGAGAGTAAACGGGTACAAACGAACGAAGTCCGCCGCTGTGCGTATTTGTATCCGGTGTTCTGCTCGATCTATGACAAGGTCCGTAAGCCGCTTGCCTTGGTGGAGCTTGGAACCAGTGCCGGATTGCAGCTGCTGTGGGATCAATACAGCTATTCCTATGGGGACACGGCGAGTTACGGCCTTGCGGGGTCGAAGGTTCATATCACATCGGAGATCAGGGGGAGCCGCACGCCGTTCCTGCTGGCTTCCAGTCCCCCGGTCGTCTATCGGATGGGGATCGATCTGCATGTGAATGACGTGCGAAACCCGGAGCATTTATTGTGGCTGCGGTCTTTAATCTGGCCGGGTAATCACGACAGGGTATCCATGCTGGAGCATGCGGCGGAGGTACTGAAGCAGCAGACCGGGATACAGTTCCGGGAAGGGGATGGGACCGCGTTACTTCCGGAAATCGTGAGGGGCATCCCGGAGGAGGCCGTCATTTGTGTATTTCATACGCATGTGGCTAATCAGATTCCGGAGGCGTCCAAGCAAAAACTGCTGCATCACTTAAATGAAATCGGAAGCGTCCGCGATATCGTGCATGTCTACAACAATATGGAGGATGAGCATCTCCATGCCGATTATATCCTCGGAGGTGTGCCGAGCCAGTTTACGGTGGCACGGACGGATGGGCATGCGCGCTGGTTTGAGTGGCTGTTGTAAGGCGGAAATATTACCGATAGCATGTGATTAAAGAGGCACAGTGAATCGTGCGGTACCTGTCGCTGTTTCGTATGAGGTGACGGTGAGTAAGCGAGCCAAGAAGGCAGCCGAGCCAGCACTTTAAGCCAGGCAGCCAAAGCCGTTCATCCCGTCTGTTTTTTTCTTGGGCAAGTCTATGTCATAATAGGGGAGATGGAATATTAAGCGCTTAAATTCAAGGAAGCCAAAGGAGGAAGTTGGGATGGATTATCGTATTGAGAAGGATACCCTGGGTGAGGTTAAAGTGCCTGCGGATAAGCTATGGGCAGCGCAGACACAGCGCAGTTCCGAGAATTTCCGGATTGGAACCGAAACGATGCCGAAGGAAATCATTCGGGCATTTGCGATATTGAAGAAGAGCGCGGCCATTGTGAATGGCAAGCTTGGTAAGCTGGATGCAGACAAAGTGGATGCGATTAAGACCGCCGCCGACGAGATTGTGGCCGGCAAGTGGGATGAGCACTTTCCGCTGGTGGTTTGGCAGACCGGCAGCGGCACACAGTCCAATATGAACGTGAACGAAGTCATTGCGAACCGTGCGAATCAACTGCTTGAGCAAAAAGACAGCGCCCTGCGCGTTCATCCCAACGACGACGTTAACAAATCCCAAAGCTCTAACGATACGTTTCCGACAGCGATGCACATGGCCGCGGTTGTGGCCGTGGAAGATCATGTGCTGCCCGCGCTGCGCCGCTTGAAGAAAACGCTGGAGAAGAAAAGCGATGAATATAAGGATCTGATCAAAATCGGCCGCACGCATCTTCAGGATGCAACGCCGCTGACCCTCGGACAGGAAATCAGCGGCTGGCACCGGATGCTCGAGAAGTGTGAATTGATGCTTGCTTCCGCCGTAGAACCGCTGCGTGAGCTGGCTATTGGCGGTACTGCCGTCGGTACCGGCATTAACGCCCATCCTAAATTTGGAGAAATGACGGCTGCTGAAATCAGCATGCAGATCGGAAAAAGCTACACGTCCGCCAGCAACAAGTTTCATTCGCTGACCAGCCATGACGAGATTGTATTTGCCCATGGGGCGCTAAAGGCGCTGGCTGCTGATCTGATGAAAATCGCCAACGACGTTCGCTGGCTGGCAAGCGGTCCCCGTTCCGGGATTGGCGAGATCTCGATCCCTGCTAATGAACCGGGAAGCTCCATCATGCCGGGGAAAGTGAACCCAACCCAGAGCGAGGCACTGACAATGGTAGTCTGCCAAGTGATGGGCAACGATGCTACGATCGGTTTTGCAGCAAGCCAGGGTAATTTTGAGCTAAACGTCTTCAAACCGGTCATCATCTATAACTTCCTGCAGTCCGTACGCCTGCTGTCGGATGCCATGGATTCGTTCGACCAGAATTGCGCGGTCGGCATCGAAGCCTCTCTTGACGTTCTCCGTGCGAACATGGAGCGGTCGCTGATGCTGGTGACGGCGCTGAACCCGCATATCGGATATGAGAATGCCGCGGCCATCGCGAAAAAAGCGCATAAAGAAGGGACAACACTTCGTGAAGCGGCTCTGGCAAGTGGACTGCTCCGCGGAGAGGATTTTGACCGAATTGTTCGTCCGGAAGAAATGATCCATCCGAAGGAGTAGGGTCCAATGTTTAGAGCTTGATCGGAAAACAGCCTCGGTTGAACCCCCAGCCCATTTCACTACGGTGAAGTGGGTTTTGGTTTTTAGATTATAGAGTGATCAGGTTTTTAGCGAAACTGAACCATATTTGTTGATCGCAAGGTAACCTTCTTCTTATTACGTGGCCTTCTGTGAGAGCATATCGATCGAAATTTTTCTTTTACCAAGCTCAACAGCGGTTATAATAGGGTGTGTCAGGATCTGACCATGATTCACAAACCATTTGCATGAAGGACGGATGATAACTTGAAGAAACATCAATGGATTGCCACGCTGCTCTCTCTGATCTGCACCGGGCTCGGGATGTTTTATATCGGGACGCCGGGCATGATTATAGGCGGAACGCTGCTTATAGCGCTTCAGGGAGCAGCTTTGTTTATTTTTTTCATGACATTAGGATTTTTGGGCCTGATTCTGGGTCCGCTCGCCATTGGGATTCATATTATAGGTCTGATTATACCGGTTATTTACTTCAACTACCGATCACCCAAGAAACCGATGTTCGATGAGAAGCGGAGGCGCCAACTCTCCTCTCCGTGGAAAATTGTCGTGCGGACGGTGATCGGACTTGCCCTGTTCGCCGGGTCCATACACGCGGGGTATACTTGGGGATCTGCTCCGTTCATAAAAACGGCCGCCGAGAAACGTGAGGTCCAGGAAGCGACAGAGTCTTATTTGGAACAGAAGTACAACGAACCCTTTAAAGTAATGGACGTGAACTATACCTGGGCCATCGGCACATACAATCTGAGAGCCCATCCGGTGAAGTCCCCTGAGCTGGAATTCACGATTAGCAGCAATGATGCCAGCCCTCCTGCCATCTCGGATGATACATATTTAAATTTGCTTTGGGGACAACAGCTGAGAGACCAGCTGAAACCTCTGCTGGCTGAGCTTTATCCGGACCAGGCGTTTGCGGATGCTTATGTCAACTCGGATTTCGACACGGTTGAGCGTGATTATAACCAACTCGCAAATGCCGACGGAAATGTCAGTCAGAATATCAGTTTAATCGTGTTCGCGGATTTGACGGCAGACAATCTGGCGCAAGAGAAGGAACGGGTGCTGGAGCTGATTCGGCGGCTGCCATCGGTGACGGTACAGGGGGAGACGGACCTTCACATTGAATATTATGGGGCGGATTTGAAGACGCCGGATCGTGTGAAGAAGATCGAGCAGGATTTTGATATGAATGGGAAAGAGAGCACCCATAGTTTCAGAGAGTTTGATATTTCGAAAATCACGTCCGCGGATGACATAGAGATCAGAGAACTGGAATGAAGAATTTGAAGGCTTGGATTGCCTCTATTCGATTAAAAGCCAGGCAGAGTTTGTGACTCTGCCTGGCTTTTTTTAAGTAGTATTCGTTAGAGGAGCAGATGAATGGGAGCTTTAGCGCTTGGACAGATGAATGCTGCGCCCTTTCTGGGTTTGTGTCACGGTCAGCTTCAGATTCAAGGCTGTGGCCATGTCTCGGACAGGTACGTAGAGGGTTTTCTTTATGAAGAGGGGTCCTTCGTACTTACGTTCATCGAGCTTGCAATGGTCCGATTCTTCAGGGCATAGCTTGGCTGGCTTGTAAATGTCGATATCGTTCACGCTCATCTCTTGCGTTGCCCGCCGAACGATCGTATATCCCCACTTGTCGTTGCCCCATATCGATACCGCGGGACTGTTCGCAGCTTTTAAGTCATATTGATGAAAGTTGTCCAACTCCTCCTTCAGCTTATAGGAAATCTCATACCCCATTGCATCGGCTAAGGACTTGAGCGGAACGTACGCTTTGCCTTTGTGAACAAGAACGTCCGTTATGGGCGTGCCTGCCGCCATCACGGAATAGTCTTCCGCATCGTTAGCGGCTGCTTGTTCGCTGTTCCAGATTAGCGAAGCGGCTAGCAGGACACTTGTCAGCGCGAACAGTGATAGGCTTCTGAATTTCACGATCATGATAACCTCCTTCCGTTTTTCGATTGTGTATAGGCATCTAACTAGGAACCTATCTATTATATAAACTCTTTTTGAGACTAAATGGTTAGCTAAAATCCTGCATATTATAATTGACCATGTACTACAAACTCACTACATACTCATAGTGTTCTTCGCATCCCGATAACCGGATAGTTTGTTTACGAAGAACGTAATAAGGAAAGAGCAGAGCATGCTTGCTGCCATGGAGATCAGGAAGCCAATGGTGTTATTTGATGTGATGGGACCGATAAAGGAAGGCACGTAGGCAGTTCCCCGAACGCCGAATAAACCGACGAGCATGCCACCAAGACCTGCGGAAGCAATTGCCCCAGCAAACACAAGTTTGTTCGAAAACATGAAGGGATAGGCAGCTTCAACGAAAGTGCCAAAACCCATATTGATGGCAAACCCGGGAGCCGCTACGGCCGCTTCTCCCTTATCCCGTGGGGCGATAATGTTGGCCAGCGTGATTCCTGCGGACACCATCACCAGACCGACCATATCGACCGCGCCGAGGAAGCTGTTGCTTGTTGTCTCCATCTCCAGCAGTACAATCGGCAGGATGGCCGCATGATAGACGCCGCCAATGATCGCGGGCCAGATCAGCAGGCCTGCAATCAACCCGGCTATGGCCGGGCTCCAGGAGACAAGGGTTTCGATCAGGAAGCGGATGCCTTGCCCTGCACTCAGCGCAATCGGTGCAATGAGGAAGTAAACCAGCAACCCGGCAATCAGACCCGATATACCGCCTGCAACAATGTTGACCGTGGTTGCAGGGAAACGCCACTCCACGCATTGACGGAATATGTAATGGACGATGATACCTGCGCCAATTCCGCCAATGATGCCTCCGATAATGCCCCCTTCGACGGAGAGGACACCTGCCACGATGCCTGCCACGATGGATACCTCGTCCAGTTCGGATACCTGTTTGGCTGCAATGACAGCGACGATGACCGGCAGCGCCTTGATCAATAGATCAAATACCTCGGTCAGCGAGGATAACCCCGGGATCTTGCTGACCGCGAGGATCAGGGCCATGCCGATGAAACCGGGGAGGGATGCCATCATAATGCCGCGAATATTGATGCGCCGCCATGGCGACGAGCTCCCGGAAGCCCCGTGAAGGTTCGCGGTTGCATTTCCGATGACCGGCCGGTACGTAAGCCGCCAATGCTTGCTGAGGGAAGTGACGAAGGTGACCGCACGGGTTCGATTGGTGGTTCCGGTTGTACCCGAGGCGGCGATGACATGCGCGCCTTTGGTTTGTATGATGGCCATGGAAGTTCCGCCAGTACCGGTCACTGGCAGTCGGAACTTGGCAGCAGCCTCAATGGCGTGCCGGTTGCTGCCCTCAGGATCGGCACTCATAACGATGATGCCGTCGATTTCGCCGAGTTCAATCTGCTCTGCAATCTCCCGGTCCAGCCGTTCAGCCGCTTGATTGACCTGCTGTAGCGTACCCTCGGCGATAACGACCGGCTCCCCTTGAGAGATGCTCCAGCTGTAAAGAGTGGCAGGCGTTGTATCCTTGGCTGCATCCATGGAGACCTGGGCAGCAATAAACTGCAGTGCCCCACAGGACAGGCCTGCGCTCTCCAGCTGCATCAATATTTCATCCAGCAGCTTGAGCGGGTCTTTGCCGCCGAGATTGTATAGATTGCCGCCGCTGCTTCCAATGATAGCGATTTGACGATTCATGACTTGCTGCCCCCCATATATATGAAATCAGATTATTTCTATATTACAGCAGAGTTATAACTTGTTAAAGTGCTAAAATGTCATTCCCGCATACAAAAAAGCCGCCATGCATAACCCGGTATTGGCTGCATGGCGGCTTGGCTATCTATGATCTATTCGTTGTTTTCGCTTGCAGCCGCGACGGCAGCTGCTTCTTCCGCTGCTGATTCGGCCGTTTCTTTAACGATTTGCAGCTTCGTGTAGCGGTGAGTCTTCTTCTCGATGATGGTAAACGTCAAGTCACCGTAAATCCATGTATCACCTTTGGCAAGCTCGGAGTTATGTCCGTACAGCCAGCCGCCGATCGTATCCAGGTCATCAGTGCTCAAGTCGGTGTGAAGCAGGTCGTTGATCCGGTTAATGGATACCTTGCCATCGGCAATGATGCGGTTCGGCTCAGGCTGGGTCAGATCGCGTTCTTCATCCTCGTCAAACTCGTCGCGGATCTCGCCGACGATCTCCTCCAGAATATCTTCAATGGTGATCATCCCGGAAGTGCCGCCATATTCATCGATCAGGATGGCCATATGCGTGCCTTCCTGCTGCATTTTCCGCAGCAGCTTCTTGATCGGAATCGCTTCGGATACCGTCATGGCCGGATGAATCAGTTTGGTCAAGTCGATGTTGGAATTGTCATCGAACTCCAGGAAGAACTGCTTGGTGTTTACCATACCGACGATCTGGTCCTTGTCACCGCGTACAACCGGAAAACGGGTGTACTGCTCGCGCTTGATGATTTGCAGATTGGCAGCAAGCGGCTTATCCACATACAGGCAGATCATATCGGTACGAGGTACCATAATCTCCTTGGCAAGCATATCATCAAAAGCAAAAATTCGGCTTACATAACCGTATTCGGCTTGGTTGATCTTTCCGCTCTCATAGCTGTCGCTCAGAATCATGCGGAGTTCTTCTTCCGAGTGAGCTTCTTCGTGCTCACTGGCGGGATGCATGCCGAACAGACGAACGATCTTGTTGGCGGATCCGTTCAGCAACCAGATGAACGGGTACATGATCCGGTTGAACCAGATAATAGGTGTCGCACAGATGAACGACACGGCTTCCGCTTTATTAATAGCAATCGTCTTCGGCGCAAGTTCACCGATAACGACGTGAATATAAGTCACGATAATAAATGCAAGCAAAAATGAGATTAGCGATGCGATAGCAGCAGGAATGGAAAAGCTATCAAACACCGGGTGAAGAATTTTCTCGATGGTCGGTTCCCCGAGCCAACCAAGACCGAGTGCCGTGATGGTAATTCCCAGCTGACACGCAGACAGGTATCCATCCAGATTCGAAGTTACCTTTTTGACGGCAAGCGCGCCTTTACGCCCTTCCATTACCAATTGGTCTACCCGGCTGGGACGAAGTCTTATGATAGCAAATTCCGTCATAACGAAAAAAGCGGTAGCTGCGATAAGCACAGCGACTAAGAATAAATTTAAGCCTATACTGTCATCCAAACAAAACACATCCTTTTTTATCTGATCCGAATTAGTTTTTTAATAACCATCACTTACTATGCATGGCTGTCAACATAATTCGACCGGAATTTTAAAGGGTCTAGCATCATGTGCTTGAGGAGCAGAAACATATCGGTATCCGTAGTACGGGATGTAACGTTATGCAAGGAAAGCAGAGACAAATGGCGTTTCGACTCCAGCATCAACCGAACAGGTTCCGGACTCTTGGGTACCGGCGTTGGCGATGGAAGAGTTCCTTCAGATGCTTCCAATCCCTGCGTAGCGGTAGCGGAATCAGTAATGTCCACCAGGGGAACATGCGTAACGGAAGCAATCAGAAGAAGGCCAAGTGTTGAACATATAATTCTGTTTGTCCTTCGTATGGGGTCCAAGTCGGATCGTCACTCCTACAATTCATAATCGATTTGTTCATGAAAAATATATGGCTTAATGGTCAGCGTATGAGTATGAGTCATTTGAGTTGTTGTACGTAATTTCACCACGAAAGCGGTATTCAAAACAAGGTATATTGCTATTAATAATAAGAAAAAGTAAGCCACTATGTCAAATAACCGTTGCCTTCGGCTGTATAAATCCTTATATATCAAGGATTTCCGGCATTCTCTGCCAAGCAAAAAAGGACAACCCTCCGATTATCCGAAAGAGTTTGTCCTATTAAGCAACGAACTATTTATGGTATGGCAGCTGTCTGATATAGCTGTCCGACAGATGGAGCAGCTGCAGCGAGCGTTCGAATTCTTCCTTGGTAGCTTGGGTCTTCTTCTCGTCCGAGTTCGGAAGCGGATGCTTGGTTCCATCCTCAAAGCCGATTCCCGGAATGTACAGGGTCGTATTGTTGATAAATGTACCGGAAGGAAGGTAGTACCGTTCCGGCAGCAAGTTATTATCAGTGTTGTTTAACAGATCCTGACCGAAATGAAGCTGATTGTCCATCGCTACGCCGAGCAGGTTGGCCACCGTCGGCAGGAGGTCGATCTGCCCGCCGACTTGCTCCTTCACTTCCGGCTTAAGGCCTTCTCCATGGATCATAAGCGGGATATTGATCATATCTCCGGAGTTATAATCACGGCCGTAAATTTCATGCATCAGTTCTTTATCCTTGTTGTCCAAGGAATATATAGGAAGTCCAAGGTGGTCGCCGTAGAGAACAACCAGGCTGTTATCCCACACGCCGTCTTTCTTCAGCTGCTCAATGAATTTACCAAGCGCATCATCGGCGTAATTCTGCGAGCGGATGTAGTCGCCGACAAAGGTGCCTTCATATCGCTCCGGCAGCGTCATCCGATATTTATCTTCGGGAATCGTGAACGGATGGTGAGCCGACATGGAGATGACTTGGGTATAGAACGGTTTATCGGCATCGTCCATCTTTTTCAGCTCGGCCGATGTTTTGGAATATAGGGCATCATCCGAGGCACCGAAGAACAGCTTATCTTCATCACCGAAGAACGCTTTATCGTAATAACGGTTGAACCCGAGGGCCTTGTACAGCTCTCCGCGGTTCCAGAATTCCACCACATTGGTGTGGAAAGTGGCTGTATCATAACCTTCCCCTTGCAGCAACCTCGGCAGGCTGGGTAGAACCCTGTCCGCATAATGCTGCGTTGCCGCTCCCCGCGGCGGAATGTAGAAGGACGTATTCACCACAAACTCGGCATCCGAGGTATTTCCTTGACCGACATTCTGGTAGAAGTTCGGGAAATATAAGCTCTCTTTAGCGAGTTTGTTCAAGTTTGGTGTAATTTCCTTGCCATCAATGTTCAAACCGATCAGGAAATTCTGGAAGGACTCCATCTGGATGATGATCAGATTCTTCCCTTTGGCTACACCCGAGAGTACAGCTTCCTGATCAGTCGCCCCGACACCCTTCAATTCGTTGACTTTATCCTGCGTGATGGCCTTGGCATCTACGAGCTCTTTGTTCTCCTGTTGGAAAATCGTATAGGCCTCATAATTAAGAATGCCCATCTCCTGTGCCTTCACGATTTCGTTCATGCTTGCGCGGTTCGGCATAATCTGGAATAGGCATAGCATTAAAGAGACGACAAAAACAATGGGAATGATTTTGCGCTTTTCTTTTTTGGCATGCCGAATCTTCCATTTTTTGACGCGATCACTGCGCCATAATAGAAAAAACATCCCGATGATATCTGTAAAGATCAGCAGATAGTAAGGGTCCATCAAGGAGAAGACGCTATTGCTTACCGCGGTTACCTGATTGACCTGCTCCAGCGCGTGATACGTAACAATGACACCATAATATTTATAATACATAATGGCCGCAAAGAATATGGCGGTTAGCAATAAGTTAACACTCATATAGGCAGCGAGCTTTCGCTTGGAAGCAAACCATTCGATTAAGCTGAACACAAGCCAAATAAAAGGGATTTCCGTAATGAGCGGTTTCCATGGCATAACATCATCAAAAATGACCATCCAGGCCAGGTAGCTTTTGAGCATCATAATGACAGAGAAAAATATAAAAGGCTTCGTAATCGTTAACCGAAACCGCGAGGTGGAGAACACCTGTATCGCCTTCCTTTCAATGCCGCCGTAACCCTATTTCCGAAAACTCCAGCGGCCATCCGTTATTTAAGAATCGATAGACGTTATTCTTACTGTTGATATACATTCTGTATACCATTTATTTTACAAAATGAATGAACAGAACTAATTATGACCTCTTCGAAGGAGGTTGTCAAAGAGTTAAAGTAAGTCCATAAGCTTCTTATAACAACACGAAAAAGACAACGAAAAAACCGGCCATCGCCGGTTTTGTCAGGGGCTTAGCAAATATTAATAAAGAAAAGACATGATCAGCGGTGCGGTTCCGAGGGTGAAGAGAGCAGCGACGATCATCGAAATGCTGGAGATCGTTCCCGAAAGGGAGCTGAATTCGAATGCCTTGGAGGTGCCGGTTCCATGGGCGCTGGTCCCAAACAGCACACCTCGTGCGATATCGCCCCGAATCCGGAAGATCCGCATGACCGCCGGCCCGATCATGGAGCCTAGAATCCCGGTCATAATAACGAAGACGGCGGTCATGTTCGGCACGCCCCCAATGACCTCGGAGACGTTCATGGCAATGGGTGTTGTTATGGAGCGCGGGACGAGACTGGTGGCCAGCGAGCTGTTCAGGTGCATCCATTTAGCAAGAACTGCAGAGGATAACATGGCCAGTACCGATCCGGTCAGCACACTGAGCATAATTTCGGCCGCATGCTTTTTCAGAGTCTGGAAGTTTTTGTACAAAGGCACGGCAAAAGCGATTGTAGCCGGTCCAAGCAGCTTGCTGATCCACTGCGCTCCTGCATTGTATGATTCATAGGATACCCCTGTTTGTGTCAATATCACAACAATCAGTACCGGGGTGATCAGGAGCGGCGATAAATAGACTTTTGGCAGGCGGCGATACAGTCTTTTGGCCCCCCCATAAATCCCGACCGTCAATAATAAGCCGAGAATGACCGTCAGCAGGATGTTCATGGTGTTTTTCGCTCCTTTCTGGATGAGATGAAGCCGGCAGTCAGTCCAGAGCTGACCATCACAATGACGGTGCTGAACAAAACCACGGCCAGAATCTGGAGTCCTTCGGCCTCCAGCATCGGGAAATATTTCATGATGCCGACCGCTGCAGGGATGAAGAACAGCAGCAATTCGGCGAGCAGCCAATTGGCGCCAAGCTCAATCCACTCCAGGCGGAGGACTTTGGTTTCGAGAAGTATAAACAACACAACGATTCCGAGAATGCTGCCCGGAATCCCTATATTCAGCCAGGCGGCCAGTTGATCCATCCCTAAGGAAAGAAGCATGAAACCGGCCACTTGGAGTGTTCCTTTCAACATGTTGATCATGACCGGACTCCTTAATTTTCATTATTAATGAAATTTTACAACGATAATTTTCATAGGTAAAATGCATATATCGAATGAGATGCATTCCATTTATCTATACATAGAAGAAACCGGAGGGAATATCGGATGGATATACGGCACCTGGAGTATTTTCTTGAGGTAGCGAGGAACCAAAGCTTCACCAAGGCAGCCGAGAAGCTGTATATTACGCAGCCAACGATCAGCAAAACGATTCGCAACATGGAGGATGAGTGGGGCGTAACTTTGTTCTACCGGCAGGGCAAGCGGATTGAGCTGACGGATGCGGGTCATATCATGTATCAGCAGGCGCAGCAGATGGTGGATTCTTTTCAGCGGGTATCAGCCGAGCTGGAGGACCTCATGAACCTGAAGCGCGGCCATCTTCGGATTGGGCTTCCGCCCATGGTAGGCTCAAGCTTTTTCCCTGAGGTGATCGGGCAGTTTCACCGGGAATACCCGAAGATTACCATTCAGCTGATTGAGGATGGCGCCAAGAAGGTCGAAGCGGATGTGGAAAGCGGTCAGACCGATATCGGAGTCGCGGTGCTGCCGGTTAATGAGGATGTATTCCACTATTATTCCTTTGTGAAAGAGAAGCTGAATCTGCTGGTCCATCCGTCGCACCGGCTGGCAGGCAGAGATCATGTACACCTGGATGAGCTAGCCGACGAGGCATTTGTGTTGTTTCGAGAGGATTTTACACTGCATGACCGGATCATCCGCGAATGCGTCAGCGCGGGCTTCGAGCCAAGGGTGGTCTATGAAAGCTCGCAGTGGGATCTCATCAGCGGCATGGTGGCCGCCAATTTGGGCATCGCACTGCTCCCGGAGACGATCTGTAAGGAAATTGATTCTTCGCGGGTGACGATACTGCCGCTGGACAACCCGTCCATTCCCTGGCAGCTCGGGATGATTTGGAGAAAGGACCGGTACCTGTCCTTTGCCGTCAGAGAATGGATCAGCTTTACCCGGGCCCTGTTGGGTGAGCAGGAGTAAGTTTGTTTTAAATTAAGGGGCATTTCATACATTTTCACGCCTTGGACATAATATCCATAGTAAGAGAACCATTTTACATGCCTTATATCCAAGGAGGAATGACATTCGTGAGTGGCCAGGAACATGATGGTAATAATGGAACGAACCCAGGTCGGGAAGGCTTTGACCAGAACCGCGGCGAGACGGAGCGGGAGGATACGCTAACTAATCGTCAGGGACATCCTATTTCGGATAATCAGAATGTGAGAACGGTAGGGAACCGGGGTCCGATGACCCTGGAGAATTATCATTATCTGGAGAAGATCACGCACTTTGACCGGGAACGCATTCCGGAGCGCGTCGTGCATGCACGGGGTGCTGGAGCTCACGGTTACTTCGAAGCATACGGGAAAGTAGGCGATGAGCCTGTTTCGAAGTATACCCGGGCCAAGCTGTTTCAGGTTGAAGGCAAGCGTACACCGGTGTTTGTGCGGTTCTCAACCGTTATCCACGGTTCCGGCTCACCTGAAACGCTTCGGGATCCGCGCGGGTTTGCCGTGAAATTTTACACCGAAGAAGGCAACTGGGATCTGGTTGGCAATAACCTGAAAATATTTTTCATCCGCGATCCGCTCAAATTTCCGGACATGGTTCATGCGTTCAAGCCGGATCCGGTATCCAACGTTCCGGGTCCAGTCGGCATGTTCGACTTTGTATCCCGTTCCCCGGAAGCGACGCATATGATCACGTTTGTTTTCTCTCCTTGGGGCATTCCCGCTAACTACCGTCAAATGCAGGGCTCAGGTGTGAATACATACAAATGGGTCAATGCAGATGGCCATAGTGTGCTGATCAAATACCATTGGGAGCCGCTCAAGCAAGGCATTAAGAACCTCACGCAGGAAGAAGCAAACAAGATCCAGGCCATGAATGACAGCCACGCAACACAGGATTTATATGAGGCCATTGAACGCGGGGATTATCCGGAATGGGAGCTATGCGTTCAGATTATGAGCGATGATGAGCATCCGGAGCTGGAATTCGACCCGCTTGATGCAACCAAGCTGTGGCCGGCAGATCAATTTCCGTTCCTGAAGGTGGGCAAAATGGTGCTGGACCGCAATCCGGAGAACTACTATAACGAAGTGGAGCAAGCGGCCTTTGGCACGGGCGTGCTGGTGGATGGGCTTGATTTCTCGGACGACAAGATGCTCCAAGGTCGCACGTTTTCCTACTCGGATACCCAGCGGCATCGGGTGGGCACCAACTATTTGCAGCTGCCGATCAATGCGCCGAAGAAGCGGGTCGCTACCAACCAGCGCGGCGGGCAGATGTCTTATTACGTGGATAAGGCACCAGGGCAAAGCCCGCATGTAGATTATGAGCCGTCCATGACCGACGGTCTGGTGGAAGCCTCGCAGACAGCGAAGCCGCATCAGCCCCATTATGATGCCAACCTCGTCCGGCAGAAGCTGGACCGTACGTTGGACTTCAAGCAGGCTGGGGATACGTACAGAGCCTTTGAGGATTGGGAGCGGAACGATTTGATTAGCAATCTGGTGGGGGCGCTCATCCAATGTGATATCCGGATTCAAGACAAGATGGTGGAATATTTTACGAATGCGGATGAGGAATATGGACGCCGCGTGCGGGAAGGACTCGAGCAGGCCAGAAAGGGCTCGAACGAGCCCGAACGGGAGCAGGCGGTTGAGGATGCTAACCGCATGGGCCATGAGGCGGATCCTTACTAAAATCTGCTAAGCCGGAAGAGGTCTCCAGATTATTAATTGCAATGGCAATTGAGCAGCCGCCTGCACAGTGATAAATGTGCAGGCGGCTGTATTATTTGAGGTTGTAAAATATTTGCGGAATGTTAAGATGTTGCAAGGAATCAAAGCGATACATATCGAATCAACATAGAACCATGGGAAGAGGAGGCGTGCTTTATGGCAATACAAGCGGGAATCATCGGCTACGGCCTGTCCGGGTCGGTGTTTCATGCACCTATCCTGAGAAGCGTGCCGGATTACATAGTCCACACGGTTGTGTCATCAGATCCGGACAAGGTTTACAAGGATTTGCCTGATACGGCGGTTGTCGATAGTGTGGATGAGCTTTTGTCTAATCCGGATATTGATGTTGTCATCATTACGAGTCCGAATGCAACGCATTACGAATATACCCGGTTAGCCATCGAGGCCGGTAAGCATGTGGTCGTCGAGAAGCCGTTTACCGTAACATCCGCAGAAGCGGACCAGCTGATTGATCTGGCCAAGCAGAAGGGAGTTCTGCTGACGGTATATCACAACCGCCGCTGGGACAATGACTTTCTGACTGTCCGCAACCTGCTGGAGACGGGAGCGCTCGGGAAGCTATCCATTTATCAGTCGCAGTTCAGCCGTTACCGTCCGGAAGTGCAATCGGAGCGGTGGAGGGAACAGGGGATTCCCGGGTCCGGCATCCTGTACGATTTGGGTTCGCATCTGCTTGATCAGGCGCTGTTCCTGTTCGGTCTGCCGGAGACGCTGTGGGCGGATTTGAGAACGGAGCGCAAAGGGTCCAAAACTCATGATTATTTTCATCTAGTGCTGGGTTACAAAACGTTTCGGGTTATTCTGCATTCCGGCTCGCTGGTCCGGCAAGCCGGCCCGAAATTCGAGCTGCACGGGGATAAAGGAAGCTTCCTGAAATATGGAACAGACCCTCAGGAAGGCCAGCTGAAGCAGGGAATGCACCCGGGGGATGCGGGCTGGGGTGAAGACCAGCCGGACCAGTACGGGGAGCTTGCTACTGAGCTGAGCGGACTGGCGGTTCAGGGCGAGATTGAGACGCTGCCGGGACGTTATCAGGCCTTTTATCAGGGTTTGGCTGAAGCGATTCTTAAGGATGGCCCGTTACCCGTTCAGCCTGAAGAAGCCCGTAATGTCATCCGTATGATTGAGTATGCACTGCAAAGTCACCAGAAAGGCCGATTGATCAAGATCACGTGAAACCCTGCCATATGCGGTGACAGGGTCCTCTTTGGCTAGCACATAGTTTGCTCCGATTTGTGGGATATTAGGTGATGCAACCCTTGTACGTCTTTCATGAGGGGAATCAATCCATATCACAACAAAGAAGGAGAGAACGGATATGAAGAAACGTGATATCCTTCGGTCGGCCTTTGCGCTTCTGATGAGCTTGGCGGTGATGCTGTCCATATCGGGAGCGGCTTTGGCAGTAGGAAGCGGTCCGTTTCATTTTGGATTCAAAAAAAGCGTCAATGGCCAACTGCCTTCCATCAATGAGGAGGGTTTTAAGGAGCTTCTGCAAAAATACGGCGCGATCTTCATGGGCGATGCCGAGCAGAAAGAGCTATATCTTACGTTTGATAACGGATACGAGAACGGATATACCTCCCGTATCCTGGATACGCTCAAAGAGAAGAAGGTGCCTGCCACCTTTTTCGTGACCGGACACTACGTAAAGACACAGGAAGATCTGCTGAAGCGGATGACGGCGGAGGGACACATTATCGGCAACCATTCCTGGAATCATCCGGATGTAACCACGATCTCGGCCGAGAAGCTGACCGAGGAACTGGAGCGGGTGAAGAAGGAGGTTATGCGCATAACCGGCCAGCCGGATATGAAATATTTGCGTACGCCGCGCGGCATTTTCGATGAGCGGTCACTGGGGACCAGCAAGCAGCTAGGTTACACTAATGTCTTCTGGTCGCTCGCATATATGGATTGGGACGTAAAGTCCCAGCGCGGTGCGCAGTATGCCTATGATAAGGTAACCGCGCAGCTCCACCCGGGTGCTGTGATCCTGCTGCACTCGATCTCCAAGGACAATACCGAGGCGCTTGGGCGGATCATTGACGAAGCCAGGAACCGGGGGTACGAGTTCAAGAGTTTGGATCAGATGCAGAAGAAAGCCCCGTAAACACTTCTTGCATACAGCGTGCAGAACGCTATCCTGTCAGGATGCTGTCTGCACGCTTTTTGTTGCCGAATGAAGGTAGATGCTTCGCTTTCAGGAACGAATGTTTGGTATAATACCCTTCATAGAACATGAACGAAGGAGACCATCATGCCTCATACTATTCAAATATCCGTCAGGCCGCTGGTGGAATATGTCTTTCGCAGCGGCAGCATTACTTCGGGTTTTCGCACGGCGACATCCCTTACCGAGGGGACCCGTGCGCATCAACAGGTACAGCGCGACTATGGTGAGAACGATCAAAAGGAAGTTCTGCTTGAAGTGGAGATTCCTTACGAGGATCTTCTGTTTGTGGTGGAAGGCCGCTGCGACGGTCTGATTCAAGAGGAAGAGCGGATGATGATTGACGAGATTAAGTCGACCTCCGGCGATTTAGGCGAGATTACGGAGCACACGTATCCGGTTCATTGGGCGCAGGCCCAAATGTATGCCTATATGTACGCGAAGCAGCATGAGTTTCCGAAGATGGCGGTGCGATTAACCTACTTTCAAGTCCCGAGTGGAGAGCGGAAGCAGTTCGTACAAGAATGGAGCTTTGCACAGCTGGAATCCTTCGTATTGGAGGTCGTGGCGGCTTATGCGCCTTATGCCAACCTGCTGCGGGAGCATGGCGAGCGGAGGGATCGAAGCATCCGGGAACTGAAGTTTCCGTTTCCCGCCTACCGCGAGGGGCAGCGAAAGCTGGCCGGAGCCGTTTATAAAAGCATCGGGGAAGGACGGAAATTGTTTGCCAAAGCGCCAACGGGCATAGGGAAAACGATATCCACGCTGTTTCCCTCGGTTAAAGCGATCGGTGAAGGCCTGTTGTCGCGGATTTTTTATCTGACAGCCAAGACGATCACCCGAACGACAGCGGAGGAAGCTATGGCGCGCATGGAGCGTCAAGGACTCTGCATGCATACGGTCACCCTGACGGCGAAGGACAAGATTTGTTTCCGTGAAGCTGAGGGCTGCGGGCAGATGGGCTGCGTGTTCTCGGAGGGCTATTATGACCGGATAAATGGCGCCATACTGGATTTGCTCTCGAATGAAACGTTGATCACGAGGCCCGTTATTGAAGAGTACGCCCGGAAACATACGGTGTGTCCGTTTGAGTTCTCGCTGGATGCCGCGTATGCAGCTGATGCCGTCATCTGCGATTACAACTATGTGTTTGACCCGCGTGTATCCTTTAAGCGGATGCCGGAGGATGTGAAGAAGCGCAGTGTGCTGCTCATTGACGAGGCACACAATCTGGTAGACCGGGCGCGGGGAATGTTCTCGGCCGAGCTGAATAAATCGGCTTTTCTGGAACTGCAACGAGCTTACAAAGAGAGCAATCCCGCGCTTTACAACGCCGCGAAGCGGGTGAATAACCGCTTTAAAGTGCTGCGCAAGGTCAGTGAGGAGGAAGAGCGGATTGTCGGGTCCCAGCAGCCGGAGATGATGGTGGAGCTGCTGGAGGATTTTTCGCTCCAGGCAGAGGCCGAACTGATGACTGGCAAGAGCGGGGATGAGGCCGATGCGCTCCTGGAGTGCTATTTTGCCGTGCAGGGGTATCTGCGCATCTCCAAGCTGTATGACGACCGCTTTGTCACGTATGCGGAGATGAGTCAGAGCGAGGTGTTTCTCAAGCTGTTTTGTCTGGACCCCTCTTATTTGCTCCAGCAAGCGGGAAAAAACTACCGCTCCAGCGTATTTTTCTCGGCAACCCTCATGCCGCTCGGGTATTACCGCGACATGTTGGGAGCAGAGGAAGAGGACTACAGCCTCTCGATTCCCTCTCCTTTCTCTTCCGAGCAATTGGATGTTCGAATTTTGCCGTTATCGACGCGCTTCAAGGATCGGGAGCGCAATAGCGAAGCCATCGTCCGGATGCTGAGTGCACTGGTTCAGGAAAAGCCGGTGAATACCCTGATCTTCCTGCCGTCCTATCCTTACATGCAGGATATTCATGAGGCGTTTGCCAGAATGAACCCGGGAGCGAGTACCTTGCTTCAGGGGCATGGGATGAGTGAGGAGGAGCGGGAGGCATTCCTGAATGCCTTCCAGGCGGATGCGGAGGATCCGCTGATCGGCTTTGCCGTAATGGGCGGTATTTTCTCCGAGGGCATTGATTTGAAGGGAGAACGGCTGTCGAGTGTCGTGGTCATCGGCGTAGGATTGCCGCAGCTATCATTCGAGAATGATATCATCAAGGATTATTTCGATCGTTCCGGCAAACGGGGATACGATTATGCCTACGTGTACCCGGGCATGAACAAAGTACTGCAGGCCGGAGGACGCTTGATCCGCTCAGAGCAGGACAGCGGGACACTGACGCTGGTGGATGACCGCTTTCTAAATCGCCAGTATGGTACGCTGCTGCCGGAGGAGTGGAGGCACTACAGGCGCATCTAATTTTTGCATGAGATGTTGACACCTGGAAATATGACCCCTATAATACGGATATATTAATTTAGCTGAAGGAGGCTGATGTCAAATGGTTATGATGCATAGTGGATGGTTCGCATTGACGTTGGTCTCTTTGGACGGGAAATTCTAATAGTATAGGGGTATGGGGCATGTAACCACACTTGTCTCTAACTCCATACTCAAGAACCCGCAGGAGACCGTGCTTGGTATCCTGCGGGTTTTTTGTGTCTATTTTAAGGGCTTGGTATGACCTTTAACGGCTTGATTGTAGGCTGTATGGGGGTTGATGCCTTCTTCTTGCATAGATCCAGATCAGCCGCGGATACAAATCTGCGGTTTTTTTGTGTTTGATAACAACCAATCCAATAACGATAAGGGGATATCACGAATTTGACTAAACAAGACATGACTACGCTACAAGCATATGGATGGAATAAACATTGGAGTTTGATGGCTGAGCAGATTCCGCAGCAGGATAAAGCGCTGGTACCGGCACGCATCACAGCCCAATTCTCGAAGCAATACCGCATTATTACGCAAGAGGGAGAGCAGTCCGCGATTGTCACGGGCAAATACGAATACGAAGCAGCCAGCAAAAGCGACTTTCCCGCTGTTGGCGATTGGGTCATGGTGGAACCGCTGCAAGGGGAATCTCGTGCCGTCATTCATAAGCTGCTCCCCCGCCAATCTGCTGTGACGCGCAAGGAAGCAGGAAGCGTGCCGGATGAGCAGATCATTGCCGCGAACATGGATACCGTGTTTATCATTAACGCACTCAACAAGGATTTTAGTGTTCGCCGGATTGAACGCTACCTGATTGCGGTCTGGGAGAGCGGAGCCGCACCGGTTGTGCTGCTTACCAAGGCGGATCTATGTGAATCGCCGGAAGATTATGTCGCACAGGTAGAGGCTGTTGCACCGGGCGTGCCGGTTCATGCGGTGAGCTCCTTGATGGATCAAGGAAAGAAGCAACTGCAGCCTTATCTGATGCAGGGGAAGACGATTGCCATTACGGGTACCTCCGGGGCCGGTAAATCCACCCTCCTGAACTGGCTGTCCGGCCAGGAGCTGCAGCGGGTTCAGGGGATACGCGAGGAGGACGCAAGGGGACGGCATACCACGACGCACCGAGAGCTTTTCGTGCTGCCGGGAGGCGCGATTATGGTAGATACGCCAGGCATGCGGGAGCTGCAGCTGTGGGATTCGGAAGAAGGGTTCGAGGCAACCTTTGCGGATGTTTCCGCGCTGGTGCAGCAGTGCCGGTTCCAGGATTGCCGCCATGAGACGGAGGCCGGCTGTGCGGTTCAGGAAGCGCTGCAGGCCGGAACGCTGGATGCGAAACGATATGCGAACTACAAGAAGACGGAGCGGGAGCTCGCCTATATTGCCAGTAAAGAGAGGGTCAGCACCCGCCGCCAGAATAAGAGCTCAGGCAAGTCCTCGCGGAAGAGCGAGAGAGACCGCAGAGGGAACTACCAGCAGCTTATGTACGATGACGAATAATGGATGTTACGAGAGGTCCGAAGTCGATTTGACTTCGGTCTTCTTCGGGTATATAGTTAGGGAACCAAATAAATTGGCAGACTATCTATTTGTTTAAGTAGTTGCAGAAAAGAGGTGGACCATGGAAGAGAACATACATCCAGATTTACCTAAAGAGAACAACCGGAAAGAGGAAAAGGATTCGCGGGAAGGGCTGTGCATGAAGGCTGGCCGGCGAGAAGATAGCGTAGCCGGCAGGCTCTTGTACAGCATTCGCATGTTCCATAAGCAGGAATGGGATCAGCACTTGATTTCCGGCTATACGCCCGGCGAGATTCGCGTTCTGATGGGACTTAAACATCATATCGTGCCTGATGGTCCTGGCATGAAAGTGTCCGAAATCAGCAGCATGATGAATGTTACGTCACCGACGATCACTCAATTTATTAACGCTCTGGAGAGCAAAGGTCTGGTGGAACGGGTGATGGATGTACAGGATCGACGTGCGGTGCGTGTGCAGCTTACCGAGGAAGGGAATCGCGTTGTCCAAGAAACCTATCAGAAGGTGAGAAACAACTTTAACGAGCTGGTGGAATTTTTAGGAGAAGAGGACAGCGTCAAACTGACAGAGCTGTTAACGAAGGTGTATCATTTTCACGAGCAAAAGCACAAAACGAACGAAACGACTTCAGACAATGAGTAGGGGTGGGGAATTTGCTAAAACTGTTTCACTATTTGAAACCGTACCGGACAGCGGTTATTTTTGTCCTGCTGTTCACATTTTTCCAGTGTCTGTCTGATCTTTACCTGCCGACCTTGATGGCGGACATCGTGGACATCGGCATTGTAAAGGGAGATGTGCCTTACATTTGGCGTGTGGGCGGCTTTATGCTCCTGGTAGCAGCAGGGGGCATGGTGTGCTCCATTGCCGCGAGTTATTTGGCATCTAAATCAGCTACGGGATTTGGGAAGATTGTTCGGGGACGCGTATTCTCCCATGTCGAGAATTTCACGCTTCAGGAATTTGACAAGATCGGTACGGCATCCCTGATTACCCGTACAACGAACGATATTACGCAGGTGCAGCAGGTCACGATCATGATCCTTCGCATGATGGCGCTTGCGCCGATGATGTGTATCGGGGGCATTATAATGGCCGTATCGAGAGACCCGGGATTGACCACGGTACTTCTCATCGTCCTGCCGATTCTGGCCCTGGCTATTTTCCTCATCGCCAAAAAGGGGATTCCGCTATTCAAAGCGATCCAGGTGAAGATCGATACACTGAGCCGCGTGCTGAGGGAGAATCTGACCGGAATCCGGGTCATTCGTTCATTTAACCGGATGAATCATGAAACCGTCCGCTTTAATGATGCGAATGAGGATTTGACAGCCACCTCCATTAAAGTGAATAAAATTATGGGTGCAATGATGCCTGTCATGATGCTGGTCATGAACTTTGCAACGCTGGCTATAGTTTGGTTCGGAGCCCATCGCATAGATACCGAGCATATGAAGGTCGGTGACCTTATGGCATTTCTCCAATACGCGATGATGATCATGTTCTCTCTCATCATGCTATCCGTCATGTTTGTCATGATTCCGCGTGCACAGGCATCGGCGGTCCGGATCAATGAGGTATTGAACATGATGCCGGAGATCCACGATCCAAAACAGCCGCGCAATATCGGTGTGCAGCAGGGATCGATTGAATTCCAGGATGTGACCTTCTATTATCCGGGTGCAGAGGAGCCCGCCATATCCGATATTTCCTTCCGTGCCGGGCCGGGTGAAATTACCGCGATTATCGGCGGAACCGGTTCGGGTAAATCGACGCTGATCAGCTTAATCCCTCGTTTCTATGACGTGAGCTCGGGACGGATTCTCGTTAATGGTACGGATATTCGGGACATGCTTCAGGAGCAGCTCCGGAGCCGGATCGGATTCGTGCCGCAGAAGGCGCTGCTCTTCACCGGAACCATCGCGGAGAATATCCGTTATGGTAAAGAAGATGCGACGGACGAGGAAATCCAGCATGCAGCGAAGGTTGCTCAGGCGGCCGATTTCATCTCATCCATGGAAGGCGGATACGATGCCGAGATTTCGCAAGGCGGCAGCAACGTATCGGGAGGTCAGAAGCAGCGGCTCTCGATTGCAAGGGCGCTGGTTCGGAGACCTGAGATTTATGTGTTTGACGACAGCTTCTCGGCGTTGGATTTCAAGACGGATGCCAATCTTCGCGCAGCGCTCCGCGAGGAAACGACGGAAGCTACCGTTCTGATTGTTGCTCAGCGGGTAAGCACCGTCATGGACGCTGACCGGATTATTGTGCTGGATGAGGGACGTATAGCCGGCATCGGCACGCATGTGGAGCTTATGGCTTCCAGCGATGTGTACCGCGAAATCGTCACCTCGCAGCTGTCAGAGGAGGAGATCGCATGAGTGAGAAGAAACGGGGAGGACATCCTCGGGGACCGGGCGGTCCCTTTGGCGGCGGCCCGCACGGACCTGGAATGGCGGGGGAGAAAGCCAAGGATTTCAAAGGCACTTTTCGCCGGTTAACGCGATATCTCAAACCGCATACCGGCAAGCTGATGATCGTCTTGATCGCAGCTATTCTCAGTACGATATTCAGCATCGTGAGCCCGAAAATATTGGGGGATGCAACCACGATCCTGTTCAAAGGCTTCATGGCCAAGATGCAAGGCGTGCCGGGGGCTGGGATCGATTTTGACGCGATTCGGACGATCATGCTCTGGCTTGCAGGCTTATATCTCTTAAGCTCACTGTTTGCTTACATCCAGCAATATGTTATGGCTGGTGTGGCCCAGCGGACCGTGTATGATTTGCGTAAGGATGTTTACAACAAACTCGGTCGTTTGCCGCTTAAATATTTTGACGCTCGGACACATGGGGAAACGCTGAGCCGGGTGACCAACGATATGGACAATATCAGCAGTACACTTCAGCAGAGCTTGACACAGATGATTACCTCGATAGTCACGCTGGTTGGCGTCATCGTGATGATGCTCACGATCAGCCCGCTGTTGACATTAGTTGTTATTCTGACCCTACCGCTTAGTGTGGTGGTTACAATTGTCGTTGCCAAACGCTCGCAGAAGCATTTTGTGGCTCAGCAGAAGCATTTGGGTGAGCTGAACGGGCATGTGGAAGAAATGTACACAGGTCATAAAGTGGTGAAGGCCTTTGGCCGGGAACGACAGTCCATGGAGCAATTTAATGAGGTCAACGATAAGCTCTATGATGCCGGGTGGAGAGCCCAGTTTATATCGGGTACCATTATGCCGCTGATGGGTTTTGTCGGCAATATCGGTTATGTGATCGTCAGTGTTGTCGGCGGTGTGTTGGTTACCCGCAGAGCGATTGAGATCGGGGATATTCAAGCATTCATCCAATATTCACGCCAATTCACGCAGCCGATCACCCAGCTTGCGAATATCGCGAACGTCATTCAATCTACCATAGCATCGGCAGAGCGCGTATTTGAAGTGCTGGATGAGGAAGAAGAAGTGTCAGAGCATACAGCTCCGGCAGCACTCAAGCAGCCGCTTGGCGATGTGTCTTTCGTGAACGTGAGTTTCGGCTATAAAGCAGACCAGCTTCTGATCGAGGATATGAATGTGGACGTAAGGCACGGGCAAACGGTCGCCATCGTCGGCCCGACCGGTGCAGGCAAGACTACGCTCATTAATCTGCTGATGCGGTTCTATGAGCTGAATAAGGGCAAGATTACGATAGACGGCACAGATATTACGGCTCTTCGGCGCGGTGAACTCCGCAGCCTGTTCGGAATGGTGCTGCAGGATACATGGCTCTTTAACGGGACAATCCGGGACAATATCGGATATGGACGCGAAGGCGCCACGGAACAAGAGATCATCCGAGCGGCGGAAGCGGCTCACGCGGATCACTTCATCCGGACACTGCCGGACGGTTACGATACCGTTCTGAACGAGGAGGCCTCCAACATATCGCAAGGGCAGAAGCAGCTTCTTACCATTGCGCGTGCCATTCTGGCCAACCCGTCCATTCTAATCCTCGACGAGGCCACCAGCAGCGTGGATACGCGGACAGAGCTCTATATCCAGAAAGCGATGAATGAGCTGATGAAAGACCGAACCAGCTTTGTCATTGCGCATCGGCTGTCCACGATTCGGGATGCGGGCCTGATTCTGGTCATGAACAAGGGCAGCATTATCGAGCAAGGAACCCATGAAGAGCTGCTGTCTCAAGGCGGCTTCTATGCGGACCTGTATAACAGTCAATTCAGCGACCAGCATGAGGCTGGATAGCGAGGCGAGGATTACCATCATAAGAAGGCCCATTCGAGTGCGGAGTGGGTCTTCTTTTTTTAGCATAATTAAAGGTTTTTGGTAGGTTTAGAGTAAGCAGGCAGGCATATTTGATATTGCATTTTCATATGGTTCTTTTATAATGTTGTTTATATCTTTAAAGGGAGCCATGATCATTATTGAATAAGTCCGAACTGAACCGAATTACGCAAGAGCTTCTACGTCGGTCGGGCAGCAGTGTCACCGTGGAGATGGAGGCGTATTTCCCAGGGGGCCGGTTAATCGGCGGGAAATATGTTATGAATTCGCACAGCGTGACGATGTATACCGAAGTCATACGCCAGCAGTGTTTGCAGCTGTTTGGCACACTTGAGCCGTTTCATGCCTATTATGCAGTGGTATTTGCACATGAGCTGGGCCATTCGATGGACCTGATGCTGACAGAACTCTGTGACCGGATGGATCGAACGGTGGATGAATGGGAGCAGAATCAGATCGCGCTTCAAATTGAGGAAAATGCTTGGAATAACGCCATGCCATGGATTCAGGATATGGATCCGGGTTTTGTACAGGTCATCGTGGACCGGTCGCTTGAGGCCTACCGCGAGGAGCCGGCACCAGAAATCGCTTAGGCTGGCTTACTAGGTTAATCCAGGCCAGGTCATAACATGACACAGGCACCCGTCAGGGTGCCTTTTTGGACTTGCAAGAAAGTATAAACTTCAGAGACTTACCACCTTGGAAGCATGGGGAAGGGCTTCTAATATCGTATGTTATACAAGATAAAACCAAAGATGGCAGCCACCACAATGAAGGCACCTGCAGCAGCAAGGGTCATTAAAAAATCACTAAGCAGGCTCTGTTGCCGGATACCGCGCAGCTTCTCCTTTGCCTTTATCTCCGAGACGTCCTCTTTAATTCGATCCAAATACTCAGGGCCTAGAACCATGATTGTCCCTCCCGTAACGATTTGTAAGCTTATTATACCAGAAATATGTTATTTTTGGTTAAGTTTAGGCCGCCCCGGTGTAGTCCCCTGTTATAAAAAAAGAAGTGAAGCTCGCATGGGCTTCACTTTTTTTAGGTTAGAGTCCTTGAGGGAGCGATAGCGTCCGCTTAGCTCTCCGGGTCCAACTGCTTCAACGGCTCAATGGCCGGTCCTTCAAGCACCTCGCCATTATAGCGGTAGCGTGATCCGTGACAAGGGCAATCCCATGAGCGCTCACCCTCGTTCCATTCTACTTCGCAACCGAGATGGGTACAGGTCGTATCCACAAGATGGAGATGCCCCTCATCATCCTTGTAAGCCCCGGCGCGCTGACCGTTATGGCGGACGATGGCGCCTTCGCCTGCCTTCAGCTCGGTAATATCAGCATGGGACATTTCGAACTTGCCGGAAACGAAATCCTTCGCAACCATAGCATTTTGTGCAACAAATGTTTTGATGCTTGGATCTGCCATGAAGCGGGACGGGTTGAAGACGTCGGCGTAACGGTTAACCTTCTCCAAGATTTGATCACAGATGATATTCGCGGCCAATGTTCCTGTTGTCATGCCCCATTTCCGGAAGCCTGTCGCGACAAAGATCCGATCCTGATTGGATGTGATCGGCCCGATGTAAGGCATGTTGTCCAGTGTAATCAGGTCCTGGGCCGACCAGCGATAAGGAATCGCGGAAGCGCCCAGCAGCTTTCCTGCAAAAAGCTCCAGGTTTTCGTAATGCTGATGGGTGCAGATGCTGCGGCCCGTCGGATGATTCTCACCTCCAACGATAACCAAATCCTCACCGCCATAAGAAGCGGACCGCAGGGAACGGGTCGGTTGATCCACGCTTAAATACATCCCGCCCGGATAAGCGGTTTCGGGTTTGACTGCAATAGCATAGGAGCGTCCCACATGCAGGCGCGTGAAGAACAGTCCTTTCCTGTCAATGAACGGAAAATGAGAGGCGGATACTGCGTAATTGCAAGTAATCCGGTGACCGCCCCGTTTGGTCAGCAGTGTGATCGGTCCATCGGTTCCGGCCTTTTCATCCATGGTCGTGTTCTCGTAGATCCGTCCTCCAAGCTTCAGGAATTGTTCGGTCAGATGCTTAAGATATTGCAAAGGGTGGAATCGATATTGTCCGGGCATCTTAATGGCTCCCCGAATCTGCATAGGCAGAGGAAGGCTGTCCTGCCATTCTCCCGGAATGCCAAGCTTCTCATAGGCTTTGATTTCGTCCTCCAGCTTCGCGAGATACTTGTCCTCCTGTTGAGCGTAAATATGGGCATCCTCCAGCTTCAGCCCAAATTTCCCTTCGTCTCCGCCAATAATATCCCTAATGAATTCAATCGCTTCCCGATTGCCTTCGTAATAGAGTCTTGTCTTCTCCTCCCCAAAATGATTCATAAATTCATGATAAATGAGCCCATGCTGTGCCGTAACCTTAGCTGTGGTATGACCGGTGGTTCCGTTCAGGATTTGCCCTGCTTCGATGAGCACGACATCCTTGCCTGCCTTAGCAAGCAGATAAGCGGTTGTGATACCGGTTATGCCGGCTCCGACGATGGCAACATCCGCCTCAATATCTTCGGCTAAGCGCGGGAAAGTGGGCAGTTCGGTTGTCGCTACCCACAGCGACTCCGGAAATTGCGGCAGTTCTTGATGCGATGAATTGGATGGGTTCATTCACGATTCCTCCTCAGTTTCTATGGGCGTTGCCCTTAAACTCCGACTCTTGTCTTCATTATTACCACATGGGAATGATTAGAAACTAGGTGTTTTCGATTCACAGTCTTCCTAAGTTTTTCTGGATGATTGTAAATAATTTGGGGCATTTGTGCAGAACCTAAAGAACAGCGGGAGAACCGGAATTTAGTGAATGAGGGGTGGTATCATGACCAGCGAACAATATCTAAATGCGGAGGAAGCCAGGCAATGTTTGCAAGAACATCTCCGTAATGTCGGGGATATCGAGCAGCGTGAGCTGAAGAATGAAGGTGAGCATGCGTTATTGATTTATCTTAAGAGCATGTGCGACCCCGCTATGATTAACGATAATTTGATCAACCGTTTCTATGAGCTGAATTCCTTGGAGTTATACGACCAATTCATCCGATCCTTTCCCTCAAGTGTGGAGCCGAAAGATAAACAGGAGTTGCTCCGTAATATACTAAGGGGCTGCGTAGCCATATTCATTCGGGACAGCGTGCTCCTGTTTGACTCCGTATTGGTTAATGCAAGCTTTATCCAACCCGCCAGTACGGAGAACGTCATTCAGGGCCCCGATGATTCGTTTACGGAAAATATCGAGGTGAACCTGAATCTGATTCGCCACCGTTACCAAACCGTGAATTTGAAGACGGAATTCATGACCCTTGGCAAAATATCACAGACTCGAATCATCATTATGTATGATGCATGCAAAGTGGAAGAACCGGTATTACAGGAGCTTAGAAAGCGATTGTCCGAGATCAAGGCGGATATTGTGCAATCGGCCTCTGAAATCGAGAGACATACAATGCATCCTAAATTCCGTCTGTATCCGACGCTCATGCTGACCGAACGCCCTGACCGGACCGTATTGAATATATCTCAAGGAAAGATCGCTGTGTTGATGGATTCCACGGGCTATGCCATTTTACTGCCGGCTATATTCAATGATTTCTTCACGGCGATGGATGACAAAATACAGCTTCCCCCGATCGGCTGGTTTCTCAAGGGAATCCGGTATATCGCATTGTTTGTCACCGTGCTGATGCCAAGCCTTTATGTGGCCTTTACCTCCTATAATCCGGAAATATTGAGGATGCAGGTTACGCTGCTTATTGCGGGAAGCCGGGCTACGGTGCCGTATCCGTCCTTCTTTGAAGTGATCTTCATGCTGCTGGCGATGGAATTTCTGACGGAGGCGAGTGTTCGCCTGCCCAAAGCGATTGGTCAAACCGCAACTACGGTAGGGGGCCTCATTCTGGGAACCGCTGCTACGGAGGCGGGATTGGTTAGTAACATCATGATCATTCTGGTTTCCGCGGTTGCAATAACAAATTTCGTGATCCCGATAACGATGATGAGCTCAGGCATCCGTGTCACGAAGTATTTGTTCATTGTCCTGGCCACCTTCTTCGGCTTGGTTGGCATCGTTCTCGGCATGGTGGCCATGATCATGTACCTTACGAGCCTCAGGTCCTTTGGCAAACCCTTCTTGAAGATGTTTGCTATGGATTGGAACAAGAAAGGAGATCAGCGAAGTGGTTAGAAATAAATATTTTTATTACCTCTTCCTGCTCAATGCAACCATCAACCTGATTAATTATGTCCCCCGCATCTTAATTACGGATCGCTTTGACGGTGCGCTGATGTCGATTGTCGTGGCCATTCCAATCGGCACCCTGCTGCTGTTTACTTTCGTGAAACTGATTCAGAAATTTCCGGGACAGGGGCTGCCGGAGATTTTTCGTTCGGTCATGCCCAAGTGGATATCCGGCATCCTGCTTGTTTTATATGGACTTGGGTGGTATTTCTCCAGCGTCATTACCTTGGTCAGTTTCGTTGACATTACCTCTCGCTACATCAGTCCGGATGTGTCTCCCTATATCGTTCTGATGGGATTTCTGGTGGTGGTTGGACTTAGTGCCAGGCTGGATTCCGAGTCCATTCTGTATGCCCTGGAGATGATTCTGTACATTACCGTGCCTATCATCGCTTATATGTCATGGCGTATCTTCAGCAATCCGTATTTCAGCTGGGATGCCGT
This sequence comes from Paenibacillus sp. ISL-20, assembly GCF_018613005.1. NCBI lineage: Bacteria > Bacillati > Bacillota > Bacilli > Caryophanales > Paenibacillaceae > Paenibacillus > Paenibacillus sp. ISL-20. The sequence continues at coordinate 214,931 of NZ_JAGGRD010000036.1, forward strand.
AAGGCAGATCATTACCTATACATGGAATATGCCCAATTACGAGACTGTGGCCGCGGCAACCTATATTTTTACGGGTTACGTGAACATGGTGGTATTTAATCGGATATTTCACCGATTCAGGGTGCGGCATATTTGGGCGATTGTGATGGTTAGTATTCTTACTCTTCTGGTTTCGATCTTTGCATCCATCGGCATATTGGGAGCCGCGGGCGCCGGAGGACACGTGTATCCTGCCTTCTCGACGGTGGACTCGCTTCGGATTCGTTATTTCATCATTGAACGGATGATTTATGTCTTCTACGTGGTGTATATGTGCCTCTCCCTCGTGAATTCCATCGTTCATTGGCATGTGGGCAAGGAGTTGATTCTGGGAGGCTTCGGATTAAAGGTCGATAAGGGGGGAGCGATGTCTAAAAGGAGGAAATTCGAATGGTGGGTGCTTCTCCTCTTTTCCCTGATTACCTTCGGCACGTCGTTTATCGTTAATCAATACATATTAAATGATATGGCGGTTGTCTTTTTGGACGTCCGGTTCGCTGGGGAATTCCTGCTCATTGCCCTATTATTCTATGCGGTATGGAGGAAAAGGAGGAAGAAGGCATGAAAGACCTGAAACGATGGCTGGTCTGGCTCATGTGCTGCTCTTTTTTATTTGTGTCGGGATGTGATTTTAGGGATATCGATCTCAGACTTTTTGTCGTGTCCATTGGTGTTGACGTCTCTGAGAAAAACCCCGATATGAACCGATTTACCTTCAAAATGGCGATTCCCTCGGGAGACCCTAAGACTGGGGATAAGAAATCACTGCTTATTACGCAGGAATCGACAAGCATTGCGGAAGCGATCAGGGAGGTCAAATCCAAAGTAGATAAGGAGCTTGACTTTGGACATTGCAAGGGAGTCCTGTACGGCGAAGCCTATGCTCGGAAAAATATCAGCAAAATCCAGGACTGGACCGTTCGGAGGCGGGACATGCAGCTCTTAATGTATCCAGCCGTCGCAATTCCTTCGGCAGAAGCCGTATTAAAGACGGACCCTCCAACGGAGCGGATTGCCGGAAACGCGATATTTCTGGCCCTTAGCGAGGAAGGGACCGAATCTCCTTTCATTACCAAGGTGTACTCCTTCGATTTGTCCCGCCGAATGGTAGAGGTGGGGGAGGATCCGGTTATGCCCGTTGTGGAAACTACCACTGAAAAGATTCTGAATATCAATAAATTAGCCTTGATGGATAAAAACAAGGTGAAGGTGATTCTGACGCCTGATGAAACCAGATTGTATAATCTGTTGGATCGTGGGAATGTAAGCACGAATTTCGGGACGAAGATTGACGGCAAATTGCTTGAAGTAAACACGGATAAAACCCGAGCAAGATACAGGATTATAACGGATAAACCAGGGGAAGAAAGCATTGATTTCAAGATTCGGATAACGGCGATTTTGGAGGAGAAAGAGGATCCGGCACAACTGAATCCAAAAGATCTGCATAAGATCGAGGCGCAATTTAGCGAGGAACTATCCCAAGCGGTGAAAAGCTTGTTGGAGAAAATTCAGAAAACGGGTCTGGACCCGCTGGGTTTCGGCCTCCGGTATGGAGGGACGCACTGGAACAACAAGACGGAGATGGATGAATGGGACGCCATGTATCCCCATGCCAAGTTTAATGTATCGGTCAAGGTAAAAATAAAGTCGACCGGTTATAAACGTTAGACAGGGCACATCTGTCTATCGTACAGGAAGATGTTACAATAAAGAATAAGCATCTATCTTGTATGAAGGAGGTTTCACATATGGAATTTAGAAGATTGGGCGGAAGCGGACTGAAGGTTAGCGATATCAGTCTGGGGAGCTGGCTAACGTACGGGGGATATGTGGAACGGGAGAATGCGGTGAAGTCAATTCAGACCGCATATGGACTCGGCGTTAATTTTTTTGATACAGCGAATGTGTATGCCCAGGGGGCGGCTGAAGTGGTTGTCGGGGAAACCTTGAGAACTTTCCCGAGGGAATCCTATGTCCTGGCCACGAAGGTATTCGGCAAGATGGGGGACGGACCCAATGATCAGGGACTTTCCCGCAAACATATTAGAGAGCAGTGCGATGCGAGTTTGAAGCGGCTGGGTACCGATTATGTCGACATCTATTACTGCCATCGATATCATGAAGAAACACCGATAGAGGAAACGCTGCGGGCGCTGGATGAGCTTGTCCGGCAAGGCAAGGTGCTCTATGTAGGAGTCAGTATGTGGTCCGCTGCCCAGATGGAAGCGGCATTAGCCGTTGCGGACCGCTATTTACTGGATCGCATCGTGGTGAATCAGCCGCTGTACAACATGTTCGAGCGCAAGATCGAGGATGAGATCATCCCGTTAGGCGAGAAGAAGGGCATTGGTCAAGTGGTCTATTCTCCTCTTGCGCAAGGGCTTCTGACTGGCAAGTACGCCTCCAAGCAAGCCGTGCCGGAGAACAGCCGCGCATCGAAGATTGGAGCCGACCAGCTTAAAATGAGTGAAGACCGCATTCAGAAGGTGCAGGCCCTGGGAGTCGTTGCAAGCGAGTTGGGTATGACCGTCGGCCAATTGGCCTTGGCCTGGATTCTGCGTCAGAACAACGTAGCAAGTGCGCTGGTGGGGGCCAGCCGTCCGGAGCAGGTGGAAGAGAATGTGAAGGCTTCCGGTATAAAGTTGTCTTCAGATACGCTGACTGCCATTGAAGAAATACTGAAGGCGGATTCGAATTAAGAAAAAATCAGATCATGGATTTCGGGAGCGGAGCATACGCGGTTGCGCCCGCTGTCCTTGGCGCGGTACAGTTCGTGGTCCGCTTGCTGAAGCAGCTCCTTGGCATTTTTGGACCGGATCGTATCGGGATGTACGGCAGCTCCAATCGACACGGTGATCTGGATCCTGGTTCCATTTTCCAGGACAAAGATATGATCCGCTACGGCGGCCCGGATTCGCTCCGCAATAGCGGCCGTCTCGTCAATGGTCGCTTCCGGGACCAGCACCGAGAATTCTTCCCCGCCGTTGCGGGACACTTCGTCAAAAGAACGGGAATGCTCCCTCAGCACTTTGCTGAGCTGCTGCAAAACGGCATCTCCGGCCGCATGGCCGTAGGTGTCGTTTATTTTTTTGAAATGATCGATGTCCACGACAAGAACACCCAGCCGTTCGCTGAAATGCTGGGCTTCGAGAAAACGTTCCGACAACAGCTGCTCGAACTGGCGCAAATTGTGAAGACTGGTCAGATAATCCGTCTCCGCATTTTTCTTCATCTGCAGAAATAGTTGATTAGACGTGTTGATATACTCCGTCAACATGTAGATGGCCACCGTGGCGAGCACGGATATGATGAGGTGCTGCGTGAAGATAGTATATACCTTATGGTGGTCCTGGATATTCATCCACATAATACCTAGGAGCACCAGCATGCTCGATACGCTCATGAGCAGCATTTTGCTTAAACGATTCCAATGGATACGGGATACCGTCCCGCAGATGATGCCGATCAGTAGCATGCCGGCTCCCGCAATGGCAGAGGAAGCGGACATGCCGAATAGAATCAGTCGCCCGAGCGCAATGAGCACGCCGGCAATCAGGGATGGAAGCCAACCCAAGTAGCTGGCGATCACGACAATGGCCAGATGCCGCAAATCCGCGAAAAACCGGGGATCAATCGGGAAAGAATAGTACATCAAGATGATCCCGTAAATGCCAAAGAGCAGTCCAGCGTTGATCTTAACGTTGATGGACGGTGTCACAACGCCTGCTACATATTTTTTGGATAGCAGTCCGGATAAGTATAAGAAAGTCACAAATATACAAAAGTTGGTAAATAGTATATTAGTCATGGGGGGTCATTCCTTTCATGTACCTTGCACAAGGGCGGCAAGGCGATGAAGACATTCACCCCCTATTTTATCGGAAAATGGAATTGTATGTCGAATATTAAATGTTTTATTTTGTTAATTTTCAGAAGTCTCCAAAGGTAGGAGAACTTCAAACATCGTCCGTTCCGTATTACTGGTTACCTGAATCGTGCCGTGATGGGCATCCACGATGGTCTTTACGATAGCCAAGCCAAGTCCGGAGCCGCCGGTTTGATCGGTGCGCGATTCATCCGCCCGGTAGAACCGCTCGAACAGATAGGGGATCGCATATTGAGGGATCGGGGGGCCGTAATTGATAACCTGTACGATGGCAAACTTCGAATCACTTGATACCTTCAGATCCACCACCCCGGCTTCCCGTCCGTGCCGTACCGCATTGGACAGCAGATTCTCGAAGGTGCGCATCAGTTTATCCCCGTCCGAAGAGATCATGATTTTCTCCGTTTCAGGCGTGAAGTTGACCTGTACGTGTTCCTGCTGCCCGGTTAGTGAAAAGTCCACGGCCAATTGTGCGAGCAGCTCCACCAAATTAATGTCAACACGGTTCATCGGGGAGTACCCCATTCGTGTATATTCAAACAAATCGTTCACGAGTCCGCCCAGGCGCAGCGACTTATCATACGCGATATCGGTATAATACCGGAGCTCGACTTCATCCTTGTATTGGTCTTCATTGACCAGCCGCAAGTACCCGATGATGGAGGTGAGAGGGGTGCGCAGATCATGCGAGACGTTGCTGATCAGCTCGTTCTTGGACTGGACAGCCATTCGTTCCTCTCCCAGCGATAGCTTGAGCTGCTTGGCCATTTGATTGATGTGCGTTGCCATCTGGCCCAGTTCGTCATTCGAGCTAACGATAATCTCTTCATCCAATTCGCCCTTCGCCAAACGCTGTGTACCCTCCATTAAGTGATTGATTTGACGAATGGTGCTCTGACTTAGCAGCAATACCATGCAGATAAATAGCATGATGCCGATGATCGTCGGGATGATGGGGAAACCGAAGAAATCCTCCAAGGTACGATCAACTCTGAAAAGGGTGTTTACCCAAGGCTCCTTCCAGTATTCCCGGCCGATCAATCGGATGATCTGCTGGGCGATGAACAGGATGGACAGGGTCAGGGCTCCGCCGACAAAGAACAGCGTGATGATCTTCCATTGCAGTTTACGCATGGATTTTGTACCCGACGCCCCATACCGTTTGAATGAGCTTATAACCCAGCTCCTTCTCGAGCTTGTCCCGCAAGTTGCTGATGTGAACCATGACCGTATTATTGGATACGTAATATTTCTCCTTCCAGACCTGCTGGAAGATATCCTCGGAGCTAAAGATTCTCCCCGGTTGACGGGCAAGCAAATACAGAATCTCGAATTCTCTCGCCGTCAGAGAGATCGCTTTGCCGTTGGCCGTTACTTCATGCGTAGTCCGGTTAATGTCGAGCCCATCAATCTCGATCCGCTCGCTGTCCTCCCGATGCAGTTCCGCATTGTACAGGGTGGAGCGCCGCAGCAGTGTTTTGACGCGCGTCGTCAGCTCCAGCGGATTGAACGGTTTAATCATATAATCATCCGCGCCGGTCATCAGCCCCAGGATTTTATCCATGTCCTCACTCTTGGCGCTTAGCATTAGGATGGGGATGGACGAGGTTTCCCGGATTCTGCGGCAAGTGTCAATCCCGTTCAGCTTAGGCATCATGACATCCAGGATCACGAGATCCACCGCCTCGTTATTGGCGGTCATGGCCAGCAGTGCTTCCTCCCCGTCATGGGCTTGGATTACGCGGTAACCCTCATTCTCCAGATAGATGGAGATCAGCCCGGAAATTTCTTTATCATCATCTACGATTAATATACTTCTCATTAAGATATCCTCCAGTAAATCGCCCATTGGAAACGATGATTCCTTACGAACAGTGTACCCTAAATTGACCCCATAAAGTGCAGTTTGGCCTTCAAAATCGTGAGTTCTTCTATGACAACGATTAAAAAAGGGCGGATAGGAGATTCGAAAGAATGCCTTGCCGTTCGAATCCGTAATCCATCAGCTTTCGGGTTTCCGTAAACCGCTGATCGGCATCCCCGGTTCCCATCACGACAGAAATCAGTCGGTTACCACCCCGTGACGCAGTTCCGGTAAAGCAATAACCGGCGGAGCGGGTGTATCCGGTCTTAAATCCGTCATTACCTTCGTAAGAATGCGGCTCGCCGGGCAGCATGAGATTGGTGGTATGCAGGGAAATCTTCTTCTGCGGAACAGGCAAATTGCGCTGGCTGGTTACCTCGAGCAGATCCGGATGTTTGTTAAGCAGCCATCGGGCCAGCATGGCCGAATCCCTGGCCGTCATGACCGTGTCGCCTTCGGTGGCCGCTTCGGTAAAGGAAGCGAGGTCAGCGGCAGGCAAACCGGATGCATTGGCGAATACGGTACGATCCGAAAGGCCGATTTCCTCTGCTTTCCCATTCATGGTCTCCACGAACCGAACCTCCGACCCGCTGAGATGCTCCGCAATCGCTACAGCCGCATCATTAGCTGAGTGAATAATGAGTGCTTGGAACAATTGCTTCAGTGTGTAACGTTCGCCTTCATGCATACCGATGCCTGAACCGGGCACCTCCGCCGCATAGCGGCTGACCGGTACGTTCTCATCCCAAGCATGCTGCCCGGATTGGACGGCGTCCAGCACCAGCAGCTCCGTCATCATTTTGGACATGCTTGCGGGGGGAAGGGGGAGATCGGCATGCATTGCATAGAGCACACGACCGGTATCTGCATGAATCAGGATGGCCGAACTGGCTTTGATGGGAGGCGGAATATATAACCTCGCGATGAACACGACCAACAGAATGACAACAAACAGCAGAAGGAGCAGACTTAAACGTGCCCGTCCCTTGCGGCGCTGTATTCGTTTGTGTCGAATCGTGCCGGTTTGCTGCCGGGATAATTCAGGGGATGACGGTGCTTGACGGGGATGCTTGGCTATGGATTCCATGGCGCTCGATCGCCTCCTTTGGCGGACTAGACGTTTCATTGTTTAAATATGTTCTAATTCTAACCAGATAAGCTAAAGGAATTTTTAATTGAATCTAAAGAAACCTTAAAGATTACCAGCGGCAATTTCGACACGGGATATTGACCTTGAGGAGAATAAGATTTATACTTGATCTAAAAATAAATTAAAAGGGTGAATACCTTGAAATCTTTAAATCTGACGACACAACGCCAAGCGGTGTACGATGTCCTTCGGGAATCGCATGATCATCCGACTGCTGCGGATATCATGAACCGGCTGGTGGAGAAAGGATATAATCTCGCGTACGGGACGGTTTATAATTCCCTGCGTTATTTGACGGATAAGCAGTTGATCCGGGAATTAAAGCTCGGCGAGAGCGCGAGCCGGTACGATGCCCGTATGGACGATCATCAACATATTATTTGTGAAGTATGCGGTAAAGTGGACGAGGTCATGACGGAGGTGCCAGAGGATTGGGCTGCTACGGTAGCCGGTGAAACCAATTACGTCATCCATCATGCTCACGTCGTATTCGGGGGGGTGTGTCCAGAATGTCAAACCAAACGGAAGAAATGACGGAACTGGGAACGGTCTATTCGTTTCCTGATTTCCAGTCCGGCAATCTGTATGTTCGTCCGACGATGCCAATGGCAATAGGGGATGCTTGTCCCACAACCCTGCGGGCCGCGTTATTAAGCCGTTCTCCCGGACGGGTGAATGAAATGTTTATTACCTTGACCGAGAACTGCTTCGAGGTGATGATGTTCCGTAAATGGGAACCGCGTCTGCAGTCGGCCCTGAACACGGGACTGATTATTGCCGATATGACGGGCTGCCGGAATATGGCGGCGTTCAACAAGGAGAAGGAACTCCTGCTGCCCGAACATTCCTCTATTCCGATTCTGTACCTAGTAGGGGAAGAGTTAATGAGCAAAGCAGGCTCAAGCCTGTTAAACGAAGAGCTTATGGTATGGCCTGCCCGTTCTAAAGATACGATGATGTATCAGGTGCAGCGAACCATTCGATTGTTCTCTCCTGCTGCCGGATTGTCGGGTGGAGAAGAGGTCATGCGAGGCCTCGTCTATAAAGACTTATCCATTGATCGGGATAAAATGACCATCCACCGGGGCAGCACTCCGATCCATTTGACCAAGACAGAGTATCATTTGCTGATGCTCCTGCTGGACAGCGAAGGAGCCGTCTGCACGCGTGAGGACCTGATGTGCAAAATTTGGGATACGGATTTTATGGGTGGCAGCAATGTGGTTGACGTCCACATCAAAAGTTTGCGTAAAAAGCTGAGCGACAACGCGGGAGCCCCGCGCTATATTGCAACGGTTAGAGGAGTGGGATACCGCCTGGCGGACTAATCCCCCTCCCTTTTTTTGTTCATTTTGCCGTACTCAAAAATGGATTCATCCGAACTTCATATAACGATCATAGAAGGGTCATATAACACTCATGCGACAATCATGATCCGATGGATTCTCCAGTGATACAATCAATTCATAAATTTAGATTCAGTCTAAAATCAATTATAGAATGATGGAGGGTTCATCTATGGATAGAATGACTACCAATCAAGGGGCTCCAGTCGGAGATAACCAAAACTCCAAAACGGCAGGACGCCGCGGACCGACGCTGCTTGAGGATTATCATCTGATCGAAAAAATCGCCCACTTCGACCGTGAACGGATTCCGGAGCGTGTCGTTCATGCCCGCGGGGCAGGTGCACATGGCACATTTGTTGTGGAGAACGACATGAAGCCTTATACGAAAGCGGCATTCCTGCAGGAAATCGGTCAGGAAACTCCTGTGTTTGTTCGCTTCTCCACGGTTATTCATGGAACGGGGTCACCTGAAACGGCACGCGACCCACGCGGATTTGCCGTGAAGTTCTATACGGAGGAAGGCAACTATGACATTGTAGGGAACCATATTCCAGTCTTCTTTATTCGGGACGCGATTAAATTCCCGGATATGGTGCATTCCTTGAAACCTTCGCCGGAGACTAACATTCAGGAGCCTGGCCGTTACTGGGACTTTATGACGCTGTCCCCGGAATCCACGCAAATGATGACCTGGGTGTTCTCGGATCATGGCACACCAGCGAACTATCGCGAGATGGATGGCTTCAGTGTCCACGCCTTCAAGTGGGTGAATAGCGAAGGCAAAGTGACTTACATTAAATACAAATGGGAATCCGTACAAGGCGTGAAAACGCTGAATGCCGATGAAGTGGTCGAAGTGCAGGGCAAGGACTTCAATCACGCCACCCGTGATCTTCATGAGCACATTGCAAACGGGAACCTCCCGAAATGGCGCCTGCAGGTACAGCTGATGTCCCCGGAAGAAATGGATGAATTGTCCTTTGATCCACTGGATGCTACAAAGACCTGGCCGGAGGATCGCTTCCCGTTCGTAACGGTCGGCACCATGACTTTGAATCGCAATCCGCAGAACTTCTTTGCCGAAGTTGAGCAGGCCGCCTTCTCCCCAAGTGCGCTGGTGCCTGGCATTGAGCCGTCTGAGGATAAACTGCTGCAAGGCCGGTTATTCTCTTACCCGGATACGCAGCGTCATCGACTCGGTGCGAATTATTTGCAGATCCCGATTAACTGCCCATATGCTCCTGTGCGTAATCATCAACGGGATGGCTTAATGAATGTGAATCAAGATCCGTCGCCGGTAAACTATGAGCCGAACAGCTATACAACAGGTCCTGTGGAAGACCCGTCTCTAAGTGAAAGCGAAGCACCGCTCACCGGGCGTGTCGTTCGCCAGCGTATCGAGAAAACGGATGATTTCACCCAGGCCGGAGAACTGTACCGTTCGTTTACGGAACAGGAGAAGGATCATCTGATTCGCAATCTGGTTGATGACCTGAGTCAGGTCAAATCCGATATTCAGCTCCGTGCCGTATGCAATTTCTACCGTGCGGACGCCGAATATGGTGCAAGACTCGCTGCCGGGATTGGTGTAGACCTGAGCGCATTCATACCTTCCAATCAGCCGAAGTAACGTAGTTTGAACATATAAGAGCCAGCCATCTTTGTTTTTCGCTGTGCAGGATGGAGGGCCTTTATATAGAGGTGGTCTATGACCGCCGCCAAGAGGGGTACCCGTATAACATGGGTACCCCTCTTTTTGTGGAAATAATTACCTATGCATACTGCATAATGAATGGTCTAAGAGATGCCGATAAGTTGAAGGGAGTATTTTTTTATAGAAGACAGGTGAGATTCACTGCAGTTTAGAAAGGAAAGAAACCAATGAAGAAAAAAAGAGCTAATCGTATTAGAAGAAACCTGATTCTCACATTTCTGCTCGTGCTTCTTGTGCCCAGCTGCGCCATCGGTATTATCACTTACCGTGACGCCAAGGGAACTGTCGAGGATGAGATTCTGCGCAGTGCATCGCTGAGCGTCGAGACGGCGAATAAGATCATTAATCACACGCTGCAATCCAAGTTCGATGACCTGAATTATTTAAGCGTGGCGATGAAGTCCGCGGAAATCGACAAGGAACTTGAAGCGAAAGCGGGTTCAACTATCAATGCACTGAAGCAGTACTTGGGACTTCATCCGGAGACGGTGGATGTATTTATCGGTACGGCACAGGCTGGCATTATCAAGGCATCAGGGGAAAAGCTGCCGTCCGACTATGATCCTAGACAAACGGAATGGTTCCAGCAGGCAATGAATGCATCGGGCCAACCGATTATTACAGCCCCCTATACTTCGAACACGGGCTCCCTGATTGTAGTAACGCTAGCTCAGATGCTGCCTGACGGCAAAGGCGTTGTGGGCATTGATCTCAACCTTCATAGCATCCGGAGTCTGGTCGAAGTGCAGGTAGGTAAAGAAGGCTATACGATGGTGCTGGATCAAAATCACAAATATCTGTTTCACCCCGATTATGACGCAGGGACGGACGCGTTGGCTAAGGAAGCTTGGGTCTCCAAGATGTATGAGCAGCCAACCGGTCATTTTCACTTTGATCATAACGGCATCGAGAAACAATTGAACTACATTACGAATGAACGAACCGGCTGGAAAATTGCCGGGACCATGTTTGTTAAGGAGGTCGACGACTCTGTTAATGGCATCCGCAAAACGATGATTGTGGTTATGAGCGTTTCGCTGCTAGCCGCCTTAATCATGGTGACTTGGAATGTAAGCTCTGTGATCAAACCGATCCGCCGTATGCGCCAAGCAACGGAAGTCATTAGCGAGGGGGATCTGACGCTTCGCATGAATGGCTTCAAGCGTGACGAGATTGGAGAGTTGGCTGATCACTTTCAGCAGATGGTGGATAGTCTCAGGGACATGGTTCACGGGGTCAAAGCCATGACGGAGAATGTTTCCGCATCGTCCGAGCAATTGTCCGCAAGCGCCCTTCAAAATACAAGTGCCGTCGAGCATGTCACGTCTTCCATTCAGGAGGTTGCCGCCGGAAGTGAACGGCAGTTGAACGCTGCGGAGGAGATTCTGAAGGGTATTCTTCAAGTATCCCGGCATGCTGATGACATTGCGGATGTATTGGAGAAGGTTACAGCGGCCATGAACCAGACGGAGGAATTGGCCCAAGAAGGGAACCAGACGGTGATTACCGCAGCCGCGACCATGCAGGATATTGATCATGCGATGAACGATCTGAATGGGGTTATCCATCAGCTGTCTGAGCGGACCGAGGAGATCGGCGGTATCGCCTCGGCCATTACCGACATTGCCAAGGAGACAAGTCTATTATCGCTGAATGCCTCAATCGAAGCTGCAAGAGCTGGGGAGCAGGGCAAAGGATTTGCGGTTGTAGCCGCGGAAATCCGTAAGCTTGCTCAAAGGTCGGAAAGCTCAGCGGATTACATATCGGGCCTGATTACAGGGATACTGGCAGAAGTGGAACGAACCATGGAGATGACGGAAGCCGCCAGGCAGAAGGTATCGGACGGCGTTGACGCAGCGGATCTGACCGGACGCTCCTTCTCCCGTATCAAAAAGGCAGTACATACGGTGTCCGGCCAGGTAAAAACCACTTCGAAATCGGCTAAGGAATTGGCTCAAGATACAGCTTCCACGAAAAAGTCCGTTGAAGATATCCGCGGGGTGTCGGAGCAAACGTCAAGCCAGACCCAGACGATATCGGCAGCCTCTCAGGAACAGCTTGCTTCCATGGAAGAGGTCAGCGCTTCTGCTGCGGATTTAAGCCGGTTAGCTGAAGCCCTGCAGGAGATGGTGAAACGCTTTAAGATTTAAGATATTCAAGGGCGTGTAGTATGCCCCGAATATTTCATGTTGAAGCAGCAAAGGAGTTTATATTCCGTTGCTGCTTTTTTGTTTGTGCAGGAAAGGGGGGCTTTATGAAGAATAAGACCAAAGTGGCTTTATCTCTAGGAGCAGGGCCTTTATACTGGAGTCAACTGCTAGAAGCTGTAAGACTAACGGATGCACAAGCTAGAAAATGATGAGAGTGGGGCATATAACATGGCACAGCATATGAAAGATCGGATCGTAGCTTTGGCTGGTCCGCGCAAGGCAGCAGACATGGCGAAGCTGGTGGAAAAGATGGGCGGCACCGCGCTGCTTCGCCCGGCTCAGGGAACCGTATTTTTGGATGATGAAGTACTGCGCCGTTCGATCGAAGCTTGGCTCAAGGCGCCTGCACCGTGGGCGATATTTACGACGGGAATCGGCCTGGAGGCCATTTATGATACAGCAGAACAGATGGGCCTTTTGGATACATTGAATGAAACGCTGCAGAGCACCTCGATTGCGGCAAGAGGGTACAAAACGGCCAATGCACTGAAAAAGCGCGGGCTGGCACCGGTCGTCAGAGATGATGACGGCAGTACGTCGGGGCTGATCCGGTCACTTGCGCCGCATGACCTGTCGGGCAAGCGCGTCATTCTTCAGCTGCATGGCGAGTCTGCCCCGAAGCTGGTGGAGTGGCTGGAAAGTCGTGGGGCGGTAGTAGAGCAGATCCTGCCTTATAAGCACATTCCGCCGCTGGAGGAGGATGTTTCGCAACTCGTTGATGAAATTGTGGGCGGCAAGGTTCATGCGGTTGCTTTTACAAGCGCGCCTCAGTTTCGTTTTCTTGCGGATTATGCACGTGCCCATGGCAAGCTGGAGGCTGTGCTGGAGGCGTTCCGTGGACCGGTCGTGGCAGCGGCTGTCGGCAAGGTTACGGCCCAGGGACTTCGTGAGGAAGGCATTGAACGCATGGTGGTTCCCGAGGAGGAGCGAATGGGCAGCATGATGGTGGCGCTTGGCCGCTACTTTGCTCAAAACCAAGAATAATGTCATGATATAACGTAATGAAGTTGGGGAGATTTCAGTCCATACCAGCTTCTTCATGCATGTTCCTAAGGATCATGTGAAATATTGAGTAGTAAATAGGAGGACGACCGATGGATAAAAGAAAAGCATTGCTGCTTGGCAGCTATACCCACCCGAAGTTTCATCCGCTGCAAGGCATCGATAAACAAATGACACACCTACTGAACGACATGTTCACCGTGCAGTGCACGGAAAATCATAAAATGCTGCATGAAAGCAATCTCTACCCTTACGAGCTCTGCATCGCCTACAGCGACCTATGGGACGAGCGCGTTTCGCCCCGGCAGACCGCAGGTCTGCTGTCCTATGTAAGCGGAGGCGGCGGCTTGCTTGTGATTCATAATGGCGTTACGCTGGCCAATCGTTATGAGCTGGCGCAGCTGATCGGCGCTCGTTTTGACGGACACCCGCCCATGGAGAAGCTGTACTTCGTTCCGGGGGAGACCGATCATGATATTACGGAAGGCGTAGAGCCTTTTGTGCTGGACGAGGAGCCTTATCGGTTCATATTCAGTCCGTTTACGGAAAAAACCGTGCTGCTGCATTATGAATTCGAAGGCAAGCAGTGGCCTGCTGCCTGGTGCCATACGTATGGCATCGGACGTGTGGTCTTCTTGATGCCGGGCCATCACGAGCCGTCCTTTCTCCAGCCTCAGCTGCGTTTAATGATTACGCAAGCGGCCAAGTGGGCTGCACGCGTTCCGGGTTAAGAAGCCATTTCGAAAGGATCGGTAGGAGGGACGCGCTTGAGCGGGAAGATACTAATTGTTGAGGATGAAGCGAAAATATCCCGTTTGCTTGAAATTGAGCTGGAGAGTGAAGGCTATCAGGTCACCAAGGCGGATAACGGGCTGGATGCGCTGGAGGCATACCGCAGTCAGGACGTCGATTTAATTCTGCTGGATGTCATGCTCCCCGGTTTGAGCGGGATTGAGCTGCTGCGGCGGATTCGTGCCCATGATTCCCACACTGCCGTACTGCTGCTGACAGCCAAGAGCTCCGTTGAGGATAAAGTATCAGGGCTTGATCTTGGAGCCAATGATTATATAACGAAGCCGTTTCAGATTGAGGAGCTGCTGGCGCGGATTCGTGCTGCGCTGCGGCTCCAAGGCAAGCAGGAGCCGGAAGAGCAGGCGGCAGGAGAGTGGCTTACGGCAGCGGATTTGAAATTGAACGAAGGTACGCGGGAAGTCATTCGCGATGGCAGAAGGATCGATCTGACGCCGCGTGAATTTGACTTGCTCGTATATTTACTGAAGAACAAGCGGCAGGTGCTGAACCGCGAGCAGATTCTCGCTGCTGTATGGGGATACGATTATTACGGCGACACCAACGTCGTCGATGTATATATACGTTATGTCCGCAAGAAAATCGATCATGACAGCACATCCGAGCTCATTCACACCGTCCGCGGCGTCGGCTATGTGTTGAAAGAGACCCCATGAAGCTGAGCAGTAAAATCCACCTCTATTCATCGGTGCTGATGGCGGCCATTCTGATTGTCATGAACTTATCCGTATACTATGTGTTCAGCAAAATGACGGTGGACAGCCAACTGGAGCAAGCGGAAGCCGAGGACTCCAGAATATCGAGGGAAATGGCCAAGGCTGCGGATACGATTCCGGTGGGCGAATTGCTTCGGAGCTATGTGCCGCTGGACGGGAAGATTCAATTGCTCGGACCCAATGAACGGTATCCATCTACTTGGGTGACTTCCTCCGGAGAGGATATGGATGAGCTCAAGCTGCCTTACGATACGAAGAGGCACGTAAAGGTCGTCGAGTATGAAAATATCCGGTACACGATGGTTTCCCTGCCCCTCATCTGGAGAGACGGGGTCGTGGTCAATATCCAGGTCGCCCGCAGTCTTGCCGCTACGATGGAGACGCTCCAAGTGCTGCGAATCGTGCTGGTCGCCGTAACCGCAATTGCCTTAGTTCCGGTCATCATCTCGACGCGGATATTGGGGCGTTTAATCGTGCAGCCGATTACGGCTTTGATCCAAACGATGCGGGAGATCCGGCAAAGCGGGCGGTTTCGGCGAATCGAGCTGAAGGAGAAGTCGAAGGATGAATTGGTGGAGATGGGGGCTGCATTCAACGATATGATTACGCTGCTGGAGAGCAATCATGCAAGGCAGGAGCAATTCGTGTCCAATGCTTCCCATGAGTTAAAGACACCGCTCACCATCATCGAGAGTTACGCCAGTTTGTTGAAGCGGCGAGGTCTGGACCGACCCGAGCTATTCATGGAATCCGTTGAAGCGATCCATTCGGAAGCGATCCGGATGAAGGAGCTGACGGAGCAACTGCTGCTGCTTGCCCGCAATCAGGATCAATGGCAGGTCGAAATGGAGCAGGTGGATCTGGTGACATTATCGGAGTCTTCCGCGCGCGCATTTCGCGATGCCTATAACCGCACGGTGGAGGTTGAAGCCGATGGCGGGATTCTCGGCTGGACGGACAGCCGCAGGCTGAAGCAGCTCTTGTTTATTCTGCTGGATAATGCGCGCAAATACAGCGATGAACATATCGTCATCCAGGTTGGCAGGAAGCCAGCGGAAGTTTATATTCGGGTCATCGACCGCGGAATCGGCATTGCCAAAGATGAGCTGGAGCACGTCTTCGACCGTTTCTACCGGGTGGACGAGGCTCGTACCCGCCGGGGTGGGGGCGCCGGCCTTGGTCTGTCCTTGGCAAAGGAGATCGCAGAGGCCATCTCGGCTTCGATAGAGCTGGATAGCCTGCCGGGTGTGGGTACAACCGCCACGATTCGGCTTCAAGCAACGAAATAAAAGGCAGCCAACTCCCCTTTTTCTCATCGTATTCTAACCATGCTGCGCTATACTGACGGTAAAGACAGATTGTATCCGAGGTGATTCGATGCGTAAAAAAGTCAGTCTGCTGCTGGGTGTCGTGATGCTGGTAGCAGCTATGATTATTGTGAATGCGGTGTGGAGTCCTTTTAGCCCTTCAACTTCCGCCATGTCAACGGATGAAGTGATGGAGGAGGTGCTCTCCCAATATCCTGGCGGCGAAATAAGAAAGACCACGCTGGATGGCGGGGTGTATCGATTGGAGCTGCAGTCGGCTACCGGAACGTATGAGATGACGGTGGATGCCCGCCAAGGCGACATCGTGTCCATCCAGCAGCTGGATGAGGGGGCTTCGGAGCCCCCTACTGAACCGGTTGAGCCCACGGAGCCGGATCCAGATACTCCTCCTTCCGAGCCAGCAGATCACGGTGACAA
Organism: Paenibacillus sp. ISL-20; assembly: GCF_018613005.1. Classification (NCBI taxonomy): domain Bacteria; kingdom Bacillati; phylum Bacillota; class Bacilli; order Caryophanales; family Paenibacillaceae; genus Paenibacillus; species Paenibacillus sp. ISL-20. The sequence continues at coordinate 231,419 of NZ_JAGGRD010000036.1, forward strand.
GGAAGCAACAGGGGGAACGACGGGCCGGGAAAGCGGAAACGGAAGCGACACTTCGGAACCGCCTGCAACGATGATTACCAAAGAATATGCGATCAAGCTTTCTTTAGAGAAGGTACCGGGAACGGTTGAAGACGTGGAATATCGCGAGAACAAGAGCAGCCGTTACTACCTGGTGGAGATCGAGCGGGAAGACGGACGTGAAGCGACCATTCAAGTCCATGCGATTACCGGTAAGATCATGACGGTGACTTGGGATGATGAGGACGATTGATGAATAGATGAGAGGTCTTGTCCGTGTTTTCTCATCGTTTTCTAATCTTTCTCTCCGAAAGCTCTCATGTTGAGAGGGTATATTGGGTTTGTAGAGATCAACAGGAGAGAATCATGAGGAGGCGTAAGATAATGAAGAAGAAAATATGGTGGGCAGGCGCCCTGTCCTTAGCCATCGCGGCAAGTGGAGTATACGGCTATAATGCTGTACAGGCGGCAGGATCCGGACAGACGACTGCAGCGAGAACTCAGGCAGCAGCGGAGCAACAGCAGCAGCTGATCGGAATGGAAAAAGCAGAACAATTGGCACTGGCTGCTGCTAGCGGCAAAGTGGAGAGCATGGATATAGACCGGAAAAAGGGCAAGCTGGTCTACGATGTGGAGATCCAGCAGAATAACCGGGATGTGGATGTTTGGATTGATGCCTATACCGGCAAATCCCTTGGTGTAAGAGTGGACCGGGATGACGATGATGATCGTAACAACCTTCCAGGCAATCTGATCGGTGCCGGCAAGGCATCCGCTATCGCCGTTAAACACGTTAAGGGCGGGACGGCTGTGGAAGTGGATCTGGACCAAGATGACGGCAGATGGGTGTATGATGTCGAAGTGAAGACAGCAAACGGATCATCCGACGTAGAAGTCCATGCGGTCAGCGGTAAAGTGATCAAGGCAGAGTATGAGAAATACGACGACCATGATGACCATCATGATTGGGATCATGATGATCATGATGGGGATGACGACTAAGTCATTCTCTATCTTAGGGGATAGCATTTAAAAGCGAACAGGTGGATCATTTTCTTCCCGCCTGTTCGCTTTTTCCATTGTATTTTACATAATAAGCATGGCTGGAATGCAATTTCTTGTTATCCGAATGCGGATTGCCCTCATATTTCATGTGAAATCAGGGGAAATTGATAAGGCAGCTTCTCTATACTTATGAAAGCAAGTCCAAGGATAGATGTTTTTACCAGCGTTAAAGGTTATAATGGAACCAGACAACGACCGGGAGGGATATACCGTGAGTGATCTTTTTAAGAAAGCAATCTCGTTAGGATTGGGCCTTACCGTGGTCAGCAAGGAAAAAGTTGAGAAAATCGTGGATGATCTGGTCAAACGTGGGGAGCTTGCTCCTGCGGAGTCCAAAGCGCTTGTGAACCGTCTCGTCGAACGCGGCGAAGAGGAGCAGTCGCAGATCAAGACCTATATTTATGAACAGGTGCAGCGTGTATTGTCCGATCTGGATGTTCCCAAAGAGAGTGATGTCGCCAGCCTGGAACAGCGCATTGCTACTCTGGAGAAGAAGGTTGTAGAACTGGAAGGATCGCGGCAGGAATAGATGGCGGTCCGAATCCGACATGCCGGACGTTACCGGGAAATCGCCATGGCGCTCATGCGTCATGGCTTTGGCTATATGGTGGAAGAGATGGGACTGTTTCATGTTCTGTCGCTGCCTGTTCGCTGGAGTTCCAGGGAACAGCCGGAGACGATTACGCTCGGGGAACGCATACGGCGAGTGCTTGAGGATCTTGGCCCCGCCTTCGTAAAGCTCGGACAGTTGGCGAGTACAAGATCGGATCTGCTGCCAGACCATATTATCCAGGAATTGGTGAAGCTGCAGGAGCGGGTACCTCCTTTTTCTTCCGTGAGCGCACGGGAGTTGATTGAGCAAGAGTGGGGTATGCCGATCGATGAGGTGTTGAGTGAGTTTGAAGACAAACCGCTGGCCGCTGCCTCGATTGGGCAGGTCCATGCCGGGAAGCTGAAGTCCGGAGAGCATGTAGCGATCAAGGTTCAGCGACCCGGGGTAGCGCGAATGATCGGTCGTGACTTGGAGATATTGCGGGATTTAATCTCGATTGCCGAGCGCCACTGGGAATGGGTGAAGCAGTACCGTGTAGACCGGATTGTTGACGAATTTGCCAGAGCGATGATGGCAGAGCTGGATTACAGCCATGAAGCCCGAAACGCAGAGAAGATAGCCTCCCAGATGTCGGAGCATGAATTTATCCGCATTCCGCGGATTTATTGGGAGTACACGTCTTCCAAGGTGCTGATGATGGAGTATGTCGATGGCATCACTTTAAGCCGGAGGCAGGAGATCGTGGACAAGGGACATGATCTGAAGGCAATCGCTGAACATTTGATCGATGGCATGCTGCAGCAGGTCTTTATTGAGGGATTTTTTCATGCCGATCCTCATCCGGGGAATTTACTTGTCAGGGAGGACGGCAAGCTGGTCTTTCTGGACTTTGGGCTGGTGGGGCATCTCAGTGAAGATATGAAGGACCATCTGTCCGGACTCATTATTGCCTTGATGCGGCGGAATTCGGAAGGGATGATCCGGGCGATTTCCAAAATGGGATTGATCCCGGACGATTGCGATATGGATTCGCTCCGGTCGGATATGGACCGGTTGCGGGGAGAGTATTATGATGTGCCGTTCGCACAAGTGCGGATCGGCAAGGCGTTGACGGATCTGTTTGCCGTTGCCCAGCGGCACGGGATTATGCTGCCGCCCGATTTGACGCTGCTTGGCAAGTCATTGCTGACGCTGGAAGGCGTCATCGAGATGCTGGACCCGAACCTGAGCATTATTGATATGGCGGAGCCTTTTGGCCGAAAGCTATTGAAGAAGCGGTATAATACCCGCCGGATCGGCAGGAAGGTGCTGGATGGGGTGAGCGGACTTGCCGAGAGTTTGCTTGAGCTGCCCGGACAGGCCAGGCAGCTGTCGGCACTGATCAGCAAGGGGAAGCTGCGGGTAGAGATCAGTGTTCCGGAACTGAAAACCCTGATGCGCAAGCTGGATCAGGTCAGTAACCGGCTCTCCTTCAGCATTGTGCTTCTGGCTTTCAGCATCATCATGGTGGGTCTGATTATCGGTTCATCGCTGAGCCGGGAGCCGATGATGCTGTGGAGTTTCCCCGTGATTGAAGTTGGATTCATTGTAGCCTTGCTCATGGTTGCATGGCTGCTGTATGCCATTTTCAAATCCGGCAGGTTCTAACCGGCAGACTCCGCTCGTGTCCGCTTGCGCTGCTGTACCCAAGTCTGGACTCCGATGAGGATCCACTCTATGAGGTGAAAGAATACGGCAATGAGAAGCGCTTGCAACCAGCCGCCGACAGGAATGCCGGGCACGATCAGAGACGCTATGTATAGCAGAACCGTGTCGGTCACGACTGTAACCGCCTGTTTAATATAGATGGAGGTATCCTTGCGAAGCAGCAGCCTTAGCAGGGTGATAATCAAAGGATGAAGGATACCTTCGAAGATCAGGAACCCAATCAGGATGGTAAGCGAGAAGCTGAGCCATAAGCCCTGACCGTCGTAAGCCAGGATTTCACCTGATCCCGATGGATCAGACATGGGAAACCACCGGGCATATAACATCGTGAAGAGTTCTAACGGTATAATGATAAAGGCCGACAACAGCGGGATAAGCCACAGCTTCTTTCGGAAGGGGACGATAGGCTCCCCGTCGCGTCTTGAGATATAATTCATCATCAGATTGATCAGGCCGAACAGGACCATCAGGATGAGTGCTGACAGGATGATCTGTAGGGTATGCATATCGGGGACACCTCCTCGCTGGTGCAAACTGGATTTTTCTATATCATTGACATTACCAAAGTCAGGGTCTTTTGTCAGTCGAAAAGAAAAACAACAAAAATGTTCCGGTGTTCTTAGAACGAATTCGATCGGCATTTTGTTGGGACTTATATGTAAATATGTCTGTTTGCTAAATCCAATCGATTTAACGCAAGCAGATGCTAAATAATTTAAATGAGGTGGAACGTTTGCCGAACTTTCAACAGCTGGGCATTGACGAACAAAGAGTACGGAAACTGAAGGAGCAGGGAATTGCGGTGCCGACTCCGGTACAGCAAGAGAGCATCCCGCCGCTGCTGCAAGGAAAGGACGTTATCGCCCGGGCAAAGACGGGCACTGGCAAAACGCTGGCTTTCATGCTGCCGATTCTGCAGCATATCGATCCCAAGCGGGCGTACCCGCAGGCGCTCATTATTGCGCCGACACGGGAATTGGCATTGCAGATTACGGAAGAAGCCAAGAAGCTGACAGCCGGCGAACCGGACGGGATCAAAATCCTGGCAGTCTATGGTGGTCAGGACGTGGAGAAACAGCTCCGAAAGCTCGAGGGCGGACGACATTTGATCATCGGAACACCGGGCCGATTGCTGGATCATTTACGCCGGGGCACGCTTGAGCTGGGCGGCGTGAAGCAGCTGGTGCTGGACGAAGCCGACCAGATGCTGCACATGGGCTTTCTGGACGAGGTCGAGACACTGATCCATGCGCTTCCGTATCGGCGCCAGACGATGCTCTTCTCGGCCACGATGCCTGCCGGCGTGAAGCAGCTTGCCGGCAGCTATATGAATGAACCTGTCGATATCGTCATTAAGGGGACTTCCCCGATCCCGCTGGAGCAGATCCAGCAGGTTGTGGTCGAGTGTACGGACCGCTCCAAGCAGGATGCGCTGCGGGCCATGCTCGAGGAGCATAACCCTTTTCTCGCGATTATCTTCTGCCGGACGAAGCGTAGAGCAACTATATTGAATGAGGCGCTGCTGGCCCATGGGTATCAATCGGACGAGCTTCATGGTGACCTGTCACAGGCCAAACGGGAAGCGGTGATGAAGCGATTCCGGGATGCCAAACTGCAGCTGCTGGTTGCAACGGACGTTGCCGCAAGGGGGCTTGACGTTGAAGGCGTGACCCATGTCTATAACTACGATATGCCTCATGATGTTGATAGTTACATCCATCGTATCGGACGGACCGGACGGGCCGGGGGGAACGGGATGGCTATCACGTTCGCTGCCGGTAAGGATCTTAACGATCTACAGCGCATCGAGGAAGGGATCTCCCTTCGCTTGAAGCGCGTGCGCTATGATTCCAGTGCTGGAGGCCTTCGGGAAAGCATCGGCGGCTCAGGCAGGGATACGGGCAGACCGGGAAAAGCAAGAAACATCTCTTCGCTTGAATCTGATCAAGAACGTGGTCAAGGCAGAAGCCGGGCAGATCGCGGTACGGGTTCCGGGCGGAGCCGCGGTAGCGAGCAGGGTAGAGGAAGAGCCGGATCGTCACGCAGAGATGAGCGTGGCTCCGGACGGACTGGAAGCCGCGACGGTCGTCCAGGCGAGGGACGCGGACCATCGTCGGCTGGAGGTCTCAGCAGCGGCAGTCGTGACGGCGGGCGTGCAGGCGAAGGCCGTGGACAGTCACAGGCCGGAACACGTGGCAGCAGCAGCCGTGGACAGTCCAGAACCGAGGGTCGGGGAAATCAAGGCAGTCGCGGTGGACAAGGCGGTACACGATCATCCGAAGGCCGCGGCGCAAGAGGCCAGAGTGGTGGACGGCGCGGAGGCCGCAGCCGCTAGCAGGTATAGGAGATTTTTGGAAGGCATCTGTTTCAAACCGGAAGATCCCGTTTAAGTAGAGAGCGTTACCCAGTCAATGACAAGGAGGCGTTACCATGTCTGAACATAATCATGTAGTGAACAAGAACGGTGAGCTGGATGTGAGTAAGGTCAGTGACGCGATGGACCGGATTGATGATGGGGAGAAGGAGAGGATCCTGGCCGATTTTGATGCCTTCCAATCCTATTTGAATAAGCGAATTCAGCTTGCCGAGAGCATTGGGTTGAATGAAGAGCAGCTGGCGCAGGCAGCAGAGAAGGTAGCTGGCTATCTGGCTGCAAACGAGGAGCCCCGGAATTCCGAAGAGAAGCTTCTTCAGGAGTTATGGAAGGTCGGAACCCAAGCGGAGCAGCATCAACTGGCTCATCTGCTTGTGAAGCTGGCTCAGAAACGTACGGCTTCATAAGGCAAAGTATGAGATGGAAATCCTTCCCGGCCGACTTGCCGTGGAAGGATTTTTGGGTTCAAGAGTAGTAATTAACATACTTATAGGGATGTAGGGATGGATATTAATTTCTATACATAATATGCATGCAAGATATGCATGCAAGCTAGACTTGCTTGTCCGCCCCTGGCTTCGGTATCGTATCTAGGTGCAACGAAAAGGTATCTAGGTGCAACGAAATAATACCCAGGTGTAACGAAGAGGTATCTAAGTGCAACGAAATCGCTGTGACGATGGCCAGAACCCCGCCGAACGCCGAGGCTAACGGACATCAGATACGTTATTTCCCTGTTATGAGGTCCATTTATCGTTCTTTCGGACACCACAGCCGTTATTTAGCTTGGAAACAGTCAAAATACCGTCTTTTCAGATGAATAACGGATCTCCTGTCCGTTCGTTTCGCTCAAAACCCCATTTTCTACGAAATAAGGTCTCCTGAGTCCGTTAGACTTTGAGTGAACGCAGGACGCTGCTCCAGCGCTCGGCAAGACTTACAATTACCGCTCTTCTGTCGCACTGCAGGACGCGCTCTACCGTTGGCCTAACATACTATTTGGTACATTGTGCGAACTGCTCCCTATATGATCTCCAATGTCTTCATTTCATGTGAGCTGGGAAACAACGAAGAATATGAGGGGGAGTTGCTTGAATGTCTCTGGTGATTCATGAGCAGAGAAAGCCCAAAATGCAGCCTTTTTATTGGGTGATTACGTTTGAAATGCACGTGCTGGGCATACTGCTTGGCCTGACCCTGACACTGGGTCCTTTGATTTTACTGTACCTCTGGACCAATGTCTGGACCTGGATCAGTCTGGCTGCCATACCTGCTGGTATCTTCATGATGATTCGTCTGTCTAGAAGCCTGAAAGGGCATATCTGGAACAATACGCATCTGGACGAGTACTTGTTATTCGAAGATCATATTGAGTACGAGAGATGGGACCCGGAAACGAAAGACTCCCTGAAGGGGAGCCTTAGGATCGGTGACATCAAGGAGATATACTATGGGCGATACATCTTTCAATTCAGCTATGCTTATAAGAAGAGCAAAATGACCGAATCCGTGCCTATGGCAGAATTAATGCCGATTATGTACCTCGTCGCGGGAGAAGGGCAGACAGAACGTGCCGTTGCCATTCCATTCACTGATCCGATGGAGGCGAATCGTTGGCTGGAGGTAATCAGCAGAAGGGACATCCCCTTATACCTGATGTCCATCATCATTCAAGATCTGGGAGATGAATCGGTTGCGTCTTTGCTTCGCGAGGATGAGGATTTAGAGCGTGCCGAATTTGATGGCAATATGGAGCGGCAATTCCGGCCTTACCTGGACCGTCTGGTGCAGGAGAACGAAGAGGAAGACCGGGAATTAACGGAGGAGGAGCTTAATCAGCTGGAATACGAGATGAAGCTCCTCGAATACGAAGAGGCGCTGCAAAAGCGAAGATCGGCTTTCCGTGGAACCGGTTTACTTGCTTGGCTGATTTTTCCGGTTCAGTTCGCCATCGGTTTTTGGCTGACGCGTCAGGCAGAGTTGGGGAACGCGGACCCGGAACAGCGGCTATACCCTATTCTGCTTGTTGCACTCTCCGCGATCCTATTCTTCTTCCTGGTAAAATGGATGCGCTGGCTCCAGATCATCATGTTCTCATTGGTTACCTTTATATCGTTTATGTTCTTGGACTTTTCCGAGATCGAAACGGATCCTTCGTACCAAATGTCCAGCATGCTCCTTGCTATAGCTATGCTGTCACTGCCTGTGGTTGGTCTTTTCTATTTGGGTATCCGGTATATCCGCAAAGGAAGGGATGCGAAGAACCTGCCGCCGATGCCGGGGCCGTATCAGCCTCTTCCTGATAACGATAAGCCGGGGATCCAGCCTGGAGACCATCTGTCAACTTAATACACTTAATACGAAAACGAGAAAAACGCACCCTTCACATTTGGGGGTGCATTTCGTATCGGTATCTGTAGGTTTCCATAGGCTGGCTGGTAAAGGCGGTGTCGAGCTTCTTCTTCTCGCCGGGGGCAAGGGTTACGTTCTTGTACATCTCGGTGAAAACTTCCTCATCGTTCTGATCGTATACGAACAAGGTAATGTGACCACGAAATGTTTGGCTCTCGTGGTAGTTGCCGGCATAGATCACAATGTCCGCATCATCCTCGTTTTTATAGGCTCCAGCGTGGAGCAAGATGTAGTCTTTAAAGCTTCGCAGCTCGGAACTTGCCTTCTTGTCCTCAAAATTCTGATCCAAATCGGTCAGCATCGTTTCTTCTTTGTAAAGGGATTCCTGGGTGATCAGGCCAATGGGGATCGTCAGTATAAAATAGAAGGCCAGCGTCGATAGCCCAGTGCTGCGCAGCACGGTCTTTCGGTTATACCCCCCTTTGATTAAGCCGATGAAGGCAATCAGTGCGAGCACAATGACAATGAGATGCCATGGGGATATGAACATTTCGGGATAACAGTTTCATTTCTTTTCCTCGCTTACTGTTGTTGATACGGAATCGTGCAATATTTTTCCAAACTTAAATTATTACCCTGCTTACTTGCTGATTAAACAGCTGTTATTAGTCTATGTAAATTTTGTTTAAAGAGGTTATACATTCATCATAATGGATTTGCGGGTGGCGGAGTAGAGATGTTGGAACCGAAAATTTGGTTTAGGGCCATTTATTCGATATGATGGAGGGAGATTGGCTAGGTTGTTGCGCTTGAAAAGCATGCCATCCATTCAAAACAAGCCGGGGAGGAGATTCGAAGATGTCAGTTTATGAATATCATGCAACCAATACCAAAGGTCAGGAAGTCTCGCTCGATCAGTATTCAGGCAAGGTTCTAATTATTGCAAATACGGCAAGCCAGTGCGGACTTACGCCGCAATACGGAGAGCTTCAGCAGCTGTATGACCAATACAGCCAGCAAGGGCTGCAGGTTCTTGGCTTCCCGTGCAATCAGTTTGGCGGACAGGAGCCGGGTACAAGTGAAGAGGCCGAATCGTTCTGTCAATTGAATTATGGTGTGAATTTCCCAATCTTTGCGAAGATTGACGTCAATGGGGAAGAAACGCATCCGTTATTTCAATATTTGAAATCCGAGCAACCAGGACCGAATGAAGGCGGAGAGATCGCTTGGAATTTCACCAAGTTTCTGGTAGACCGCGAGGGTAAGGTGGTTCAGCGGTTCGAACCGAGGGATACGCCGGAATCGATGAAGAGTGCCATTGAATCTCTGCTTGGTTAGTAGCAGGAAGTAACGATTACATAACAGGGCTGTTTTCTTTGGGGGGATTTGCCTCTGAGGAGAACAGTCCTGTTTTTCTCTTGGACACCACTTCGGTCAACCGGATTAATTGACAGTGTCTTAAAAAACACTGAGCGCAAGTATCATTCCATTAGATCAGGAGAAGCAAGATCCTTCAAGGCAGCACGTATAGGATAGATGATTCTTGAATCAACTTCATGAGGCTGGGCTCTTATAGCTTACCCTGATACCGAACCCGTATTCTTGGTCAACTTCTTTTATCATTATAACTATGTGAAATTATGAACAATATGTGAATAACGCAATTACCTATTGAACTGTGAAATTAATCACATTATAATAAGGGCATGAAGTGAAAACATTCACAAATAATATTACCAGTCACCACATTCATGCTCAACAAGCGTTACCAAGCATGAATCCAGGCAAAAGAGCTCATCTTAATCAAATATAAAGCTTCATACTTGGAGGAGGAAAAACCATGAAAGTAGCAGTTATCGGTTGTACCCATGCAGGAACGGCCGCCATCGTGAATACCGCCAAACTTTACCCAGAAGCCCAGATCACCGTTTATGAACGCAATGATAACATCTCATTCCTGTCTTGCGGCATCGCGCTTTACGTTGGAGGCGTTGTAAAAGACCCTGACGGTTTGTTCTACTCTTCACCTCAGAAGCTCGACGAGCTGGGTGTTGAAACCAAGATGAAGCATGAGATTATCTCGGTGGATACGGATAAGAAAAGCTTGAAAGTTCGGAACCTGGTTACAGAAGAAATTTTTGATGATACCTATGATAAACTGATTATCACAACCGGATCATGGCCAATCGTACCGAAGCTTGAAGGCATCGATCTCAATAATATTCTGCTCTGCAAAAACTACAATCATTCCAATGCGATCATTGAAAAAGCGCAGGAATCGAAACACATTACGGTTGTCGGCGCCGGTTATATCGGCGTGGAGCTTGTCGAAGCCTTCCAGCAGAACGGCAAGCAGGTTACGCTGATTGATAGTGCTGACCGCATTCTAAACAAATATCTGGACCCTGAATTTAGCGGCAAGATCGAGGAATCCTTCCGTGAAAAAGGGATTGAGATGGCCCTGGGTCAGACCGTGACTTCTTTCCAAGGCGAGAATGGCAAGGTGAACAAGGTCATCACCGATAAAGGTGAGATCGACACGGATCTGGTGATCCTCTGCATCGGCTTCCGTCCAAATACGGAGCTGCTGAAGGGGCAAGTGGATATGCTGAAAAATGGCGCCATCGTCGTGGATCAATATATGCAAAGCAGCAAGCAGGATGTATATGCAGCGGGCGATTGCTGCTCCGTACACTATAACCCGACGGGTAAAATGATGTACATTCCGCTGGCAACTAACGCCGTCCGGATGGGTACGCTCGTTGCACGCAATCTTGTGCAGCCGACAACCCCATATATGGGAACGCAAGGTACGTCGGGATTGAAAATATACGAACACAACATTGCTTCGACGGGATTGACCGAAGGAGCCGCCAAGGACGAAGGCTTGAAAGTGGAGACAATCACCATTACGGATCATTACCGTCCGGAATTCATGCCTACCTTCGAAGAGGTTACGCTGAAGGTGGTATATGAGCAAGACAGCCGCCGGATGCTTGGTGCACAGGTCATTTCCAAAGTGGATATGACGCAATCCATTAACACGCTGTCGGTGTGCATACAGAATCGGATGACGATTGATCAATTGGCCTTCATCGACTTCTTCTTCCAGCCGCATTACAACAAACCGTGGAATTTCCTTAACACGGCTGGACTGCAGGCATTGCCGGCGGTCGAGACGAAAGCACCGGTGCATTCGTAATCCTATTTACTTGCGAGACCCCTGATTTGGGGGTCTTTTTCTTGTTTTTGAAGGATTATGGATTTTGACAGCGAATTGGAAAATATCCGGACATGTAGATATCGACTTACAGGAGGTAGGATAAATTATGAATAAAAAAGTAATGCTGGCTTCGGCTGTATTGTTCTCCATGCTGCTGACGGCTGCTTGTTCCAATGATCAGGCTGATCCGCCCGCAGAAACTCCGCCGGCTGTTGTGGATAGCGAGGGGACAGGTCAGACGGACACATCTGAAGAGCAGCCGCCTGCAGAACCAACCCAAGGTGAGGACCAACCGGCCGACAACGCAGAGGTGAAGCCGATCGACGAACCTGCCGCGGTGGGCGATACGGTGGATTATCACGGCACGGTCATTACGCTGAACGGCGTACGCGAATCCGAAGGGGACGAGTACTTAAAGCCCCAGCCGGGTCATACGTTTAAGGTGGTTGACATTACCGTGAAGAACAATGGCCAGGAGCCGCTGGTCATCTCTTCCGCGCTTTCTTTTTCCCTGACGGATTCGAGCGATCTTAACTATACGGTTCCCATTACGGATGACGTGAAGATGCTGGACGGCACCATTGCCCCAGGCGGCGAGTTGACAGGAGAAATTCCGTACGAAGTGAAACAGGGGGTTACGGGGCTGCAGCTGAGTTATGGCGATCCGATGAAAGAAGGAAGGGCCATTTGGGCAGTGGAATAAAAAATATGATATTTATTTCGGGATGTACAAGTAATGAGAGGATTTTGCTTAGGCAAAGTCCTTTTTTCTATGTCATTGTCAAAGGCGTTGCTTTACATGTGGGAATGTTTTCAGTATGATTAAACCGTACAGTCGGTTTTTTATTTAGAGTAGCGTTCATCAACTTTATATTCATTTTTATTAGGGGAAACAGGTTTCCGTTTGTGATGGCGGACTATTATTTCCAAGCAAGGAGTGCTTACAACGATGTCTTCAGAAAAAGCGCAGCGAAAGCGGGATTTGATTCTGGATAAAGCGAAGGAGCTGTTCATCCAGCGCGGGTATGCGGCAACATCCATGGATGAACTGGTCAAGTATACGGGGGCCAGTAAGGGAAGCATCTATTATCACTTTGAGAGCAAGGAAGATTTGTTCGTCAAGCTGCTGGCGAAACAGAATCAGGAATGGATGGAAGCCTGGAACGATAAAAAAGCCCGTTACGCCAGCTTCGAGGAGAAGCTGTACGGCATTGCCGATCATATGGTCGATGACTTCCAGAATCCGCTCACCAAGATCGCGGAGGAGTTCTATATCAATCAGCCGGAGAATAAGACGATTGTGGGCGAGATGCTGGCGATTCTGCAAGGTCCGCGTACCCTCTACCGCGAGATTTTGACGGAGGGAGCGGATGAGGGACGGATACCGGCAGAAGATGTCGAGGAGATATCCGTCATTTTTGGCGCGCTTCTGGATGGAATGTCGATTTGGTACTATGAACGTTCTCAGGAGGAATCGAGACTGCTGTACCGTAAGGGAGTAACTTACTTTTTAAACGGTGTGTTATCGAGTCAAGGTTCGTAGTGTATTGGAGGATTTATCGGAAACGCTTCTGTTGGTTTGCAAGCGGGGGGTGGGCGTTTCCGCACAAATAATTAAACCGAATAGTCGGTTTTAATGGGGGATGGAATATGAGGCATTTGTTTGGCAACCGCGCGTTTGTGCTGCTGATGGTTTCGGATTTTATGCAAAATATCGGGATCTGGATCCGCAACATGGCGCTGTTGTTCTTTATTATGGAGAAGAGCAACCATGACCCGGTCGCCGTATCGCTGCTTACCGTAATTGAATACGCGCCCATCTTTGTGATCTCCATGATTGGCGGCGTACTGGCTGACCGTTGGCGTCCCAAACGAACGATGATCTGGGGAGACATTTTAAGCTTTTTATCCATACTGCTTATCCTGTTTGTTGTGTATGCGGGATATTGGCAGGCCGTGTTTGCGGTGACCCTGGTCTCGGCCGTTGTATCCCAATTCTCGCAGCCTTCGTCCATGAAGATCATCAAGCGCTGCTTACCGGATGAGCATGTGCCCGCGGCCACGGCTTTGTCCCAGACCTCGATGTCGCTGTTCATCATTTTGGGACCGATGGTCGGCACGACGATCTATCAAGCTTTTGGAATGCAGGCTTCTTTAATCAGCCTGTTGGTTCTATTCGGCGCTTCGGCGATTGTGCTGGCGTTTCTCCCTTCCAGTGTGGATGAGCCCTCTAACCATTCGGAATCGACCGGTTCATTTATGAAGGACTTGAAGGCAGGCTTCACTTACATCGGCTCCAGTCGGCTGCTGAAGGTGCTGCTGGTGGTTTACGTTTTATTGGCGCTCGGCAGCGGACTTGTTCAGCCGCTCGATATCTTTGTCATCACGGAGCGTCTACAGTTGGCAATGTCCAGCGTTCAGTGGTTCACCGCGCTAGAGGGTCTTGGCATGTTGATTGGCGGCGTGCTGGCCGCTGTGATTGCAGGGAGAGTGAAAGGCTCCTACCTGCTGTTTGCCGGGCTTGCCTTCCTTGGCCTCTCGACCTTTGTCGAGGTGCTGTCCCAGTGGCCGATCTTAACCGGTACGATGCGCTTCGTAACCGGGGTGCTGATGGCGATGGCGCAGACCGTATTGATGGCTGTGATGATGCGGCAGGTGGAAGAGAAATTCATCGGTCGGCTGAACGGCGTGATGACACCGATGTTTACCGGCATGCTGCTCATCGGCTCCGGGTTTACGGGATGGTATATGTCGGCAACCTCCATTGTCGTCGTGTATTTCACGGCAGGTGCGCTCTTCCTGCTGTCGTCCTTCATTAGCATGAAGCTTCCGATCTCGAACGTTCCGGTTCAGGAGAAGGAAACGCCTGTTAGGGTAGAGACTGCCGCCGAGGCGTAGGCTGCTGGTTTTGAACATGATGGTGGTATAAAGGCATAGGCTTTCCGGGTTAGAACATGATGGTTGGTTAAAGCATCAACCAAGCGGTGTCGGGATCCTCTCCGACACCGCTATTTTACATGTACCGCTCGCTCGGATTCGAGCGAATGAGTCAGGGCAAATCAAGAGCAGCCAGGACAGAGGCTGTCTTGTCCCCTCTGACGCACGCGATCGTGATATAATTCACGTTCTTGCTATGGAGGCTGCGGTACAATATGGGTAACTGTAAACAGAAACATCAGACGCTGCATTCGAGAGATTTCAGGACGGAATGCGGGAGAAATGGGGGAGCGGCCATGGCCTATTACAAACCTGATCGCATTGCGGAGATCACCTTGGAGAACGGGGTGAAAAAAGCACATAACTCCGCTATGAACGTGATGATATTAGGATTTTTGGCGGGTGCTTTTATTGCACTCGGCTTTTTGCTGGATATTCGCGTAATTGCCGGAGCATCGGAGGCTTGGGGAGGCATTGCCGGTTTTATAGGCGCGGCAATATTCCCTGTCGGACTGATTCTTGTATTGCTAGCGGGCGGAGAGCTGCTGACAGGCAACATGATGGCCGTGTCCCTGGCCAGATTCAAGAAGCGGATTTCCACGGAAGAAATGGTACGAAATTTAGCTCTTGTCACGGTAAGCAATATGGCAGGGGCGTTGTTCGTCGCTTATTTCTTTGGTCACGTGACGGGTCTGACAGGCAGCGGCGTTTATCTGGAGAAGCTGGTGGCCATGGCAGGTCATAAGATCGACGACAGCTTCCTGCAGGCCTTCTTGTCGGGCATCGGGTGCAACTGGCTCGTGGCGCTCGCCGTGTGGCTGTCCTACGGATCGGATCAGATGAGTGGCAAAATTCTCGGGATCTGGTTTCCGACGATGGCGTTTGTAGCCATTGGCTTTCAGCACGTGGTGGCCAATATGTTCCTCATTCCGGCAGCGATATTTGAAGGATATTACAGCTGGGGCGAGTATCTGGTGAACTTCATTCCGGTATGGCTTGGCAATTTCGTCGGAGGCGCGCTGTTTGTGGGAGCTGCCTACGGGACCGTATATTTGAAGAAGGATGATAAGGTTGAGGTCATGCTTCGCGGCGAACAAGACGCCGCACTGCCGTCTGCGCCAACTACCGGCACTGCTCAACAGGTTCATTCTGCGCAGAATGTTTCTTAATATCCCGAAGCCTGGTAAGCGTCTAGGCGGAGGGAAAAAAGCTGCGATTGACCGCTCCCTTAAGAATAGGGATCGGATGATCGCAGCTTTTTTAACGTTGTTGGCGGAGTGGATTCCTTGTATAAGTCGCAGCGGAACAAGCCCGCTATTTTTTTAAATGGTAAGGTACTGTGGTGATAATCACATCTCTCCGATACAGTAAATGTGCGCGAATGAGCAAGCTGGACTGATTGTGCAGGAAGTTATGCCAGCCCTTCTTGGGGATGAACTGCGGTATGACAACGGTAACCTGATAGTGGGATTCGCTTGCCTTCCGCTGCACGGTATCGATGAATTTGGTCAGCGGCTGAATGATGCTCCGATAAGGCGAGTGCAGCGTCACCAGCCGGATGTCCGGCTGCCACTTCTTCCATTTTTCCTGGAAGGCCGCCTCGTCCTCCCGCTCGAACGGCACGTACACCGCGATAATTTGTCCTGCTCCCAGTGATTTGGCATAATTCAGCGAGTTCTCCACCACATGCGTGATTCCCGCCACAGGCAGAATAATAACATTTCCCTCAATCGGCTTAACCGGCTCACAGGTCGTAATTCGCAGCTGGTCTGCTACGGCCTCATAATGTTTGTGGATTCGTGTGAAGATCCAAATGATCAGCGGCAGGAAAATCAAGACGGTCCACACTTGGGCGAATTTCGTGAAAAAGAAGATCATCGTCACGATAAAGCTAATGCATGCGCCGGTGGTATTAATGATCAGCTTGACGATCCATCCTTCAGGCTTTTCTCGAAGCCACTTCACCATCATCCCTGTTTGGGAGAGGGTAAAAGGGATAAACACGCCGACGGCATACAGAGGAATCAGATGCTCGGTTTTGCCTTCGAAAGCCAGCAGCAACAGAATGGAGAAGAACCCAAGTATGATAATCCCGTTTGAATATCCCAGACGGTCCCCCCGGACGGTGAACATTCGGGGAATAAATTTATCCTTCGCCAGATTAACGGCAAGCAGCGGGAAGGCGGAATATCCCGTGTTGGCGGCCAGGATCAGAATGAGAGCCGTTGTTCCTTGGATAAAGTAATAAAAAACGTTTCGTCCAAAGGTATGCTCGGCAATCTGGGAAACGACAGTGACTTGCTCGCTGGGGCTAACCCCATAGTAATAGGCCAGGAATACGATGCCCGAAAATAACATTGCCAGCAAGGATCCCATCGCGACCAAGGTTTTGGCCGCATTATTCGGAGCGGGATCCTTGAAGTTCGGGATGGCGTTAGAAATGGCTTCAACGCCGGTCAGGGCAGAGCTGCCCGAGGCAAATGCCCGCAGGAGCAGGAATAAGCTGAGACCGGCGACAGGCGTGCCGATCGGCGTGTGAAGCTCTGGTGATGCATGGCCTGTAGCTATGTTGAATATTCCGACGCCAATCAGGATAAACAGCGCCAGTACAAACAAGTAAACCGGATAAGCCAATATGGTGGCCGACTCCGTAACCCCTCTTAAATTGAGTACGGTCAAACATAGAACGAACACGATGGAGATGGGCAGATTGTAGGCATGCAGTTCCGGAAAAGCCGACGTGATCGCGTCCGTCCCCGCCGATACGCTGACCGCAACCGTCAGGATGTAGTCGACCAGCAGGGAGCCGCCAGCGACCAATCCTGGATTCATCCCTAAATTCCGTTTGGAAACCACGTAGGCTCCGCCGCCATGCGGATATGAGAAAATAATTTGTCTATATGATAGGATAAGTGCCAGCAATAAGACCAGGACCCCGACGGCAATCGGTATGGAATACCAATAGGCAGCCGCGCCAACGGTCATCAAGACGATCAGAATTTGTTCAGGTCCATAGGCCACGGACGACAAGGCGTCGGATGAAAGGATGGCCAGCGCTTTGGTTTTGTTCAGCTTTTGCTCGCCCAATTCCGTTGATTTAAGCGGTCTTCCGATGAGGAATCGTTTGATAGAAGATAACATGTTTTTCACCGCCGATCTAAGAATAGGTACATGATGGGAGCTGCTTGAAGTGAGTTCAATCGGTGTGCCTCATGTGCTGGACATATGGGCTATCTCCATTCCAATATTGATTTTTGGCAAACAAAAAACACAGGTTAGAACCCTGTGTTTGATCACAAGTTCACAACCCTCTCCATCAACGCTGACGAGGTTAGCTGTCGGATTCGGGCGGTGAGAGTCGCCCTACCTGATAATAGTCGCGGCGTACGTACGCGCTGCATCAGGATTCACCCCATAGTATGGTTGACAGATCCTATAGGTATCCATCCATACGTGTGGTTCCCCCGCTTTCCAAATTGGAAATTAAGCGAATGTCATGTGAATATGAAGAATGATTTCGAAGCTGAATAGTATATTACGCCTGCTCAAATCTTTTGTAAAACACCCTCCAACGAAGAATAAAGCAGAATTATTTATAAAAAATGACAGATAAGCGCTTACATAAATATGTGGCTTTGACAGGCTTTGTTTTTTGCATGTTTGCTACAGAAAGCATGACTTTCTATGATGCGTAAGTGGCAAGTAGCTCAGATGTGATGCGATAGACGCTGCATACAAACAAATTCGCCATGCCGGTCTCGGGGGAGGAGACATGGGCATGGCGAATTTTTTGGGAGTGGTCCATGATTTGGCAAGGAAGAGTAAGGGTCTGGGTTCCTCTTCGTTGCTCTTGATAGGAATATACCCGGGAGGATGTAGTGTGAAACACCTGCTCAGAAAAAAATGTAAGACTTTACTGGAGCCCTGATTTTCTTTTAAGATAAGGGGATATGATTCAGCGTGTACAAGGGGGAATGAACGAAATGACTCAAGCGATGATTCATCAGGAGAATGGTGTGTTTCCGGCGGTATGTCCGTTGGATTGCCCCGATACTTGCGGCCTGCTGCTGCATAAAGAGAACGGAAAAATCGTGAAGGTTACCGGCAATCCGGATCATCCGATGACGCAGGGAGCCATCTGTAATAAAGTCCGTAATATGGCACATCGGGTGTATCATCCCGAGCGCGTGCTTTATCCGCTGCGGAGGGTAGGGCCCAAGGGTGAGGGGGCTTTCGAGCGAATCAGCTGGGATGAAGCGATTCAGGAGATTACCGAGCGCTACAAGAAGCTGATCGAGGAGCATGGCTCTGAGAGCATTCTACCATACAGCTTCTATGGCAATATGGGGATATTGAGCGTGGACGGCATGGATCGGAGATTCTTCAACAGGCTGGGTGCCAGCCGTCTGAAGCAGTCGATCTGCAATTCCGCGGGCAATGAGGGCTGGAAATCGGTGATGGGGTTTAATGGAGGCACCGTCCCGGAGGATACCGTTCATGCTGATGTCATTATCGTCTGGGGCGGTAACATCGTCAGCACCAATATGCACCAGGTCGTGCTGGCAGAGAAAGCGCGCAAGGCCGGTGCCAAGGTCGTTGTGATCGATGTTCATAAGAACCAGACAGGGCAATGGTCGGATTGGTTCATTCCGCTGTTTCCGGGCACAGATGCGGCACTGGCCGTCGGCCTCATGCACATCATGTTCCGAGATGGCATGGTGAATGAGAAATTCCTCCGGCAGTATACGCTCGGGCATGAAGCCTTGCGTGAGCATGTCAAAGACTATACGCCGGAGCATGTATCCTCCATTACCGGCATTCCGGTAGAGGATATCGAGAAGCTGGCCGAGCTGTACGGCCGGGCCGATACTTCCTACATTCATATCGGTAACGGTCTTCAGCATCACGACAATGGCGGCTTGACGGTGCGCAGCATCGCGGCGCTTCCGGCCTTGACCGGACAATGGCTGAAGCGGGGCGGAGGAGCTGCCAAGTCGAACGGCGGCTACAACAGCATGGATAGCGATGCACTGGAGCGTCCGGATCTCCGGCCGAATCCGAATGCCCGGATCATTAACATGAACCGGATCGGCGAGGCGCTCGCCATGACCGAACAGCCGATTAAGTCGGTCTTTGTCTATTGCAGCAACCCGCTGGTTGTCGCCCCTGACACCGGGCGGGTGCGCGAAGGGTTTGCAAGGGAGGATCTGTTTACCGTCGTACATGATCTGTTCATGACGGATACAGCCAAGTATGCGGATATCGTGCTTCCGGCAACCTCCTCATTTGAGAATACGGATTTATTCGGTTCTTACTGGCATCAGTATATCCAGCTGCAGGAGCCGGTCATTCCGGCGCTCGGGGAGAGCAAGAGCAACGTGGAGCTGTTCTCTTTGCTGGGCCGGGCCATGGGTTTCACCGACCCGGCCTTCCATGAGAACGAAGAGGAGATGATGGCAAGAGCGCTCGACTTCCCGGACAACCCTTATCTGAACGGCGTCACGCTGGACAAGCTAAAGGAACACCGCTATGTGAAACTTGACATGACGCCGCTTGAAACATATCTGGATCGTTTGCCGACGCCTTCGGGCCGGATCGAGCTTTACTCCGCGAAGTTGGAGGAAGCAGGTCTTCCGCCTCTTCCGACTTACGTGCCTTTGAAGGAAGGCTACGACGGCGTAAGGCGTGGCCGCGGGCACAAATACCCGCTCATGTTCATTTCGCCGCCAAACCACAACTTCCTGAATTCGACCTTTGCGAATGTGGAGAAGCATCAGAAGCTGGAGAAGGAGCCTGCCCTGCAGATTCATCCGGCAGATGCAGAGGAACGCGGTATAGTGGACGGAGACATGGTCACGGTATACAACGACCGTGGAACCTACGAAGTCCGAGCCAAGGTGACGGATAAAATGCTGCCGGGCACCGTAGTCAGCCAAGGCTTGTGGTGGGAAGGCGAAGGCAGGAAGCAGCGCGCCAATGCCCTTACACCCGACAGGTTGTCGGACATGGGCGAAGGAGCTACCTTCTTCTCAACGGTGGTAGAGGTCAGGACTACAATAACCGGTGCTTAAAAAGATGAATACAAAAGACTGTCTTGAGGGTCTATATGACCTGAAGGCAGTCTTTTTTTTCAAGGGTTAGCATCCTTGTCGCGCAAGAAATACCTCTGCCAAATAAGGTCTGTCTACTGAGAAAGTACGTCGATAGACGGTTATTTTAATTGGCTGGAACGGATGAAACATTCAGGTAGAAGTATAAAAAATCGGGCTTTTATTATATAGCTTCAATATATTTCCATGGGTAGAATGGTACTAAGACAATTGCAAGCGGTTTCGAAGTCGCAGATTTCAGAGAACCGGCATGTATTTACATCAATTTGTAACAGGAGGATAAATATGCCGCAAGCTACTACAGAACAGCAACCATCACCCATTTCCCGGCAGCCAAAGGTCCATAATAAAAGTTTATTTAGGCGCTTAATGAAGCAATGGGATGTTCAGCTGATGGTTATTCCAGGAGTTATTCTGGTTTTCATTTTTGCCTATCTGCCGATGTACGGTGTAATTACCGGATTTATGGATTACAGCATTTTTACTGGTTCACGGATTTTTGAGAATCCATGGGTAGGCTTTAAACATTTTGAGGCTTTTTTTAATGCCCCAGAGTTTGAGAGGATTATTCGGAATACGATTGTAATCAGTTTACTTAAATTCTTTATTGGTTTTCCGGCACCGATTATTCTCGCACTGATGTTGAATGAAGTTCGACATATGTTCTTCAAAAGAGTGATCCAGACTATTACCTACTTGCCTCACTTTTTGTCCTGGGTTATTGTCGCGGGATTTGTGATGGCAATGCTATCCACAGAGAACGGTAGTGTGAATATGCTGCTGCAGAGTGTGGGAGCAATTGATGAACCGATCAACTTCCTTTCTCTAAAACAATACTTCTGGACAATTCTGATTTCGGCCAACGTATGGAAAGAGATTGGATTTAACTCGATTGTATATCTCGCCGCCATAGCTAGTATAGATCCGGCACTGTATGAAGCCGCAGATATTGACGGGGCTAGCAAGACGAAGCAGATCTATCTAATTACGGTTCCTTCGATTATGCCAGTCGTTATCATCTTTATGATACTTGCAATCGGTAACCTGCTCAATGCAGGATTCGAGGATATCTTGCTGTTGGCCTCTAACCCTGTATTAAGGCCGGTAGCCGACGTTGTAGATACATATGTTTACCGAGTCGGTCTAGGGGCAAATCGCTATTCTTACGGGGTTGCTATCGGATTGTTCAAAGCGGTCATCAGCATAATACTGCTTACGATCGCTAACTATGCGGCCCGAAGATCCGGTAACAGTCTATGGTAATAATCAGTAGCAATCAGGAGGTACAGCATGCTAAAAAGAATTAGCACTGGTGACAAGATCGTGCTTGTCTTAATCTATACATTTCTTACTTTATTGGCCTTTTCAGCGCTTTATCCATTCTGGAATGCTGTGGCCGTATCCTTTAACCAGGGTGTGGACACCGCTAAAGGCGGGATTACCTTCTGGCCTCGGGAATTCACACTGGAGAATTACAAAATTATATTAGATGATGACCGATTAGCTAATGGATTCTTTATATCCGTTAGTCGGACCATAGTCGGAACCGCAACGTCAATTTTTATGACCGCCCTCTTGGCATTCGGAATGACTCGTACCTATTTGATCGGTAGGAAATTTTATATGGTGTTCTTTATATTTACGATGTACTTTGCTGGAGGATTGATTCCGTCTTATCTCTTGATCCGTTCGCTTGGTTTGATGAACTCTTTCTGGGTATTTATCATTCCATCCTTAATTAGCGTGTGGAACATGATTATATTCCGGACCTTCTTTAGAGGTCTCCCTGCTGGTTTGGAAGAGTCAGCTAGTATTGATGGCTGCAGCAACTGGGGAATGTTCTTCCGGATTATACTTCCACTGTCCGGTCCGGTTATTGCAACCCTATCATTGCTAACAGCCGTAGGTCACTGGAATGACTGGTTCTTGCCTAGTATTTACATTACTAGTGATAATTTGCTTCCAATACAGACGATATTGCGGCAGACGCTGAATGCCAATATTGTAACGAATTCAAACTCAGTACTTGATAGCGCTTCTGCTATGTTAATGGAACGGTCAAAACAGATCACCTCCAAATCACTCACAATGGCGATGATGATTGTAGTGACACTGCCAATCATTCTTGTATATCCTTTTGTGCAAAAGTACTTTGTTAAAGGTGTTCTTGTAGGCTCGTTGAAAGAGTAGTTTTAAGAACGGTTTAAGGCGAACAGCTTTGAACATATATATTTTTAGAATGAGAGGGGTTTAGTAAATGAGAAAGACAAGAAAGTCTTTGCTGTTGATGGTATCTTTGATTTTCGTACTGGTCACAGCTCTTGCTGGATGCGGCAAATCAGCTGATCCAGCTCCAGCAGCACCGCCTGCAGCAAACGGCGATAGCGGCGAGAAAACGGACCCGCCAGCAGAAGGCAGTGAAGAAGGCAAGTGGGTACTTGGCGAGAAGCCGCTTCAGTTTTCAGCTTATGCTCACTATGAAGGAACAGACTTCCCTAAGTGGGAAAGCGTTCCGCTTGGTAAGTATTTAAGTGAAGAGAAGCAAGTGAAAATCGATGTAATTGCGGCTAATGGAGCACATAAGCAAAAGCTGAGTGCAATGATTGCATCTGACGATCTCCCTGATTTGATCTGGACAGACCGTGACGAACCAATGATTTTAAGCCTTCAAAAAGAAGGTAAGCTCGTTGCATTCGATCCTTGGTTAGATAAATATCCTAACCTGAAAACATGGATGGGCGATCTGGATCTGCTTCGTGCTGACGATGGAAAGATTTACAGATTCCCTAACTGGTACTCATCTAATCCTTATGGTACTGCAGGTTATGTTGTTAACAAGAAAATTTATGATGAGTTAGGTCAGCCACCACTTGAAACAACTGACGATTTGTATAACTACTTGAAGATGGTTAAAGACAAGTATGGTGATACAATTGTTCCATTCGAACCGCACCGGGCGCAGGATAGACAAGGACTTGGGGTATTATATACGGCATTTGGAGAGCAATTAAGCTATTCGAACTTAAAAGCAAACTTGCTTGCTGTTCCAAAGGATGGAAAACTGACTCCGTTACTTACAGATCCAACATTCCGTGAAGCTCAGAAATATATCGCTAAGCTCTACAGAGAGAAACTTATTTCTCAAGATGCATTTAGCCAAACCGAGGATATGGTTAAAGAGAAAGTAATGACTGGCCGGGTGGCTGTATTTGCAGGTTCAAGCCCGACAGATATCGCAGCAAAAGCACAGATTGAATTAACGAAGGACGATCCAAATGGCGGTTATTTCATGATTTGGCCTATTCATAAGCCAGGATTGGATAAGAACAAGATTACTGCAGGTACTTACACGAGCTTTGGATGGAACGCTGCACATATTACTACAGCAGCCGAAGATCCAGAGGCAATCTTCGCATTCCTTGACTGGATGACAGGTCCAGAAGGTATGAACGTTCAATTCTTCGGTCCAGAAGGTAAGAACTGGAAGGGATTCGATGAGAATGGTCAACCAAATTTCACAGAAAATTATGATAGAGAAGAAGTAACAAAAATCTCAGCTGAGAATAGCCCGTGGCAGCTCGTAGGTAATACGAGTTACATTGACCCTGCCAAGTGGAAGTATATGGAAAGCCTTCCTGCTGAAGAACAGCAGTGGGAAGTTCGTTACCAACAAACGGTTACTTGGCCGACACAATTAAACGTTACTGAATTTGTTGGTCTTGATGCTCCTCCAAACTCAGATGAAGATATTATTGCCAAATCTGTGGATGAATTGTTCCTCGAAATTTATGCTAACTCCGTTATGGCGAAG
Source organism: Paenibacillus sp. ISL-20 (assembly GCF_018613005.1). Taxonomy (NCBI): domain Bacteria; kingdom Bacillati; phylum Bacillota; class Bacilli; order Caryophanales; family Paenibacillaceae; genus Paenibacillus; species Paenibacillus sp. ISL-20. The sequence continues at coordinate 255,569 of NZ_JAGGRD010000036.1, forward strand.
AGTGATGAAGAAGTAGATCAAATTCTTGATCAAGGAAACAAGAGTCTGATGGATCTGGGTTACCAGCAGCTTCTTGATTACCGTACAGCTAAGTGGCAGGCAAATCTTGAGAAACAGAATAAATAATCTTTAATCGAACAATCGTAATGAATCATCCCAATGAGTCCCTCGGACTCTGTGGGATGATTCTGTTTTAGTATCGATTACCCTTGTTTTATATTCGTTAGTTCGTTATGTATAGTATGATATTAGTATGAAAATAAGGGAAATTTTTACAATTGGTTAGGGGGATTACCATGTACAAGGTGCTGCTCGTAGATGATGAGGAACTAGATTTGGAAGGTATGAAGAGGTTCATTCCCTGGGTTGATCTGGGCATGGAAGTAGTAGATGGCATTAATAATGCATTATCGGCATGTGAGATCATTAAGAATAAGGACATTGATATTCTAGTCAGCGACGTTAACATGCCCTATATGTCCGGTCTTGAGCTTGCACGTATTGCATTAGAACATAAACCGAATATACGAATTATATTTGTCAGTGGATATCAGGAATTTAGTTATGTTCAGGAAGCGTTGTCTCTGAAAGCTTATAGTTATGTGCTGAAGCCAATGAACGACAAAGAACTGATCTCGTCATTGCTCAAGGTGAAACGGGATCTTGATGATGAGTTGAAGCATCGCGAAGTGGAGATGGCCTACCAGGAGATGATTCCCATTGTCAAAAGTGATTTTCTCATACGTTTGCTTGAACGGGAAGAATCAGAAGAGTCAGAAGAATCGTTGACAATGATGAGCTTTTCATATGAATTCGACCAGTTGAAGTGGCCAATCCGCATCGCTGTTATGGAGCTCGATAACGTATCATGGCGCCAAGCGGGTAGTCTTTCTTCACAAAGGGAAATGGCGAGGATATTCTTGCAGCAAATTCAGGAGGCTATCGCGGAAATGGGCAAGCTGCTATATTGCAAGCTGTCAACTCAACGGGTAGCGATATTGCTTGAGGATTCCGATGTCATTCAAACGGTAGACGCATTGATAGATAAGCTTCGGCAGCATTTGACAATCTCGATCACGACAGGGCTGGGCGAACCTGTCCATACCTTGAACCAACTCCAGATTACATACCGGCAAGCGGTTGAAGCTGTGGAAGGCAAAATGTTTTTAGGCAAGGGAAGCGTGATTAAGTACGAAGACGTCAGTGCCGAGCCGGGAATGATCGACGCCAAGATTCTAGATGAGCGTATGACTGTTCTCCTGAATGCAATGGAGAAATATGAGCTTGTTCAGATTTGTGATGAGCTGGAGAAATTATTCGGTTCCATTGGAAGTCTGCGCTCACGATTTACCGTACATAATATGTCAAATTATATTATTTGGAAGCTCGAGCAATATTTAAGCAGTAGAAACGAAGATTTGTTTGAGCTGCTGGGCATGGAAATTCATCATCTGGATATTCTGATGCAATTGGAAACCGTTAGCGATATTCGCTCCTGGTTTATACAGCATATATTCGAAATTTCTGAAAGATTGTACGAGAAATCCAATTCGAAGGATAGCAAGTTTATCCGAAGTGTAATCCAAACCATGCGGGAACGTATGAGCGAGAATATAACGATAAAGGATATCGCACAACATTTTTCTTTTTCGCCTAGTCATATCGGATTTCTAATTAAAGAAAAGTCAGGAAATACGTTTAATGAGCTGCTTGTGCAGATGCGCATGGAAAAAGCGTGCGAATTGCTGAAGGAGCCCGGTATCAAAATATACGAGGTCGCCAATCAGGTAGGATACCGCTATCTTCCTTATTTCAGCCGCCAATTTAAAGAAAAATTCGCAATGACACCGATGGAATATCGAAAGAGAGAATTGGGATGAACAATCACTGGATTCCATCATCCAGAACAAATGGCAAGAAGTTGGGATATATACCTATCGGCTACAAGCTCATGTTGACCTTTACAATATTTATATTGCTGTTGGTTTTCGTGAACTTTTATATTTTACATTCTATGTATGATGAGACGATGCGCAAACAAACCCGGGTCAATATCCAGGGGACGCTCAAGCAGATTCGAGATAACGTAGCCTATAAAGTGGACGATATCGTTCAAACATCGGCGACATTGTACGATGATCCTACATTGATTCAGAGCGTCCGCAGGAATTTATCGGGCACGGATAATCATATCCGCATGAACAATGTCATTCTTCCGAAGCTGGAGAGCGCTGCAAAGGCGATAGGTCTTAATTTAAGGCTATCTGTCTATTTTCATAATCAAACGGTGTACGAGAGATATAAAAATTGGGACAACGAGAAAAATCAAGATTTCAACGAACAAACGTATGATATTTACCATATGACTCGAATTTCCAGTGAGTTTTGGTATTTTACACTACCGGAAGAGAAATATAATTCAACGATGATATGGAGGCAGGTAGAAGAGGATGAACGGGATGGGCGGATCTCAATGATTCGACGTTTGGTGGATATGAATAATCCACTCGAGATTAAAGAAATGGGAATCATGCGCTTCAGTGTTCGCTTGTCGCAGCTGTTCGATAGTGTGGATTACACGAAGCTTGGCGAAGGAAGTATGTTATCGGTACTGGATCCCTACGGGAATGTGGTGTTTACTTCCGGCCCATTCGTTGAACATAACACAACCCGCATCAAGGCAGAGCAGTATGCTGCTTTGGCAGCACACGATAAGAAAAATTATTTGATCATCGAAGAAGATTTACCACAGAAGAATTGGAAGATAGTTGCACAAGTTCCGCTTAACATTATTGAACAGGAAGCGAAGAGAGTACGAACCGTTTTGATTGTCATTTGTATCATCTGCATAGTGTTGTTTACATATATGGGGTATGTTATTTCCCAATCCTTCTCCAAGCGAATCCTGAAGATTGTAGGGGTACTCAATGCATTTCGGGAAGGGGATCTGCATAAACGGATCACTTATCGGGGCAAAGGGGAGTTCCCTCAAATTGCGAATGCCTTGAATGCGATGGGTGAGGATATCGAAGCGTTAATAAAAGAAGTGTATTTAACCCAACTTCAAAAGAAGGAAGCCGAGCTTGAAATGCTACAATCGCAGATCAATCCTCATTTCTTATACAATACGCTATCATCCATTAACCAACTTGCGAAATTTGGCGAGACGGAGAAGCTTCAGAATATGGTCGTGCAGTTGGCCCAATTTTATCGACTCACATTAAATTCAGGAAGAATATTGATACCCATAGCATTAGAGATTGAGCAGGCCAATGCGTATTTGGATATTCAAAAGGTAAAATATGGTCAGCGTATGGAAGTCACTTTTGATATCGATACGAATATATGGCCTTACGAGACTATTAAACTGATTTTGCAGCCCTTCATTGAGAATGTACTGAAGCATGCTTGGAGTGGAGATCGAATTCATATTCGCGTTTCAGTTAAGAAAGAAGGAAATGATGTCCTGTACCGGATCATCGATGACGGCCTTGGCATGAAGCAGGGGAGAATCGATGAAATATTCGATCCCCGGGATAACAGCCATATGGGCTGCGGGATTCGAAACATTGACCAGCGAGTGAAGCTGCATTACGGGAGTGAATATGGCGTGTCCATCTTCAGCAAAGTTGGAATAGGCACTTCGGTTCAAATACGCATTCCTGCAAGATCAAGAAATTCAAATCCTGATAAGAAGGCGTCGGGATAGACGGAAAGCTCCGAACCAAGGGGGTATTTGAGAATTAGTGATCCGCTATTAAACGTCCTGTTCGCTGTTATGGTAAAGCGTCAATGAGTGTGCTTGCTAAAAATGGATCTCTCAAGCGATACTAGGATTTGGGCGATAAGAAATGACAAGTAATGTTCATTCTTACAGGATTATAGGAGCATCAAAAAGATGGCGTTCGCCTCTTTCTTTAAGAAGAATTATAAAAGCCCGCATGGGCTTTTTTTAGGTTAAATGCGTAATTATACTGCTGCGAGGCTGCTGGGAGATTATAAACATGAAATGGTTGGAGCAGTACCCTAAGGAAGTAAGAGGTTTTCTTGTTGCAAGTCTCGTTGCCTCTGCAGGCGGGTCCTTGATGTGGCCGCTGACAACGATGTATGTATTTGATGAACTGGGACGCAGCATGAAGGATGCAGGCTTTGTCATTCTGATTCAGTCCATGGGGGGGATCTTCGGTCAACTCCTTGGTGGCGCGCTGTACCACCGGGTCGGGGTGAAAAAGCTCATTGTGGGCTCGCTGCTGCTGAATGCCCTCGGGTTGTTCACCCTTCCATTCATTAATGGACTATGGGGTTTGTTCATCGCGATGATGGGTTTCATCGGATTCTGTAACGCGGTGTCGATGCCGGCCATTCAGGCATTTATCGGCTTCCGGTTTGCCGATCGGCGGGGAGAATTGTTTAATGTCATTTATGTCGCGAATAATATCGGTGTAGCCTTGGGAACAGCTATGAGCGGTTTCCTGGCGGAGATATCCTATCATTTAAGCTTTGTCTTAAACGGGGTCACGTCCTTCGGATTTGCGATTTTCTTCTTGTCCTACCTGACGAAGCTGGGTGGAACGGACGTATCGCAAGGGGCTCATCATCCGCAGCCTAAGAATCCGCTGCCAGCAGGCCCCGGGGCTTGGGCATTGCTCGGGAACACCCGAATCTACCTCTTTATGGGATTGGGTTCCCTGTTCCTGTGGTTCGGGAATTCCATCTGGAATACAGGGGTGTCTCCATTCATCATCTCGGAGGGAATGTCCAAGACAGCTTACGGCTATTTATGGACGCTGAACGGGATCCTGATTTTTGCCGCGCAGCCGCTCACGAATGCCATCAAGCGCTGGGCGGCCCGCACAGAGAGTAGTCAGATGACGGTAAGCGCGTTGTTCTATCTGGCAGCTTATGTCGTTATCGTGACGGTGCACAGTTATCCGGGCATGATCTTCGCGATGGTGCTGGCTACATTGGGTGAAATGCTGATTTCTCCTGCGATCCCGGCTTTTATCTCGGAGCGTGCAGGACAAGCCGCACCGTTCTATATCGGCGTGACAGGCGGCATGGGAGCCGCAGGCCGGGTGATTGGGCCTTATGCGATGGGAACGATGTATGACGGCGGCGGGCTGACGCCGGTGGCATGGTTGGCAGCAGGTGTTGCCGTGCTGTCATTCCTGTCATTTGCGGTACATGGCCGGCTTAGTAAGGGCATCCCGCTGCATCATGACGGTCATGACAAGGATGCAGGTCACCTTAAAGCTTAACTCAGGTTTTAAAAGTTGTAATAATTTCAAGATATAGGAATAAGCATTGGGCATCCTTCGAAGCCTGATGCTTTTTTTGTCTATGGTTCAAGGCTTACACCCATTGTCAAAGAAACGCCTTACAAAAAAAATAAAAAGGATATTGAAATCGCTCTCAGGGGGAGCTATAATGAACTTGTCGAAACGTTTCAAAAGTGAATGCGTTTTTTGAAGTTATCAAGCAAGCAAGCTATGTATTAAGAATACGCAAGAGCATGTTTATCCCAAGGATAACCATGAAAAGGTGCTTTATAGGGGGAATGAAGAGACAGTAGGATTATAGAAATAACTTTTATCCGGCGTCTTTATTTTTTTGAATAAAATCGAAACGTTTCGAAGTAAGTGCTTTCAATTAGGTTTTGTATTACGTTTCGCATGGTGGTAAACATTAAAAACGGGGTGAATGTAGAATGAGAAAAAAATCAATATTGTGGACGTTGGCAGCATTACTGATGTTCTCCGTCGTATTAGCCGGATGCTCGGGCGGGTCTGAGAAAGCAGACGGAGGCAGCAAAGGCAGCGAGGGCAAGAAAGAGCTGAAAGTTTGGTTGATGGGTGACACAACAGATGAAACTCTGATTAAGGCATATGAAGAGAAGAACCCAGGCGTTAAAGTAAGCGTTCAATTGATTCCTTGGGGCAGCGCGCATGACAAGCTGCTAACAGCGGTTGCATCCAAAAGCGGCCCTGACGTCGTTCAAATGGGAACAACCTGGATTCCGGAATTTGCTCAGGCTGGAGCTTTGCTCGATCTGACGCCTTATCTTGAACAGTATCCAAACTTGAAGCAAGAAAACTATTTTGACGGTGCTGTGCAAACCATGAGTTATGATGACAAGGTTGTCAGCATCCCATGGTATGTGGAAACGCGCGTACTGTTCTACCGTACGGACATTCTGGCTGAAGTAGGCTATCCGGAAGGTCCTAAGACTTGGGATGAAATGAAGGATGCCGGTAAGAAGCTGGCAGCTAGAGGGGACGGCAATTACGCAATCACCATCGATGCTAAAGATATGAACTATCTGTCCATGTTTGCTTGGCAGAATGGAAGCGATATGATCGATGCGAACCGGGCACCTCATTTTAACGAGCCGGAATTCATGGGAGCCATGGAATACCTGAAGAGCTTCTACGACACGGGTATGACGCCGCTTACCAGTGATTTGGATCTGTTTGCCGCATTTAAAGACGGACAATTCCCGATGTTTATCAGCGGTCCTTGGATGATTCAAGGCGTTAAAGACAAGGCGCCTGAGATTGAAGGCAAATGGGCTACGACAACACTTCCAGCTAAAGAAAACAATGCATCGTTCCTCGGCGGAGCGAACATGTCGGTATTCAATACAACCGAAAATGCAGATGAAGCCGTTAAATTCATCTCCTTCATGAGTGAAAAAGAATCGCAGCTGACCAACTATGATGTGGCCAAAAACCTGCCTGCTGTTAAGAGTGCATGGGAAGACCAACGCTTTGAAGATCCGATTTTTGCTACCTTTGGTAAACAGCTCGAAAGCGCTAAGCCTGTTCCGTTCATTAAGGAGTGGGATGCTGTCTCCAAAGAAGCCATTGCTGCTTTTGAGAAAATTACCCTTGGCGGAGCTGACATCAAAGCAGAAATGGATCTTTTGAATAAGAAAGCTACTGAAATTCTAAACAAAAAATAAGAGTGCGTCTTCACGCAGCCTGGCTTGTTTCTTCGAAGGATGAAACAAGCCTGACTGCTTCCAAAGAGCGTTATTCTTGTATTGAGAAACCCACACTTGCAGGAGGTGAATGACATTGCAGAACTTTATCAAGCGCTTTAATCAATATAAGTATCCTTATATGTTTATTGCGCCCGCACTGGTGCTGCTTCTGACGTTCTCAATCATTCCGATCATCATTGCGCTTGTCATCAGCTTCACGGATATTGACCTTGCTGGTCTCGCTAATTATTCAAACATTGAAGGCGTTGGCTTCGATAATTTTATGAATGTATTTAAAGATCCGGTCTTTCTGAAATCCATGTTTAACACCATGTTCTATGTTATTATCGGAGTTCCGCTTGTCGTAATGCTTGCCATGGGCGCTGCATTGCTGCTTAACTATGGTACGGGATTGTTGTTTAAAACATTCCGCGTCGTGTATTATATGCCTTCCATTACGAATATTGTGGCGGTCGCGGTTGTTTGGGGTTACTTGTATAACAGCCATTACGGCCTCTTTAACCATATATTGTCCTGGTTCGGAGTTCCGGCTCAGCAGTGGCTGACAGATCCGGCACTAGCCAAGCTATCGCTGATTCTGCTGGCCGTATGGAAATCCATCGGACTCAACATGATCATTTTCCTGGCTGCGCTGCAGGGTATTCCACGCTCCTATTATGAAGCTGCGGAAATTGATGGAGCGAGCAAATGGAAGAAGCTTCTATATATTACGGTACCGCTGCTTAGCTTTGCGACCTTCTTTGTCACCATTACGACATTGATCGGCTGGATTCAGTTCTTCGAAGAGCCGCTGGTTATGACCAAGGGCGGCCCACTCAATTCAACGATGTCGATGGCTCTCTTTATTTATAACAATGGCTTCCAGCTTAGCAATTTTGGTTATGCGGCTGCAGGATCGTTTGTGCTCTTCATCATCATTATCGCTGTAACGGTCGTACAATTCGCAGTCAAGAGAAAAGATGTCGAATATTAAGGTTCAGGTTCAAGCGATGTTCCTTATCGTAACTGAAGGAGGCTCAGGGTATGGCAGCTAAAAGAATTGAGAAAACAGTCATGACGGTGCTGCTCATTGCAGGGGGACTGCTGATGATGATCCCATTTATCTGGATGATCACGTCCTCATTCAAGCCGGAAAATGAATTTACGGCGGTTCCGCCAACGTTATTACCGAAAGAATTTACGGTTAAAAATTATGTGGATTTATTTACGAAGCTGGACTTTATCGTATACCTGAAAAATACGCTTATCATTGTGTTCTGGTCTTTTGTCGGTCTGTTCCTCAATGCGCTTGCAGGATATGCATTCGCTAAATACGAGTTTCCTGGCAATAAGAAGCTTTTCTATCTCGTGCTGGCAACGATGATGATTCCGGGACAGGTTACCATGATTCCGGTCTATCTGCTGATTAATGCCATGGGATTGACTAACACGATGGCGGGTATTGTGCTGCCTGGCCTGGTCGGAGCATTCGGTATTTTCCTCTTCCGTCAGTTTATGTCCACGATCCCGACGGATCTGATTGAAGCATCAAGGCTGGATGGAGCGGGAGAGCTGCGGATCTTCTTCCAGTTGATCGTTCCCATCACGAAGCCCGTATTTGCTGTGCAGGGAATCTTGGCGTTCATTGGCGCCTGGAACAGTTTCTTGTGGCCTCTCATTATGGCAAACGATCAAAAGCTTTATACGCTTTCGGTGGGTCTGCAGCTTCTGAAAGGGCAGCATGGATCTGATTTTGGCCTCCAGATGGCAGGCGCTGCATTTATGGTTGTTCCGATTATTATCGTATTTTCTTTCTTCCAAAAACATATTATTGAAGGATATACGATCTCTGGCATGAAATAAGATAGATAGAGTTTTTAAGTAGTAGAAGGGGCGTAAGGAAATGGCAACGATAAAGGATGTGGCAAAGCTCGCTGGAGTCGCCTTGTCGACGGCTTCATACGCGTTAAGCGGCGACAGCAGAGTGAGTTCCAAGACAAGATCAAAGGTGCTCGATGCAGCAAGGCAGTTGAATTATCGGAAGAACGGATTTGCCATGGATTTGAAGCGGAGCCGCACCAAGACAATAGCTCTTATTCTGACGGATCTATCCGGCCCTTATTATTCCGAGCTGATCCGAAGTGTGCAGGAAGTCGCTTTAACCAATGGATATGATCTGATCGCCTGCAGTTCGATAGGGGGCAGAGATTCAACGGCGGTTAAATTTTTGAGAGAGAAAAGGGCAGACGGTGCCATCATACTTGCACCTAATATCCGGGATGAAGTTCTGATCGAGACCTCGGGTCCCCAATTTCCGATCGTCGTGATGGATCGTCCATTGTGCAGCGAATACCTGGTGAATGTGCTGGTTGATGGGGAACAAGGAGGGTATACGGCTACCCGTTATCTGCTTGAGAACGGTCATCGGCATGTAGCATACATCAGCGGTTCATCGGATTCGTACGATAATCATTTGCGTTATCAGGGGTATTTACGGGCACTTGCCGAGGCGGGGCTGGAGGAACAGTCGAAATGGCGTCTCAGCGGCAACTTCGTGCGCGAGGGTGGTTACAATGCGACCAAGATGATGATCATGCAGGGGGCGCTCCCGTCGGCCATATTCTACGGCAACGACGAGATGGCCATCGGAGGATTGAAGGCTTTTGAGGAGAGTGGCATATCGGTGCCTGATGATGTATCCGTCATCGGATATGACGATATTCAATTAGCCGAATACGTGAATCCGCCGCTAACCACCATCAAGCAGCCCAAGAGCGAGGCGGGATCGCTTGCAGCCCATTTGCTGTTTCAGATATTGGGCGGTGAATCCGTGAAGCAGTCTTATATGCTGACGACTGAAATGATGGAACGGGCATCTGCAGGGAAGAGCAAAGTAGAGAATTAATAGACCGGATTGGAGATGAGGAACTTGGCATGGATCACGTGTGATTTTTATTCCGAAACACTGAAACTGTCTACCGGCATCGAGGTTTTTATACCGCAAGCCGCTTTGATGCCGTACGGTTCTTCTTCGAAACTGCCGGTGCTTTATTTGCTTCACGGCCGAGGAGCGGATCAGACAGAATGGATGCGCAGATCGTCCATCGAACGATACGCCGAGAATAAAGGCATTGCGCTCGTGATGCCGGGCGTCGGACGAAGCTATTATATGGACATGGCAAACGGCTTGCCTTACTTTACCTTCCTGAGCGAGGAGCTTCCAGAGCTCGTTCCATCGTTTTTTCCGGTGTCCGGACGAAGGGAAGATACCTTTGTCGCCGGAATTTCGATGGGGGGTTACGGAGCGTTCAAGCTGGCCATGAGTTATCCGGATCGATATGCGGCGGGTGCAAGCCTGTCGGGTGGGCTGGATCTTGTCAGTCGTGCTGCAGGGCCGGGCTTTCAGGAGCAAGAAATTCGAACCCTCTTTGGCCGTGTCGATAGATTACGGGGGAGCCGGGACGATTTGTTGTTTTTGGCCACGGAATTCGCGGCATATACAGGCGACAAACCGATGTTGTATCAGTGTTGTGGGACCGAAGACTTTTTGTATAACGATAACCAAACCTTTAGACGATATGCGGACAGCCTGGGGCTTCACATCACCTATGAGGAAGAACCCGGTGGTCATGAATGGGGATATTGGGACCGTAAAATTCAGCGTGTGCTGGATTGGCTGCCTCTGCCCTGATTTTTTTTCGTCCGCATGTATAGAAACGTTTCGATTATATGCACGAATAAGCGCTAGTTTCCTTGTTTTTTAGAAGGTTAATTTTTAAGTAAAAACGCTTATAAAATATATGATTTTCGGGAAAATATGGATCGCTTCGGGGGAAATCAAAACGTTTCGAATCGACTATGAAGTGAACAGCAATAACAAAGGAGGATGGGAAATGGCAGATCAACAACTACTTTCTCTGGTAGAGCAGATGACGCTGGAGGAAAAAATTGCGCAGCTTATACAACTGGCCGTCCCTTTTTTCGAAGGCGCTCAGGAATCGGGGCAGATTACAGGACCGATGGAGTCGCTTGGCATCACCGATGAGATCGTAAGTAATGCCGGCTCCGTGCTGGGTTTGGCGGGTGCGGAGGAAGTGATAGCCGTACAAGAAGCACATTTGCGCAAGAATCGATTGAAAATTCCGCTGCTGATCATGGCCGATATCGTTCACGGCTTTAAAACGATCTTTCCGGTGCCGCTTGCCATGGGGAGCTCTTGGGACCCTAGCCTAGCGGAGCGGAGTGCGGAAATCGCCGCCCGTGAAGCGTCGGTATCCGGCCTGCATGTGACATTTGCGCCGATGGTAGACCTGGTGCGCGACCCCCGCTGGGGACGCGTGATGGAGTCGACTGGCGAAGACCCTTACTTAAACAGTGAATTTGCCAGAGCCTTTGTCAGAGGTTTCCAAGGGGATGATCTAAGCGGCGATCTCAACCGGCTGGCAGCTTGCGTGAAGCACTTTGCCGCATATGGAGCAGGCGAAGGCGGCCGCGATTACAACACGGTGGACATGTCCGAGCGTCAGCTGCGGGAATATTACCTGCCTGCGTACAAGGCTGCGCTGGATGAGGGTGTTGAGATGGTCATGACTGCCTTTAATACTGTGGATGGCTTACCGGCTACGGGCAATAAGCGGTTGATGCGTGATGTGCTGCGCCGCGAATGGGGTTTTGACGGCGTGCTGATCTCCGACTGGGGTGCGGTCAAAGAGCTGATTCCTCACGGGGTAGCGGAGGACGAGGCGGAGGCAGCGTTAAGAGCCGTCGAAGCGGGCGTGGACATCGAGATGATGACTTCCAGTTATGTTCATCATTTACCGGACATGGTACGAGAAGGCAGGGTAGACGAGAGCCTGATCGATGAAGCGGTGCTGCGCATTCTGTCATTGAAAAAGCGCCTTGGACTGTTCGAGCGCCCTGTACGGGGAGCCGATCCGCAGGCGGAACGGGAGATTGTGTTCTGCGAAGAACACCGTCAGGCGGCCCGGGAGGCTGCGGCGAAATCATGCGTTCTATTGAAAAACAACTCGCTGCTGCCGCTGCGCGGTGAGCAGCGTGTGGCATTGATCGGCCCGTTCGCTGCCAGCGCCGATATTCTTGGGCCATGGTCGTGGACAGGCTCCAAGGAAGATGCGGTAACCCTGGAACAGGGACTGCGCTCCAAGCTATCTTCCGGTGCCCTCACGGTAGCTGAGGGCTGTAATGTGAACGCCATGACCGGGCAGCAGCTGGATGAGGCGATGAAGGCGGCGAAGGAAGCCAACGTGATCGTGCTTGCGCTGGGCGAGGATTCCGAGATGAGCGGCGAAGCCGGCAGCCGTGCGCTTATAACCCTGCCGGAGCCGCAGCTCGAGCTGATTCGGCATTTGAAAACGCTGGAGAAGCCGATGGTTGCCGTATTGTTCAACGGTCGTCCGCTGGATCTGCACGGCGTGCTGGATGAGGTCGATGCCGTGCTGGAAGCCTGGTTCCCGGGAAGTGAAGGCGGAGCTGCCGTAGCTGCCCTGCTTATGGGCGAGGCGAATCCTTCCGGACGTCTCAGCATGTCGTTCCCTTATTCCGTTGGGCAGGTGCCGGTATACTATAACCATTTTAATACCGGCCGTCCGAAGGATGCGCCCGATGCGCAGGTACGCTATGTATCGCAATATTTGGACATTCCGAATGAGCCGCTGCTTCCGTTTGGATTCGGCCTCAGTTATACGGATTTCCTCTATGGGAGCATGAGCCTGTCGGCGGAAGAGATGTCCCCGGATCAACCTCTTGAAATCACGGTTTCGGTAACGAATGCTGGCGATATGGCCGGTGAAGAAGTTGTCCAGCTGTACGTCCGGGACCGATCCGGTGAGGTCGTTAGACCCATCAAGGAGCTGAAAGCTTTCCGCAAGGTGCTGCTGCAGCCGGGCGAACGCCAGGAAATCACCTTTACGCTGACCGAAGAACAGCTGCGTTATCATCATTCGGATCTGTCATTCACCAGCGATGCGGGTGAGTTCGACGTCATGGTCGGAAAGAACAGCCGGGATACGGAGACAAGACGTTTTCGGCTTCGGAAATAACACGACTAACATCATTTATGCAGAATAGGAAGTGAAACTTGTGACAGCCAATCATGTAATGCACGATGCAAAAGTTGTACTACAGGCGGGAGAATTGACGTTTTCCTTTTTGCCTAGCGGTGATCTTTATCAAGCCACTTACGGCACGACGATGATCAATCAGCTACTCGCCAATCCGATTGATGGCGCCCTTAACAATTTGTTTCTGAGAATCCATACGGAAAGCGGCATTCAGGCTGTTCCTATGCTCGGGGTACACTCCAACAGCGTGGTCACTCATACGGGTAGCCGGATGATGTGGGAAGGCAGCGTCAAGGGAGTAGATTATAAGGTTCTGTTTACCCCCACGGATACCGGCGCGTGGTTCTGGGACATTCAGCTCCAGGGGGAAGGAATTCTAGCTGATGTCGTGTATGGACAGGATATCGGCATCGCCCATCCGGGCGCCGTTCGAACCAATGAAGCTTATTTGTCCCAATACATCGACCATGCTGTGTTCCAGCAGGAAGATCTGGGGTATGTTGTGTGCTCCCGTCAAAATCAGCCGCAGGGAGATGTATTCCCCTATCTTCAACAAGGAGCGCTGACTTCTGCAGTTGGGTATGCAACGGATGGCTTTCAGTTTTTTGGCCTTTCCTATAAAGAGACGAATCAGGCGGAGGCTTTATCCAAGGAGAGCCTGCCGAATGAGGTATATCAATACGAGTTTGCCTATACGGCCCTGCAGTCCCCTCGCGTAACGCTTAGTGGCACGACCCGGTTCATATTTTACGGCTTGTTTAAAGAGAATCATCCGGATGCAGTCACAACGCTGGAATTCCAGGATGAGCTTCAGGCTGCATGGCAGCAGGTTGAAGCGTCCCGCTTGACGGAGTCAGGCAATCCGCTGCCTCGGATCGAGCGATCCAATCGCTTCGGGGAGCCTCTGCGCACATTGCCGCTGACGGAAGACGAGTTGAACGCTTTGTACCCTGTACGCCGCCAAGAGGAGCGTGACGGGGAAGAACTGCTCTCGTTCTTCACGGATACTTATGAGCATATCGTCATGAAGGAGAAGGAGCTTCGCGTAGAGCGTCCGCATGGACATATCTTGATGAGTGGCAACAATGTGAAGCTGGGCAGTCCTGTCATTACGACAACCTCTTACATGTATGGTGTGTTTAATTCCCAGCTGGTAACGGGGAACACAAACTTCAACAAAATGATGAGTCATGCGCGAAATGCACTGAACGTGCCTAAGACATCCGGTCAGCGGATTTATGTGGAAATGGACGGCGAGTATCGTCTCCTGACGATGCCATCCGTGTTCGAGATCGGCTTTAACTATGTGCGGTGGTACTATAGGACCGAAGGCGACATGCTGATCATCACCAACTTCACGTCTGCTGCGGCATCGGAGGTTACGCTTCAAGTCCGTTCCGAGAGCGGAAGGGCTTATCGTTATCTGGTCACTATGCAGATCACGATGGATGTCAACGAATACGAAGTGCCTTATCATATGGTTCAGGAAGACGGTATTCTGACGTTCCGTGCCGATTCGTCTTCACTCAGTGCTTCTGTGTACACAGATTTGCATTATCGTCTTGGCGTGACGGGAGCCGATATGCAGGTTAAGGATGAAACTTGTCTGGCAAGCAACACCGCGTCTGGCAGTGCTTCCTTAACAGTACTTGAGCTTGGCAAGAGTGCGGAATGGACCATGACCGTACAAGGCAGCCTTGATGCAGCGAACGCTCCGCTCGCGGTGCGGGAAGCCGATGAAGAGATTGCAAGCTACCGCTCATTCTATGCTTCCGTCATGAACGGGTTCCATCTGAGTCTGCAGAATGGACAGGAAGATGGCTTGTTCAAGGTGAATGCGCTCGCCTGGTGGTATACGCATAACATGCTCGTTCACTATTCGGTACCGCATGGTCTGGAACAATACGGCGGCGCGGCGTGGGGAACGCGCGATGTGTGCCAAGGGCCTGTTGAATATTTCATGGCTACGCATAAATACGAGCAGGTACGCGATATCCTGCTAGAGGTATATTCCCACCAGTATGAGGATGACGGGAATTGGCCGCAGTGGTTCATGTTTGATCAATATGCCCATATTCAGCAGGAAGAGAGCCACGGCGATATTATCGTATGGCCGCTTAAGGTGCTGGGCGATTACTTGGCCGTCACACATGATTACAGCATATTGGATTCGGTTGTTCCTTACACCAGAAAGCACAGCCTCGATTTTACGGAGCAGACGTACACCGTGCTTGAGCATGTGAAGAAGCAAATGGCCTATATTCAAAATCATTTCCTTCATGACACTTATCTGTCTTCTTATGGAGACGGGGACTGGGATGATACGCTTCAGCCGGCGAACGCGCAGCTGAAGCAGTTCATGGTCAGCAGCTGGACGGTAGCTTTGACCTATCAGACCTTGAACCAGTTCTCCCGCGTTATGGAGCGTGTGGACCAAGCGATGTCCGATGCGATAGGGGACCTCGCGGAAGGAATCCAGCAGGATTTCAACACGTATATTCTGAATTCTGAAGTGATTCCCGGCTTTGTCTATATGGAGAGCAAAGAGCAGAGCAAATTCCTGCTGCATCCGTCCGATCAGGAAACGGGAATCCAGTACCGCCTTCTTCCGATGACGCGCAGCATGATTAGCGAGCTGCTGACGCCGGAGCAGGCAGCAAGCCATTATGAGATCATCCGTGAGCAGCTGTTCTGTCCGGACGGCGTGAGATTGATGAACTGTCCAGCCGTATATGACGGGGGCGTTAGCACGCACTTTAAGCGGGCGGAGCAGGCGGCGAATTTTGGCCGGGAGGTTGGCCTTCAATATGTGCATGCGCACATCCGTTATGTCGAGGCGATGGCAAAACTCGGCAAGAGCAGTGAGGTTTGGAGCGGGCTTGAGCGTATTAACCCGATCGGCATTACCGAGGTTGTGCCAAATGCGGAGCTGCGTCAGAGCAATGCGTATTTCAGCAGCTCGGACGGGAAGTTCAACACGCGCTATGAAGCGCAGGAATCGTTTGATGCGCTGCGGAGCGGACGCGTGCCTGTCAAAGGCGGATGGCGGATTTATTCCAGCGGCCCGGGGATCTACATGAACCAACTGATTTCCAATGCGCTTGGCATTCGCGAAGCGGGAGGAGACCTGGTGATTGATCCGGTCCTGCCGAAGACGCTGGATGGCCTGGAGTTCCAATTCAATTATGCAGGGAAGGCGGTAACGTTCATTTATCACATGGATCGCGCCGAGCGGACCCGTATCACGATTAACGGGCAGGATGTGGCAGCGGATGCCATCCGGAACCGATACCGTACAGGCTGCGTTTGTATTGCAGGTGCGGATTTCAAACGATTGGCCGGAGAGGGCGACACCGGCTGTGTCGTGGATATTTACGCCTCTATTCATGAACAATAAATCTTGACCCGTGAAACTCGTCTGCAAGAAGGCCAACTGGTCTGATATAATAGAGGGAATGGTTATCAAAGTGAGGGATGGCGATGAAGACCCGGCAAGAGACATTGACCATCCGGTTCTCCGAGATGAAAGATGCTGCTGCACTCATGGAACTCGACGAACTGGTATGGGATCGCAACACGGCCCCTGCCCCATTGGAGTGGACCACAAGAGAACATTATCTTCTGCATTGTCCGCCAGGCACACAGCTCGTGGCGCTGCATGAGGGAGAACTGTGCGGCTACATCGGATTCCGGTCGCCCACAAGCCTTCACAGTAATCGTCATGTGCTGGAGCTGAACATAGCGGTTCACCCTGCCTATCAACGGCAGGGCATCGGACAGCGGTTGATCGAGGCCGTGAAGGATATGGCGCGCGTGGAAGGCATTTCGAAGCTGAGGCTGCGGGTGCTGTCCAGCAATCCGGGCGCACTCTCTTTTTACAGGAACTGCGGGTTTCAGGAAGAGGGCAGGCTGATTCAGGAGTTCTACGTGGATGGACGTTACGTCGATGATATCTTAATGTGTTGCTTCTTATCATGATCACATCATGATATCCCTCTAGGCCGGTTAACGGGCAGCAGAGAGATGGAGTCACAGGGTTGAACAGTCCGGCAGCTTGCCGGGCTGTTTTTTTCGTCACTTAAATGGCTTCTGGACAAGGGTACACGCTATTGCATATAGTAGATGAAAAGAAAAGAAGGCGGAGGTTATTTTCCATGACCATGGGCATTGTATCGCTGAATGTGGGAAAGCCTGTAACGGTTGATTACCAGGGAAAGGACCTGTCTACCGGAATTTATAAGCAGCCTGTGGAAGGTCCCTTGTTCCTAAGTGCATTGAATTTCGAAGGGGATGGTCAGGCCGATCTCGTCAATCACGGCGGTGAGGATAAGGCGGTGTGCGCGTACCCCTCTGAGCATTATCCTTATTGGGAACGCTCCTTGGGCAAGCAGATGGAGTATGCTGCATTTGGCGAAAACCTGACGCTGCGGGGGATGCTGGAGGATCAGGTCTGCATCGGGGATGTATACCGGATAGGCGACGCGGTGGTGCAGGTCAGCCAGCCCCGGTATCCCTGCTTTAAGCTGTCGCAAAAGCATGGCGCTAAAGATATGCCGGCAAGAGTATTGAATACGGGCTACAGCGGGTTTTACTTTCGAGTCCTGGTGGAAGGGAATGTCCGCGCGGATTCCGCGGTCGCTCAGCTTGAATCTCAGCCTTCCGGCATAACGGTGCTGGACGTGCTCCAGATGATGAAGGATGGACGGAAGGATGAACGCGGGTTGTCCCGCATGCTGGAGATCGATGTGCTGTCAGCCAGCCTGAAGAAGCAATTCAGCAAATGGCTGGAGACCCTGCGGGACAACCAGGAGTGAGACGGGGGCTCCCAGCCAGGCCAGGCCCTCGCCTTGAACACATAGACAGCAAAAACCGGCTTATGTCCTTATCGCAGGATACAAGCCGGTTTTATTTCGGGTTACCTCATCCGCTTCCATTCGCTCTGAATCATGCCGTAGACCGCGTGGTTGACATACCCTTGAGGCAGCTTCTCGGCTTCCCTTATGACTCCCTCCAGCACAAATCCCAGCCGTTCCGGAATGGCCCGGCTGCGATGGTTCGCCGTTGCACAGCGGATCTCCACTCGGTTCAGGCCCATTCGCATCAGCGCGTGATCCGTGAACGCCCGGCATGCGCTTGTCATCAGGCCTTGCCCTGTAAAATGCTGATCCAGCCAATATCCGATGCTGACGGAGCGGTTGCTCCAATCAATCTCATGGAATGAGATGGTGCCCGCCAGCTCCTCGCGGACCCAGATGCCGGCCGAGAAGCCGCCATTCTCGGCCGCTTGCTTCATGGCGCCTTTGATATAATTGACGGTATCGTTGACCTCGGTTACGGCATCCACCCATGGGAGCCACTTGCGGAGACGGTCCCGCGACCGGTCGGTAATCTCGAACATCGCCCGGGCATGCTCTATGGCAAGGGGGCGTAATTCAACATGGTCATCTAATGTGTATCCAAACATATGGTATCTCCTTTGTTCTCCATCGTGAAGTGTATGTAGCTTTAACGAGTCCGCTTCACTTTTTGCTCTAATGCGTAAATATCTTCTTCAAGGGAAATCATACGCTGATTGACCACTGTTCTGCAGTCGCTGAGCGCTTGATTGTATAGATGCGGCCCTAAGGTCTCCATGAAAAAATCAAGAACCCCTTCCGCGGCCAGATGGCCGAGGGTTTCGCCGCGCTCTGTTTCAAAGTATTCCTGAACCAGTTCAACCAGTTGTTCGCGTTGTTCTTTGGGAAATTTGCTAGGTTTCATAAGATGATTGCAGGCCTCCTTCCATCGTTGTTTTTCTCTCCATGCTACCCTATTGAAAAGCCCCCGTCAAAACGATTCTCACCGGCATTTTCGGCTGTGGGAGGGTCCTCTGTATGATAGGTTAGATGCTGGAAGCAGGCTGCTCGCTGGAATCCTCATCCCAAGTCGGCAACTTGCGGCACGGAAGTGCCGAATTCCTTGAACAATCACGGCATTACAGGTATATTTAAGGGAAACACGTTTATACAGGAGATAGACAGAAATTACAGGACGAAAGGTTGATCAACGTGGAGAACCATCGGGGAACCCCCTCCAATTTCATAAAAAATGTTATTACCGAAGACCTGAAGTCCGGTAAAGTCAAGGAAATCGTTACCCGCTTTCCGCCGGAGCCGAACGGCTACTTGCATATTGGACATGCCAAAGCCATATGGATCAATTTCACGCTGGCCGATGAATTCGGCGGACGGACGCACTTGCGGTTTGATGATACGAACCCGGTGAAGGAAGACATTGAGTATGTTAACTCTATCAAGGAGGACGTGAAGTGGCTCGGATTCGATTGGGAAGAGCTGCGGTACGCGTCCGATTATTTTGAAGAGATGTACAACCGTGCGGTGCTGTTGATTAAGAAAGGGAAAGCTTACGTGGATGACCAATCCGCTGACCAAATTCGCGAAAAGCGCGGAACCCTGACCGAGCCTGGGAAAAATAGCCCGTACCGGGATCGCAGCGTGGAAGAAAATCTGGATCTGTTCGAGCGGATGCGCAAAGGGGAATTCGCCAACGGCGAACGCGTGCTGCGCGCCAAGATCGATATGGCTTCGCCGAATATCAATTTGCGGGATCCGGTCATCTACCGTATCTCCCACGCGCATCATCACAATACAGGCGACAAGTGGTGCATTTATCCGATGTATGCTTTTGCCCATCCGCTGGAGGATGCTATTGAAGGGGTTACGCATTCCCTGTGTTCTCTGGAGTTTGAAGATCAGCGCCCATTCTATGATTGGGTTGTGGCGGAATGCGAGATGGACAGCACGCCGCATCAGTACGAATTCGGGCGTCTGAACGTGGCGCAGACGGTTACGAGCAAACGGAAACTGAAGCAGCTCGTAGACGAGCATGTGGTGGATGGCTGGGATGATCCGCGCATGCCGACAATCTCCGGACTTCGCCGTCTGGGATACACGCCTGAAGCCATTCGCAACTTCGTGTTTGAGACGGGAATTTCGAAGGCGTACGGCACGGTGGACCGCCAAGTGATGGAACACTTTATCCGTGAGGACCTGAAGCTGAAGGCGCCGCGCACGATGGCTGTGCTGGACCCGCTGAAGGTGGTCATTACGAACTATCCTGAAGGCCAGACGGAATGGCTGGATGCCGAGAACAATACGGAGAATCCGGAGATGGGGATTCGCCAAATCCCATTTTCGCGAGAGATCTATATTGAGCAAGAGGATTTCATGGAAGATCCGCCGAGCAAATATTTCCGCTTGTTCCCTGGCAATGAGGTGCGTTTGAAGCATGCGTATTTCATCAAGTGCAATGATGTGATCAAAGACGAGAACGGCAAGGCTGTTGAGATCCACTGCACGTATGATCCGGAGACGAAGAGCGGCAGCGGCTTTACCGGACGCAAGGTGAAAGGAACGATTCACTGGGTGGAAGCAACGCAGGCCGTACCTGCCGAATTCCGCCTGTTCGAACCGCTGTTCAAGGACGAAGAGGAAGAAGCCGAATTGGTACCAGAGGTTGCAGGCGAAGCGGAAGAAGCAGCTGCCGAGAAGTCCTTCCTGGACGACATCAATCCGAACTCGCTGCAAATCGTGCAAGGATTCGTGGAACCGAATATGAAGGATGCTGCACCGCAGGACAAGTTCCAGTTCTTCCGCCACGGATATTTCAACGTCGACTCGAAGTATTCGCAGCCAGGGCGTCCGGTATTTAACCGCGTGGTCTCGCTGAAGAGCTCGTTCCAGCTTCCGAAGAGCTAATCAAGATTTGCAAATAGAAACAGCGGCATTGGGGGGCGTAGAAGAGTCTCCCATGCCTCCCTATAACGTAAACAAGACTCGAAGATTCCGTTCCAGGATTCATTCGAGTCTTGTTATATTTACGGTGATACCATCCTATCATTTGAATGGCTTTTAGTACGGACCACGTTCTAACTAGCAGCGTACTCCTCGATCTCGTCTCCTTCGGGATCGTCCGGGTGCAGCGGCTGGTACCCGTGCTTGCGGAGGTTGTACCACATCCAGCCGAAGCCGATGGCACCCACAATGGCAAGCATCGTACCGGTCCGGTACATGATCTGCGCCCCGAAGTTCTGGAACATCCAGCCGCCGGCGAGACCGCCGATGACACCGGATATGCCGCTCCAGCTCAAGGTATAGATCGCTTGTCCGGAAGCGCGATACGGCGTCGGAACAAATAGCATCGTCAGCTGAACGCCGACATAGAAATAGCCGCCGAAGGTTACGCAGTGCAGCAGCTGGATGAAGGCCACCTCCAGCGCACTGTTGGCTTCCGCCATCAGCAGCCAGCGGAGGGCGAAGAGCAGGCTGACAATTGTCAGGCAGCCGACCAGGACATTGATTTTCCGTTTCAGGAAGCGGTCAAACAGAATGAAGATCACCACTTCAAATATCGACGAGAAGAAGATGGCAAGGCCCACCATCTGCTTGGTACCGCCAAGCTCCAGAATGTATAGGGACATAAAGGTGTTATTGGCTGTGTTCGGAATGGATACCATAATGCCTAACAGAATGAACCAGACAAAATAGGGGTTCAGGAACAGCCTGCTGAGTCCTTTAAGGTTAACCGATGCCGACGCCGTTGTTTTCTGGATGGAGGGCAGTGTGAACATGAACAACGCCGCCACCAGCAGCATGACCGAGAACACGATGGAGATGCGTCCCGATCCGAGCCGGTCGATGACAGGTCCTGCAGCAATTGCAGTCAGCGCCCATCCCAGCGACCCCCATAACCGGAACGAGCCGAATTTTTGCTGCGTCCCCTCAATATAGGTTAGAATCAGCGAATTCGTCTGCGAGAACATCGGAGTCTGGAAGAAATAAAAGAAAATCATCGTCATGTATATCATTGCATAGGTATTCGCCTGAAATACAAGCTGGACCAGCAGCAGCGTACCGGTCATCATGATCAGCAGCACGCGTTTGATGTTGGCCGCCCGGTCACCCCAGAATCCCCAGAACGGATTTGCGAAGATGGACACAAATGGCGCGATTGCCATCAGACTGCCGATTTCGATTTTGCTCATGCCGATGTCTTGCAAATATAACTGGAAGAAACCGGTGAAGATGACCATGGTTCCGTAAATGAAGAAGTTGAACAGCTTGAGCGATGTCAGCGAAGGTTGAGCATTGTCCATATTCCGCAAGTAGGTCATTCCTTTCAAACCGAATACAATCCAAAATCGCGGCAACATAGGAAGCCGCTTTCCTTTCAATGTATCATGCATTGAAAAGGGATACAAACCATCTTTTAAATGATTTTCCATTATTCTGGTTATTAATCTGTAAACTGAATCAACTTTTTTTACAACGTGTAAGAAAGGCGGGTAGAACATATGAGCGATCATCCCCTAGATGTTGGCCTTTCGCCGGATCAGGTGACAGGTATCGTGCTTGCAGGTGGAGCCTCCCGGAGAATGGGGAGAAACAAGGCGCTGTTGCCCATGGAGGGAATGCGTTTGATCGAGCGAACGGTCCAGGTACTTGACAAAGTTAGCGGACGGGTAATCCTATCCACCAATGTCCCGGACGCTTATCAATTTCTTGAATTGGAGTGCATTCCCGATCTCTATGTCGGGCAAGGCCCGATGGCGGGACTTCATGCAGCGCTCAAGTCATCCCAAAGCACATGGAATATGGTCGCTGCGTGTGACATGCCTTATATCCAAGAACGTTTCCTTCGGGGACTGCTGGATCTGGCGAACAAGCAATACGCAGCCGATGCTGTAATCCCCGTGGTAGAAGGCAGGATGCATCCGCTTCTGGCGGTATATCGCAAAGTAACCGTAGAAGGCCTTGAGCACAGGTTGATTAAGGGACAACTGCGCATGGTGGAATGGGTGCAGGAGCTGAATGCCGTCTTTGTGCACGAGGAGCAATTAGAGGCAATGACGGGCCTTGATCCGCGCAGGATTTTATTTAATATGAACACGCCTGAGGAATATGAGGCAGCAGGCGGCCTGATGAGTTCCGACTTGTCAGAGGATAGATAGTAGAGTTTTATAGCAGTATCAAGGTACAAAGCCCGATGAAACCGGTACTCATCCTAAAAAAATAACCCCGCCAACTAAATGCTTGGCGGGGAATTTTAATATATTACTGCGCGCTAGCGATAATAAATCTGCCATCGGCAGTATACGCACAGCAGACGGGTTTATCCGCCGATCTGCGACATGCGCCGGACGGTGGGAGTATGGTTTTGTGCCTTTTTCTCGAGCGCGAGCGCCATTTCATGATTCAGCGGTTTATCGCCCAGCGCTTTGCGGAACAGGTTCGCCACCGCGGAAGGATCATCGACGACACGGCGCACGTTAAATTCGTCGGACCAGTATAGACAAGCCTTGATGTGGCCGTCCGCCGTCAGCCTGAGGCGGTTGCAGGAATCGCAGAAATGATCGCTGACCGGATGGATCAGACCGAAGGTTCCTGTAGCTCCAACCACCTTCATGTTGCGTGAAGGCCCATTGCCGGATGGTCCCTGCTCTTCTTGAATGGTCCAACCCGCCTCCTGGCACACTTCGGATACCCGGCTCAGCGGCAGATACGAATCTCGCCAGACATCGGATGCTTGGCCGATCGGCATATATTCAATAAAGCGGACATGGAGGGGACGATCGAGCGTTAGAGCGATAAAGTCGCGAATTTCGTCTTCATTGAAGCCCTTCATTAACACCATGTTCAGTTTGATCGGATCCAGGCCGGCTTCATAAGCGGCTTCAATGCCTTCCAGCACTTTATGCACCCGTCCGCCGCGCGTAATGCGCGCGTAACGCTCCTCATGAAGCGAATCCAGGCTGATGTTGATACGGGTGAGTCCCGCTTCCTTAAGCAGACGAGCTTTGGATGGGAGCATGATCCCGTTGGTGGTAAGTGATATATCTTGAATTCCTTCAATGGAAGCAATCATATGGACCAAGGATTCCAGATCCTTGCGCACCAGTGGTTCCCCGCCGGTAAGGCGTACTTTGGAGACGCCCATAGGGGCAAGGACGCGCACGATCGCTGCGATCTCTTCATAGCTCATAATCTGATCGTGAGGTTGGAATTCCATTCCTTCTTCCGGCATACAATAGACACAACGAAGATTGCATCGATCCGTCACCGAGATGCGAATATAATCATGGACCCGACCGAAAGAATCTTTAAGCGGTTCGATCATGGAAATCCCCCTTTATAGCATGCATGGTCACATTGTAGCCATTCCCCGAACGGGAGTCAATGCGCCGTTTGGGTCATGACGGCAGGACAAGCAGCGGCAAAACGGCCATTCTTTTGTGAGAAGAATCACAGTAAACGCTTACGGGATCCATTATATTGAAGCTGTGGACAAAAGCTTTCTCCCCTTGAAAGCGAGTAGTGACATTCTAGATTTCCGAAAGTTTCCTGATTTTTTCCGAAATTTTCGGAAATCATTTCTAACTGCTTTCATTAGGTGTTCATCTAAGATATACTGTCAAGGATATCACATCCAACAAGAAAGGTTACCAATAGGAGGTTCGATATGGCGATATCACCTGTTCAAACTTTGGAGGTGCCTGACGTCTGTCACAGATGGCTTGAAAACCGGGGGACGGTCTACGAGCTGCTGATTGATTTTTTGGGCAATTGGCCCAGCTTGTCTATGATTGCGGAATGGAGCCGCGGAAGTGGAATTAGCAAGGCTGCGGAGTGTTCGAAGGCCGGTGCGGAACTGATGACATATTTATGTGGACGCTCACCTGAGGAATTGGTTCGGATTTGCGAATATGAAGGGGCGGAATACCGCCGATTGCTTCAGCAGTCCAAACAGCGTCAGGCGGCAGAGTCTCATTATACGAAGGATGGATGCGCTCAGGATTTAGCCGATTGTTATGCATCCGTCGGTATTGCCTTTAATAAACTGCACGGGGAAGCGGACGATCATATAGCCATTGAACTGGAATTTATGACACTGCTTCATGACCGTATGCTGAACAATACGTATTGTGAACATAGCATGCTGCAATTGATGGAGGTTCAAGAGAAGTTTCTGGAGGAGCATCTGTTGTCATGGGTGCCATCCCTCTGCAAGGATCTGAAAGGATCCACGGAAAGTCCGCTTTATCAGTCGTTATTCAGTCTGCTGGAGGAGTTCCTTGCACAGGATCTGAACATGCTGAAGACGTGGAAGCATTCCAGGGAAGCTGTGCTGGTACATTAGCGAGCAAGACAACATCATAGTCGTCAACATCATAGTCATCAAAAAAAGCCCCGGTCTCCTATTATAGGAGGGCCGGGGCTTTGGTGTTCTACTTAATCTTCGATTCTTTTCTTGCTGAACTTCATCAGGAACTCGTACACGATAGGTACCACCACGAGCGTGAGCAGCGTCGAACTGATCAGACCGCCGATAACCGTAATGCCGAGACCTTTCGAGATGATGCCTGCGCTGCTCTCCCAACCGAATACGAGAGGCAGAAGAGCGCCGATCGTTGCGAGTGCCGTCATCAGGATTGGACGAAGACGGGTAGCGCCGGCTTCAAGCAGGGCTTCGCGTGTGCTCATTCCTTCGCGCTCCATATGGATTACGCGGTCGATCAATACAATTGCATTGGTCACGACGATACCGATCAGCATGAGCACGCCCATGAGTGCAGACACGTTCAGTGTCTCGCCTGTGATAAGCAAGCCGATAATGGCTCCGATGACAATGAACGGCAGCGAGAACAGGATGGCGAACGGTGCGAGACCGCCACCGAATGTAACCACAAGCACAAAGTATACAATCGCGATGGCTGCCAGCATGGCGAGTCCGAGCTGTCCGAAGGTTTCGTTGATTTGCTCTGTGACGCCTCCGAACTGGACAGATACGCCGTCTGGAAGCTCAAGCTTGTTTACTTCAGTCTCCAGGTTGGTGGAGGCCGATCCTACATCGCTGGACAGGATGTCGGCTGTGATGGTCACAACCATTTTCCCGTCGATGCGCATAATGGAGTCTGGAGTCGTTCCTTTTTCCACCTTGGCCACATCCTTGATCGGTACTTCGATACCGAGCGGGGAGGTGACAGTTTCGTTCTCGATTTCTTTTATACTCTTATAGGTCTTGCTGTCCGTCTCAATGTAAACATTGTAGGTCTTGTCCTCAATTTTGATTTCGGTCAAGACCGGACGTTCCCGTACCGGAGACAGCTTCATTGCCAATTGTCCGGCTGTCAGGCCAAGGGAGCTCAGCTTCTCTTGGTCAGCAACCAGCGTATACTGCTCGAACGCTTCGGACAAGCTGGTCTTTGCATTGTCGAAGGTAGCGGTATCCTTATTTGCTAGCTCTGCGATTTGATCAGCCACCGGCTTGATCTGCTCCAGAGAGTCGCCAAAGACGTTAACCGTTAACTGGCTGCCGCCAAAGCCGCCGGCCGCCATGTCCATATTGGACCAAGTGCCATCCGGTACTTCCTTGGCAAGATCCTCGACAAGCCCTTTTTTGACATCTTCGAAGTTTTTCGTGTCGGGGTCATACATAATATAGAACAATCCGGAATTGGCTGATCCCATACCAAGCGGGTTGCTTCCGCCGATAGAGTACTGCATCGTTTGCACTCCAGGCTGATCCAGGATCAATTTCTCCGCTTTTAATGCGCGTTCCTCTACATCCTCCAGCATGACGCCAGGTTCAGGAGAATAAGTGACCATGGCATATTTGTCTTCCTGTTCAGGAATAAAGCTAACTCCAAGGTACTTCGTCAGGAACAAGCTTCCTGCCAATAACACGATGGCTGCCAGGAATGTAATGGCTTTGTGATTTAGCGTCCATTTCAGAATGGAACGATACCCGCGGGCCATTGCGCCCGGTTTCTCTGCATGATCATGTTTGTTCTTCAAGCCTTTGCGGAACAGGCTGTGCGCCATAGCGGGTACGAGCGTGACCGCCACGACCAGGGAAGCGAGCAGTGCAAAGACCATCGTCAATGCAAATGGCATGAACAGCTCTCCGACCATACCGCTGACCAGGGTAAGCGGCAGGAATACCGCGATGGTTACGATGGTGGAGGACATGATCGGTACAAACATTTCACGTGTAGCAGCGCTAATGAGCTCTCGGCCCGTCAACTTCTCGGTCGAGAGGGACATGCGCCGGTAGATATTCTCGATAACGACGATCGAATCATCGACAACCCGGCCGATAGCAACGGTCATGGCACCGAGCGACATCATATTCAGGGTGATATCCATTTGTCTCAGGCACAGAACCGCAATCAGCAAGGACAATGGGATCGAAATGATCGATATAATCGTCGAACGGATGTTGCGCAGGAAGATCATAATGATCAGAACGGCGAACAGTGCGCCGAATAATGCCTTGGAGAGCATCGTATGAACAGAGTCTTCAATCGGCTTGCCTTGGTCCAGCATGATTGTCAGATCCATGCCAGGATAGAGGCCTCTCAATTCTTCGGCCTTGTCTTTCACCTGATTGACAACGTCAACCGTATTGGCGTCGTTGGCTTTCACGATTTGGATACCGATCGATTCCTTCCCGTTGGTGCGGGAGATGGATTCCGAGGTTCCGATAACTTCAATCTTGGCAATCTCGCTGAGTTTCACAGTTGGAATGCCGGTCGGAATGGCAGGAGCACCGCTTGGTCCGCCAGCAGCCGCACCGGCTCCAGGAGCGCCTTGTTGGCCTGCCCCAGCTGCGTTACCGGAAGGCTGCTGCGATGGTTGTTGACCTGTCCCGGCATTCGGAGCACCAGCTCCGGCAGATGCGTCTGCACCGCCGCCACCCGGAATAACCGGAATAGCGATATTCTTCAGATCGTCAATGCCGATGATGCCGCCATCAATAGCAACGGCCTTCTGGGATTTTTCCATTTCGAACATGCCGAGCGGAACGTACAGCGCGGAACCCTGCACGATACCTCTGACGGTATCCTCCGTCAGGCCAAGCTCGTTCAGTTTGTCCTGATTAAACTTAAGCTGTACTTCGTTCACGAATTGTCCGGCTACCTGGATGGAAGCAACTCCGTCCAAATCCTCCAGCTCCGGAACGATGTCATTCTCTGTGAGGCGTGTCAATTCATCCAATGCCATATTGTCTTTGTTCGCAATACTTAGGGAGACAACCGGCATGGAACTCATGCTGAATTTGGATATGGTAGGTTTCTGAGCGTCATCAGGCAGCTTTACCTCGTTAATGGCTTCACGAACAGCCGCCGTAGCGTTGTCCAGATCACTACCATAATCAAACTCAACCATGACATTGGCTGCATTCTCCATGGAAGTGGAGGTTACGGTTTTGACGCCGTCAATATTGCGGAGTCTCGTCTCGAGCGGTTTGGTAACATCCTCCACAACACCTTCAGGGGCTGCACCCGGATAGATCGCGGTGACACTTAAGAACGGGACGTTAATATCCGGAATGGTTTCTTGCTTCATCGTCAGTCCGCTGTATAACCCTCCGAAGCTGACGATGATGGTCAGCAGCCAGATCGCAAACTTGTTGCGCAGCGAGAAATTGATAATTCCTTTCATTAGGCGATTCTCTCTCCTCTCCAAAACTCTATGTCTCTAACTTGGACTAATTCCCCTTCATCATTCCACCGGGTGTAAGATAGCTTTCGAGTACAGTCACAATGGTGCCCTTGAGCTCCGTAAACAATGCTTCAAGGTCCTCGATCCCCTCCAAGTTGGCAAGCATTCCTTTCAGAACGGCCCGGCTGGGCTGAAGGGCAAGCAGCTCCTTCTCCATAATATTGAGCGACTCCATCGCATCTTCCCGGACATCCGGTTCCGCCTGGATCTTCTTAAGCTCGTTCTTCATCGTCTTAATGACAATGAGAGGGTGACGCTGCGTGCGCATGTCGGTTTGGCATAATTGACCCAATTGCCCAACCGCCTCCATCGGGATCAGGGGCTCGGGCCGTCTGCGCAGAATGCTGGCTACAATATCATCGAGCAGCTGGATCTGATGATCAGCGATGATTCCCACATTCAAATGAAATCCCGGCATGAACAGGAAACGGATATACGAACCGAGCATACTGCCCATAAACATGCCGATCTCCATCGTATACGGCTCTACGTCCGGTCCATAAATGGTTTTCAGCTTATTGTTAAACCACTGCAATGTAGCTAGCATTTCCTGCCGCATGTTTTCCTTGTCAAAAGGCGGTTTCCCCGGCGGCATCTGATCATGGAATTGCTTCAGGAGAAATTCCCGGATCTCCAGAAAATGGACCAGAAGCACTTCCGTCTGCTTGCGCAGCTGCTCCTTAGGTGCAAGCAGCGGATCTTGATCGACCCGGAGAATCTCATCTTTAATCCGGCTTGCGATAAGCTCGTAAATGCTCTTTTCCAGTTCCTCTTTGGATTTGAAATGAAGATAGAGGCTGCCTTTCGACATCCCGCATACTTCGGCGATTTCCTGCATGGAGGTAACCGAAGAGCCCTTCGCGGAAAACAGCTGCATCGCAGTGATGAGTATTTGCTGTCGTTTTTCTGCCGTTTTATCAGCCAATCAATAGCTCACCTCGCTTGAGAACTTTGCGGTTCTTGGATTGACCAAGAGGTCAAGAATTATTATATATGAAAAAGAACGACCGTTTCAACTTTACTACGGTCGTCCCTTTTCATGGGTTCTGAAAATATATGAAATTTGTTGAAATTATTTAACTGATCAATTTCAGACCGACAGCCGAGCACAGAATCATGGCAATAAACAGCACCCGCCGCCACTCCTTGGGTTCCCCGAACAGGAACATCCCGGTGATCGCGCCGCCCGCCGTTCCGATTCCCGTCCAGATGGCATAAGCGGTACCCATAGGCAGTACGGTCATGGCATAAGAAAGAAGGGAGAAGCTGGCGGCAAAAGATAAGGCCAAAATCAGTACATAGCGCCATCCCTTACGTTCCGACACGCCTTTGATACCGATAACGCCGCCGATTTCAAATAATCCGGCAAATACAAGAGCAACCCAGGCCATTACTTGCTTACCTCCGGTTCTGCATGATCGCTGGTAATTAGTTTGAGTCCGACCACACCTGCCAGCAGCACACAGATCAGTAACACCTTGAGTACTTTAAACGGTTCTCCGAAGAACAGCATTTCAGAAGCCACGGTTCCGGCTGTGCCAATTCCCGTGAAGACGGCATACACCGTTCCGACCGGCAGCCGTTTGGCCGCCTCGATAATAAGATAAAAGCTCGCTGTAATGGCGGCCACGGTTCCAAGCCATTCCCATGTGTTAGAGGAATGCTTCAAACCCATCACCCATATGATTTCAACCAATCCACCAAGCAGCACATAAAGCCAGTTGCGATTCATTATGATTGTCACTCCTTTTATGAAAATAACAGTAACCCCTCACTTACCGATTCCTATTCTCCTTAGGCCCTTTTATCATGCGTAGAATAGGGGGCATTAACTCTCGTGGTTATATCCCTGTTTCGTTACCCCTAACCAAAACACGGGCCAAGCGGCCACAAGCCGTCTTAGGGCCCGTTCTTCTCCGCCGAACACGGTTTCCAGATGAATTCCGTCCAGCAAGGTCATGTAGGCAATCGCGGCATTACGCGGATAACGAATAATGCGTCCGTGAACCGGGCAGCCTGCGGCAAGCAGTTTGGACAGGTTCTCCTCCTGCTGGTCCAGCAATGGATATACCATCCCCATCACTTCGTCATACAGCGTGCTTGGCGGGAAGAAGGCCATCCGCAAGAAGAACCGGACTTCATCATCCATACGATAAGCTTGGAGACGGCTTTCAAGAAATCCGTGCAGCTGCTGCTCCAGCGGCCGATCCACATGGTCGAGAAAATAGCCTACCATTAAGTCCTCTTGGCGCTGGAATACGTCCTGAAGCACCTGCAGAAACAAATCTTTTTTGCTGGAAAAATGGGCATAAATCGACGGTTTTTTGATTCCGCAGTCGTCAGCGATATGTTTTAACGATGCCCCTTCGTAACCGTTTTTGGCAAAGTGGGCAAGGGCGGATTGTTTAATGTCGGCGGCACTCATTAGATTCCTCCTAACTAACGATCGTTAGTTATATTTTTAACAAATGGGGTTCGCATTGTCAATATTTTATTTTTGGGCATCAGGCCTTGTCGGCTAAAGGAGAACAGTCTTTAGTTCCTGGGGGAGATCATGTAGAATATGGTGTGACCAGCATCGTACACACATAGAGACAGAAACGATGAAGAACAAGGGGTAAACGATATGAGAAAGGGAATAGAGGCTGTACTGATTACCGCGCTTTTGTTCGCGTTTTATTATTTTGGCATGGATTATTTCGGGAAGACGACCGGGACCATTATCGGGATATTCTCTACGCTAACCGTAGTATCCATCGGATTCATGATTTTTATGGAGAATCGTCATCCCACCAGCACGTTGGCCTGGATTCTGCTCTTGGCGCTTGTCCCTATCGTAGGGCTTGTTTTTTATTTTTTGTTCGGACAGAACTATTTCAAGCGGAGAAAATACGATAAAAAGGCGCGGAAGGACGTTCTGGTATATACCAGCGAAGTGCTCCGGAAGAACACCCCAGACATCTCCTGCTTTAAGCCTGAAGTGCAGCAGCTCCTTCAGCTGTCTACCCGCCTTGCACGCACGCCGATATCCTTCTCGAGCGATACCAAGGTGCTGACCGACGGGGAAGAGACTTTTGCGGCCTTGATTGCGGAGCTGGAACAAGCGGCGCATCACATTCATATGGAATATTACATTTACCGTCCGGATGCGATCGGAAAGCAGATCCAGGAAATTTTGATACGGAAGGCGAAAGAGGGGGTAGCCGTTCGGTTTATGGTGGACGCCGTTGGCAGCTTGCAGCTGCCGCCTTCCTTTTTGCAGGAGATGCGGGATGCGGGTGTACAGGTCGCCGTATTCGGCAGTCCCAAAACGATATTTTTCACGAGCCGCGTGAATTACCGCAATCATCGCAAAATCGTTGTTATTGACGGGAGTGTCGGATTCGTTGGCGGATTGAATGTAGGGGATGAGTATTTAAGCCGTAGCAAGGCATTCGGTTTCTGGCGCGATACCCACATGCTTGTTCGCGGAGAGGCTGTCAGAACGCTGCAAGTTATCTTTTTGCAGGATTGGCAGTACATGACGGGTGAGCAGCCAAGTGAACCCATCTATTATTCACCGGATTTGCTGGAGAACCGTGCCGGTGCCGTCCAGATTATTGCAAGCGGACCGGACAATGAGCTAAGAGCCCTGAAGAACATCTTCTTCTCCATGATTGTGTCGGCTCGTAAGTCGGTATGGCTGGCTACGCCTTATTTTATACCGGATGAAGACATATTCACCGCGCTCAGGGTTGCTGCCTTGTCCGGTCTTGATGTACGGATTCTGTTTCCGTCGAAACCGGACAAATGGCTGCCCTTCCTGGCTTCCCATTCCTATTTTCCGGCTCTGCTGGATGCCGGGGTAAGGGTGTATGAATATGAAAAAGGGTTTATGCACTCGAAGCTGCTGATCGTTGACGGCGAGGTCGCAACCATTGGCACGGCTAACATGGACATGCGGAGCTTCCACCTTAATTTTGAGGTTAATGCTTTACTCGTTCATACGGAAAGCGTACGCAGGCTGGTATCCGACTTCGAGCAGGACCAGGAATCCGCTATCCTGTACGACCGCAATCATACCCGTAAAAAGAGAATCATGACCCGGCTGCTGGAGTCGGCTGCCCGGCTAATGTCACCTCTGCTGTAATGCGGTGGTGGTGGGAACTCGCGGTACATACCGGCACTTCATGTGCGTACATACATCATGTTTCATATTGAAAAGAATTTTAAAAGGTAGTGAAACCGAGCCATTTTTGTAGTTTTAACAGGATGTCCTTCATCCAAGTCGTTTTTCCTTGGTAAGCCTCGGCTTCGAGACTAAAGGCTGCGCCTTCGTTGAGCCATATTCGATGAAAGTAACGGTCCAGATCCCGGGTAAGCGGATGATCCTTAGGTGCGGCTATCCACAAGTTGTTTTCCAAATTGAGATCCGCCAGATTCCGCTGGGTGAAGTTGGTTGACCCACCGGTAATCACAGACTTGCCTGTCGGTTTGGCAATGTACATGAGCTTGGTATGATACTGCTCTGTACCGGTGTTGTACCAGCGAACAGAGATGTTGCCCTTGGATTTTTGGATGAGCTCAGCGGCAGCCGGACGGTTAGGGATGCCGATCTTGTCCCGGCCGAAGGCATTCTGGTTCGGATCCAGGATGAGGCGGATATCAACGCCGCGGTCCGAGGCCTTAAGAAGCTGATCCATGACTTTGCTGTCGGCCAGATAGAACATCCCCATCCAGAGCGTGTCCCCGGGCTGTGATTGCTCAATGTCCTTCAGAACATATTTATAAATTTTCCCTTCCGTCAAATAACGAACATCGACATCGTTTGCTTGACCAGAAGGTTGCACGTGTGGCTTGGAGTCTGGCTCATATTCCGGCAGTTTGATTCGGCTTGTTCGGCTGCAAGCATATCCCCGATGATGTCCCCACTCGTTTCGAAGGCAATGTTCGAATGGAACGCGCTGGCGTCATGGATGTTGGCCGAAGTGACCAGCGCAGTGTTCTCGCTAATGACGATTTTACGGTGATTGGCCTTCACATTCAGCAGCTTCAGATAGGAGCGGACCGTAATATCGGGTGCTTTGCTTGCCATCAGATTGGGGAGTGTCCCTCTACCCGACTGGCCAAACCACTGGAAGAACGTTCGCCAAACAGCGGAATAGATGGGCGTGGAATCTCGAAGTCGGTTGACATCGGTTATAATTACATGAATCCCGGCTGCTTTCATGGCCTCGAATTCCGGCAGCGAATAGGAGCCATATCCGGTATTGACTTCATCGGAAATAAAGAAGATATCCATGTCGGGATATTTCTTCTTATGGGCAACTAGTAGATGAGTGAGTTCTTCGCTGACTTCAGGGAATATCTGACCTTTATGGGTGTAGCCATTGAACAGAAACATATCGATCACCAGGAACTTCCGGGATTCATCGATAATTTGACCGATGCGTGGTCCGATTTCGCGATCATGTATCGGTTGACCGTCCTGTCCGGGATAGGTCAGGTCGATCCACATTTTAACGTCGCTCTGGTAGAGCAGGCTTTCATAGGAGATCCCCTTCGGTAGCGGCTTATGAGTCTGATAAATCATCACGCCGATAAGCCATAGAATGAGAAGGGCCAAGCCGATCAAAATCGTGTTTCGTATGCGGAAGCCTTTGGAAGGCGGTTTCCCTGGTACAAGCTTTGTACCTTCACCAGGTGTATTTTGATTTTCTGAAGTGCGCGTATGAAATAATTGGCGGAAACCCAAGATAGCCCATCCTCCTATCGCTACTGTTGTATAACGTTAATTAACATGAATGACCTGTCCTGACGCACTCCATTTTCTGCAGTTCGGATCGTATTCGATTTTGGGTTGTTCCTAAGATCCCAGGGTAGAATGATAGCTGAGAGGTTTGTTAGTGCAATACATGCGTAAGAATGGGTGAACACCGAGTTTATATTTTAGCTTGTGGAGGTACATATCATGCAGCTGGGACAATCTGTGGTGCCAATGATATGCTTATATATAGTTATTTAAAGGATGAGTGAAGTGGATAAGGAGGCACGGGATGAATTCAGAACATAAAGAAACTGCGGGTAAACCTGCTGAAACCATTTCAGGCAGAGGATCGGAAAGACCTGAGGGCAGGCTGATGCCGGAAGTGCCCACGGGCGAGCGGAAAATAGAGCATGTACGCTTATGCTTGAATGAGGAAGTAGGCTCTGTGGGAATGACCACCGGTTTTGAACGTTACCGCTTCCGTCACTCTGCACTGCCGGAAATCGACTTTGACGATATTAAGCTGGACACTACATTTCTTGATTTTTCCGTACGCACACCATTTCTAATCAGCTCTATGACTGGCGGAAGCAAGGCCACCGGAGAGATCAATAGACGTCTGGCTGAAGCCGCGCAGCGGCGCGGCTGGGCACTTGGGGTAGGCTCCGTTCGGGCCGCGGTGGAGAAGGAAGAGCTTGCTTCTACTTTCCGTGTCCGGGAGCGTGCGCCGAGCGTGCCGGTTATCGCTAACCTTGGAGCGGTGCAGCTGAACTATGGCTTTGGCCTTAACGATTGTCAGCGGGCGGTGGATATCGCGGGTGCGGACATGCTGGTTCTTCATTTAAACGGACTTCAAGAGGTGTTTCAGCCGGAAGGGAATACCCGGTTTGGCCGTCTGCTTGGTCGAATTGAGGATCTGTGCCGTACACTTTCGGTACCGGTTGGCATTAAAGAAGTCGGCTGGGGAATTGATGGTGAAACGGCGCGGAGCCTGCTGAATATCGGGGCGGCCTTCATCGACGTGGCAGGTGCGGGCGGTACTTCATGGAGCCAGGTTGAAAAATTCCGCAGCCCGGATCCGGTTCGCCGCGCTGCGGCTGAAGCTTTCGCCGGTTGGGGCAATCCTACCACGGAATGTATCGTGGAGGTGCGCGAAGCTGCGCCAACCTGTGCGCTTATTGGCAGCGGCGGGCTTCAGAGCGGCGTCGATGCGGCTAAAGCGCTCTCGCTTGGCGCCGATCTGGCAGGCTTCGGGCGTGGACTCCTGGGCTCGGCGGTCGAATCGGTCGAAGCGCTGGATCAGCGGCTTGCCCAGGTGGAGTTGGAGCTGCGGACGGCGATGTTCGGAATCGGCGCAGGGAATATCGATGCGCTGAAGTCTACCAAACGGCTGATTCGTGTATAAATGGCCGGAGTGATGGGCCCGGATCACATTCAACGATGGCAACATATTCGTGTTGAAGTCTATCGGGTATCTGCTATAATTAATAAGATTGTTTAGCTGGCGATTCGTAGCTTGGCGATAAGAACCAAAGCTGTGTAATACTTATAAATAAAGAAGTAAACCTAATAAGGAGTTGTCACATAAATGGCTTTAAAAGCAGGAATCGTCGGTTTGCCAAACGTCGGCAAATCAACATTGTTTAATGCGATCACGCAAGCGGGCGCCGAATCGGCCAACTATCCGTTCTGTACGATTGATCCTAACGTCGGTGTTGTGGAAGTGCCGGATGAGCGCCTTAACAAACTGACCGAACTGGTTCAGCCGAACAAAACGGTACCGACCGCTTTTGAATTCGTGGACATCGCGGGCTTGGTTCGCGGGGCGAGCAAAGGGGAAGGCCTTGGGAACAAGTTTCTTGCCCATATTCGCGAAGTGGATGCCATCGTTCATGTTGTTCGCTGCTTTGAGGACGAGAACATTACCCACGTTGACGGTAAAGTGAACCCGGTCAGCGATATCCAGACGATTAATCTGGAGCTGATTCTTGCGGATCTCGACAGCGTGGAGAAGCGGATCGATCGCGCGAAGAAGAACATGAAGGGCGGCAATAAGCAGTATGCTCAGGAAGTAGAACTGCTGGAGCGCCTGAAGGAAGCCCTTTACAACGATCAACCGGCACGCAGCGTGGAACTGAGCGACGATGAGAAGCTGATTGTTCGTGATTTGCACCTGCTGACATTGAAGCCGGTGCTATACGCGGCTAACCTGAGCGAAGACGGCGTTACGGAAGCCGACAGCAATCCTTTTGTACAGCAGGTTCGTGATTTCGCGGCTGCGGAGAACGCACTGGTGGTTCCGATCAGCGCGAAGGTTGAAGCCGAGATTGCCGAGCTTGAGGGTGAGGACAAAGCGATGTTCCTTGAGGAGCTGGGGCTGGAGGAATCCGGTTTGAACCGTCTGATCAAGGCGGCTTACAGTCTTCTGGGGTTGTACACCTACTTTACGGCAGGCGTGCAGGAAGTACGTGCCTGGACGATCCGCAAAGGAACGAAGGCTCCGCAAGCGGCAGGCGTGATCCATACCGACTTCGAACGCGGCTTTATCCGTGCTGAGGTCGTAGCTTACGATGATCTGGTTGCGGCCGGATCGATGAACGGCGCGAAGGAACGCGGACAGCTTCGCCTGGAAGGCAAAGAGTACGTTGTGAATGACGGCGATGTTATGCACTTCCGTTTCAATGTGTAGGAATTGAAGTATTCAAAGGCCATGGCTCCATGTCACTTTGTGCATGGGACCGTGGTTTTTTTGAAGATATCATAGTGATGAGCTGAGGAGTGCTGGACCCTCCCTGCACAGGTGGATCACCCTCTGAATGGGAGCCAAACTTGAAGGGAGAGATCCTTTCAGTCCGGTCAACTGCCTGCTAGTCAAATACGTCGTTTCATGGTAAAATAAAAAGTCGTTTACACTTCATTGTTGATGCGAAATGGAGTGCAAAAGGGCATATCTTCAGGAATATATCTTAGAGAGGTGAATTCCTTTGTTGGACCGATTACAATCCCTTGCGGACCGTTACGAGAAGTTAAGTGAGCTGTTGTGCGACCCCGATGTCGCTAATGACTCCAAGAAGCTCAGGGATTATTCCAAAGAACAATCCGATTTACAGCCTGCTTATGAGGCTTATGTTGAATATAAAAATGTAATTGAAGAGCTCGAAGCTGCCAAAACCATGCAGGGCGAAAAGTTGGATGACGACATGCGCGAAATGGTGAAAATGGAGATCGAAGAGCTTACCCAGCGTGAGCGCGAGCTGGCGGAGAAGATTCGGATTTTGCTGCTGCCGAAGGACCCGAATGATGATAAGAACGTCATCATCGAGATTCGTGGCGCAGCCGGCGGCGACGAGGCGGCGCTGTTTGCTTCCGACCTGTACCGGATGTATACCCGTTATGCGGATACCCAGGGCTGGAAGGTTGAACTGATGGACGTCAACACGAACGATCTGGGTGGCTTCAAGGAAGTCATCTTCATGATTAATGGTCGCGGCGCTTACAGCAAAATGAAATTTGAGAGCGGCGCGCACCGTGTGCAGCGTATTCCGGCTACGGAATCCGGAGGTCGTATCCATACCTCCACCTCTACGGTGGCGGTCATGCCAGAGGCGGAAGAAGTGGATATCGAAATCCATGACAAGGATATCCGCGTGGATACCTTCTGCTCCAGTGGTGCAGGCGGTCAGTCCGTTAACACCACCAAGTCGGCGGTACGCGTAACGCATATCCCGACGGGGATTGTGGCTACGTGCCAAGACGGCAAATCGCAGAACTCCAATAAGGATAAGGCACTGCAGGTGCTTCGTGCCCGTATCTTTGATATGATGCGCCAAGAGGAAGAAGCGAAGTATGCCGGTGAGCGGAAGAGCAAAGTAGGTACAGGTGACCGCAGTGAGCGGATCCGTACGTACAACTTCCCGCAAAGCCGTGTAACCGATCACCGGATCGGACTTACCGTTCACAAGCTGGATCAAGTGATGAACGGAGAGATTGAAGAGATCGTTTCGGCACTGACCCTTGCGGAGCAGGCTGAACTGATGGAAAAAGGAGTATAACGCTTTGAAGCGGACGATATTTGAATTGACGCCGCAGCGCAGCATAAGAGAAGCCTTTGTGGAGGCTTCTTCTTTTTTAGACGGCTTGCGGGTAGTGGAACCGCAGCGGAATGCGCAACTGCTGCTGGAGCATGTGCTGGGATTGTCGGGAACCTCATATTATATGGCACTTGCGGAGCCGTTTCCGGCGGACCGCCGCCACGCCCTGGAAGAAGCGATCAATCGCAAAGCCCAAGGCGTTCCTGCGCAGTATATTATCGGCGAACAGGAATTTTACGGCCGGCCGTTTGAAGTTACGCCGGCGGTTCTCATTCCGCGTCCGGAAACGGAGCTGCTCGTGGAAGCGGTGCTGACATATGGACGGGAGCTCACTACGCGATCGAACGAAAGGCTACAGGCCATTGACATCGGCACGGGTAGTGGGGCCATCGCCATTACGTTGGCATTGCAGGAGCCGGCATGGGATTTGCTGGCGAGCGATATTTCGCCGGATGCGCTGGAGGTAGCTGCTCATAATGCGAAGCAGCTGAACGCCAGTGTCGAGTTTCGGCAGGGGAATCTGCTGGAGCCATTCGCCGGTATGACCCCGGACATCCTTGTCTCCAACCCGCCGTACATTCCGGCGGAGGATATTGAGGGACTTCAGCCTGAAGTCCGCGATTATGAGCCGCGAACGGCACTGGATGGCGGGCCGGACGGATTGAATCCGTACCGGATCATGATGGCGCAGCTACCCTTGCTGTCAGCGCCGCCGCGGCTGATCGCCTTTGAGCTGGGTATGGGCCAAGCCGGGGATGTGGCAGAGCTTCTGCGGAGTGCAGGGCACTGGAAGGAAATCGTCACGGTGCCGGATTTGGCGGGGATTGACAGGCATGTTTTGGGAATTTCCCGTTAATTGTGTTCTGGGTAGATTTCTTTTAAAATAGATGATGGGCTGAGCCGATTAAATGTTTGTTCTCGTTCAGATCGTTACCTTACCTCAATTGGCAAATCAGTGTGTACAGCTCCGGGCACAGGGGGACCAAAGCATGCTTCAGAAATTCAAGAAAATTGATTTTGTTATCGTTTTTGTACTGTTGATGCTGATGGTTGTCAGTATTACATCGATATATAGTGCCACGCTCGACAACACCGGATTCGAAAGACACCATATCAAGATGGGGATATTTTATATCCTCGGATTTGCAGCCTTTTTTGGGCTCAGTTTGATTGATTATCGGTTATGGAATAAATACGCACTGCATATATACATCGGCGGGTTATTAACCCTTCTGCTGCCTTCCTTCATCGGCCAGACCAAAAATAATGCCACAGGTTGGATTAATCTCGGTATCGTGGATTTTCAACCTGCGGAATTGTTTAAGCTGGTGCTGATCATATTTATCACCTATGTTCTTATCCGTAAGAATAAAGCGAAGTTGTCCTTTTGGCGGGACATTGTACCGATTGGGCTCTTGACGTTTATCCCGTTTGCCGTTGTCATGGTTCAGAATGACTTGGGTAATGGACTGAGCTATATTGTCATCTTGCTTGGGTTGTTATGGATCGGGAATGTGAAGTTTTCGCACGCTCTCATCGGGCTGCTGCTGGTAGCAGGCATCGCATTCGGTGGAGCACAGGCCTATATCCACTATCATGATGAAATCAAAGAATCGAAAATCATGGAGAGCCGCGGCCACTGGATGGAACGGATTGACCCATGGCTGATACCGGAAAAAGCAACGCCGAAAGCGAGTTATCATACAAACAATGCGAAGCTGGCCATTGCTTCAGGCGGTATGAGCGGAGAAGGGTATTTACAAGGAAGCTCCGTACAATCCTCGCGTGTACCTTACACGTATTCGGATTCGATTTTTGTGCAAATTGCAGAGGAATACGGCTTCATCGGTTCTTCCGTTCTGTTGTTGTTATATTTTATACTCATTCACAGGATGATTTTGATTTCATTGGAAAGCCGGGACAAAGCGGGTCCATTTCTAATCATCGGTATTGTTGCCATGCTGCTGTATCAAATCTTTGAGAATATCGGCATGTTTATTGGGTTGATGCCTTTGACAGGGATTACGCTGCCCTTCATCAGTTATGGTGGAACATCACTCATCATTAACATGGCATGTCTCGGGGTTGTCATGAGTGTGAAGCTGCATGGACAGGAAGTGGAGGAGGATATGCCCAATCCTCAAACGTACCGTTCCGCACCACCCAAACAGGCTTGATTTACGTTTATCGGATTTAGAATCAAAAGAGATGCTATCGAAAGCAGCATCTCTTTTGTATTTTTTGTTGGGTATCCACAGAAGGGCCCGTGAATTGTATTAGTGGAGGAAATCTTTTAGAATATTTCATTAGGGGCTAAGCACAGCCTGCTCCTTGAAACGCTCCATTGTAATGTCGCCCTTAGACTTTTTTTAACGGATATCATCTGGATCAACGATAAGCAGCGTTAAACTTTCTTTTCGAATAATCGTTATATGCCTGTATTGGCAAACCGGGGATTGGGGTTAACAGCTCCGGGCACAGGGGGACCGTAAAGAATGCTTCAGAAATTTAAGAAGATGGATTACGTTATTGTTTTTGTACTGGTTTTGATGATGGGCATCAGCATTACGTCGATATACAGCACAACCGTTGACACCAAATTTGAGGGCTCTCATCTCCGCATGATTGCTTTTTACATTGTCGGCTTCATTGCTTTTTTTGGAATAAGCCTGCTGGATTACCGGTTGTTGATTAAATATGCTAAATATATTTACTTGGGCGGATTGGCCGTGTTGGTCCTCGTTATGTTTATCGGTAAGGATATCAACGGCGCCCAAGGCTGGATTTACATTGGCAGTTTAAGTATACAGCCTGCCGAATTGTTCAAGCTGATCCTGATTATTTTCCTTTCTTTTGTATTGGTGCGCAAAAACAAACCGCTGCTGTCCTTCTGGAAGGACGTTGTTCCGATTGGACTTTTGGCATTTGTGCCTTTTGTGCTCGTCATGGCCCAGAATGATTTGGGTAACGCGCTCAGTTATGTCGTGATTTTGCTGGGGCTGCTCTGGATCGGGAACGTTAAGTTCTCCCATGCGCTCATTGGGCTTGCGCTTGTGGCAGGCCTAGCCTTCGGTGGGGCTCAGGCCTATATTCATTATCATGATGAAATGTTGGAATCGAAAATTTTGAAGCCGCACTGGGTGGAACGGATTGATCCGTGGCTCTATCCGGAGAAGGCAACTGCCAAGGCAAGCTACCATACGACGAATGCGAAGCTTGCCATCGCCTCGGGCGGCATGAGTGGCGAGGGTTACATGCAGGGATCGTCGATCCAGTCGGGCAGGGTGCCTTATGCGTACTCCGATTCCATATTTGTGCAGATTGCCGAGGAATTCGGTTTTATCGGATCTTCCGTCCTGCTTCTGTTATATTTTATCCTGATCCATCGGCTGATCCTGATCTCCCTGGAATCCCGAGAGCGTGCGGGGCCGTTTCTTATTATAGGGGTCGTGGCCATGTTCTTATATCAGATCTTCGAGAACATCGGCATGTTTATCGGCTTAATGCCGTTGACCGGGATTACGCTGCCCTTCATCAGTTACGGGGGAACTTCCCTTGTGATCAGTATGGCCAGTCTGGGGGTCGCCATGAGCGTGAAGCTGCATGGACAGGAAGTGGAGGAAGATATGCCGGATCCGCATGCCTATCGCCCGGCCGCTTCTAAGCAGGCCTAACCTTTTCCTTGCGGGAAGCTCAATAATTGACCTATCTCCAGCGAAAAAATGTGGGGCACGGCAATCAGACGAACTGAATAACCAATCTTGGCGAAGATGCGATTCCCGTGGGAGTCGCATCTTTTTTTTGGTTCGTGCTGCATCAATCTATGATTTTTATATCAATTGCTAGATTCTACGTTTATATCTTTGTCCGGCGGACATACTGATAGCATCATAGAGATGTTCATAGAGAGGCGGCTGGCAAGATGAAAAATTATAGTGAAACCCTCCGTATTATCGTGAAGAAAATGGTTGTGCTCTTATCCTGTATGTTTATGGTCATTATGGCGTGGGAAGGACAGCAGATTGATGCTTCCGTTGTTGGCGGTCCGATCCCCGAAGAATCGATACGACTTCGCATTCTGGCGAATTCCGATAGCCCGTCCGATCAGCTGGTCAAACGAGAGATTCGTGATTCGGTCGTTGAACAAATGCAGCTCTGGGTCCTGCAGCTGGAGAACCCGCAAAGCCTGGAAGACGCCAAAGAATTAACCCGGCAGCATCTACCGGAAATCCGCCAATTGGTGGGTGAAGAGTTGAAGAAAAGAGGGATTGCGTACAGTTACACTGTTGAGCTTGGCGTTGTGCCGTTCCCGACGAAGTTATACGGGGGTACGGTGTATCCAGCCGGTGATTACGATGCGCTGCGGATTTCTTTAGGAGAAGGTCAAGGGCAGAACTGGTGGTGTGTCCTGTTCCCGCCGCTGTGTTTCATCGATGGTGGCAGCGGGGATGCGGCGGCGCAGCCTGTTGACACAGGTATCCAAACGGTTTCTGCTGAGGCTGGCGAAACTTCCCAAGAGGAAGCTCCGAAGAATGCAGGCGATAGCGAACCGGAGGTCCGCTTCTTCTTGTGGGATATGTTCCGTGGCATTTGGAACTGGGTGGTAAGCCTGTTCTAGGATATGAATGAGTTGATTTTCAATCCTGATCGGGTATGATAAACTTTGATGTAGAAGTGCGTGTTCAAAAAGGTGGATTTTCAGCACCGAGAAGGTTGGATGAAGCTAGGGACTGAGGAGCAGAGCGTACGTTTTGGGTACGTGAGCACCGGAAGGCCCGGCTGAATTCAAGATTCGATGCCGAGCTGCCTCCTGATTCGCTTCGTGATCAAAAGCGGACTTTTTGAACAACCTCTAGAAGAGTGCTTTCTCTTTGGCGCGACTGGTTTGAATGAGAACCGGCACGGGACTGAAGAACGAAAAGCGCTTTTTATTTTGGGGCATAGGCAACACTCGCATTGGAGTTTATATATTTCATATACAGAAAGTTTGGGGATAGGAATGGATCAAAAGCGGAACGGCATGGAATCTAACCAGCAGCGGGATAACGGCTTCCGCCAGGCTGCTGCAAAATCAACCCAAGTGTGGCACGTCTCGAACTCGCTCTCTAGGGAGAGCTTGAGTTTGGAGAAGGAGGCAAAGCAGGCGCTTGAGGAAGCGGGGCAGGTGCTCGAGCTTGGTGGAACGGTGGCCTTTCCGACGGAAACGGTCTACGGGCTTGGCGCGGACGCCGGCAATACGGAAGCGGTCGAGTGCGTCTTTGCCGCGAAAGGCCGGCCGTCGGACAATCCATTGATTGTGCATATTTCGGAGCTAGCTCAGCTTGACGGTTTGGTCCTTCATGTAAATGAGACGGAACGGGCGCTGATGGCAATGTTCTGGCCTGGGCCGCTGTCGCTGGTACTGCCCGTTAAGCCGGGTGCTGTCTCTCCTCGCGTGACGGCGGGGCTTGATACCGTTGCTGTGCGGATGCCGGATCACAACGTGGCGCTGGCTTTGATCAGCGCCGCCGGGCGTCCGCTGGCCGCGCCGAGCGCGAACCGTTCCGGTCGGCCAAGCCCGACGCTGGCCAGCCATGTCCTGGAGGATCTGGCCGGGGCGATCGACGGCGTGCTCGACGGCGGCCCGGCCGGGGTTGGCGTCGAGTCGACGGTGGTGCAAGTCGGCGAAGACGGGGCCGTCACGGTGCTCCGCCCGGGCGGCGTCACGGCCGAGCAGCTTGCCGCCGTTGCGGCAAGCGTGCGCATGGACCCGGCGCTGCATCGCGCCGCCGGGGAGGGGGAGAGCCCGGCGCCGCGCTCGCCGGGCATGAAGTACACGCACTACGCACCGAAGGGCGCGATGTGCGTGGTGCAGGGTCCGCGTGCCGACGCGGTGTCGGCACGCATCGCGGCCGAGCTTGAGGCGGCCGCCCGGCGCGAGGAGGTGACAGGCGTGCTGTCATTCGACGAGCACATCGGTCACTACCACGCGGACGTTGCCGTCTCGCTCGGCAGCCTGGCCGCGCCGGAGGAGGCGGCCCGCCGGCTGTACGCCGGCCTGCGCCGGTTCGATGACGAAGGCGCGACCTTCATTCTGGCCGAAGCGTGCCCGGAACAAGGCCTCGGGGCAGCCGTCATGAACCGGCTGTTGAAGGCCGCGGGACACCACATCATCGATGTGAATTGAGCTGCTGAATGAACGCTTTTGGCATCATTTACCCCTTGTCCGCATATGGTGTACAAGACCATGGGACTTGGGGGAATGGGCATGCTGGAGGCGTCTGTCCAATCGGGACAGCTTGCGGCGATTCTGCTGATGGCGGTTGCACTCGGGCTAGACGCATTTTCGCTTGGAATTGGAGTCGGAATGAGAAGCGGTATGCGCTTAGGCCATATGCTGGGCATCAGCTTCATGATCGCGTTGTTTCATATGTTGATGCCGCTGCTGGGCTTA
Organism: Paenibacillus sp. ISL-20; assembly: GCF_018613005.1. Classification (NCBI taxonomy): domain Bacteria; kingdom Bacillati; phylum Bacillota; class Bacilli; order Caryophanales; family Paenibacillaceae; genus Paenibacillus; species Paenibacillus sp. ISL-20. The sequence continues at coordinate 300,464 of NZ_JAGGRD010000036.1, forward strand.
TTTGCCGGCCGCTATGTAGGCATGTTACTGGGTCACGTTACAGGGCTTGCGGCCGGCGGACTGCTGCTTCTGTTAGGCGGGCATATGATGTATAACGCCTGGCGGGGCGGAGAAGGACAGCGAATACATCCTACCGCATTTTTAGGCATGCTGCTGTTTTCGCTTAGCGTCAGCATCGACTCCTTCTCCGTAGGCGTTTCGCTCGGGATGTTTGTGGATGATGTACTGTTGATCGTGATCTCCTTCGGGATCGTGGGCGGTTTGCTGTCTATTCTCGGTTTGCTGCTTGGCCGTCAGGTAAGCAATAAACTGGGGGAGTACGGTGAAATGCTGGGTGGGCTCATTTTGGTTATATTTGGTATCATGTTTATCTTTTGACGTTATATTTGTTACAATAACCCCAAAGAACCTACTAACGGGAGGAACGGGACCTTGAAAAATATACTGTTTGTCTGCACGGGAAATACCTGCCGCAGTCCAATGGCTGAAGGTATGCTGCGCAAGCTTGCCAAACAACGGGGCATCCCGCTGGAAACGAAGTCCGCCGGTGTCTCGGCCGTGGATGGAATGCCGGTGTCCCATCATGCGGAGTCCATACTACGAGACCAGGATATCCAAGAACGCTTGGTGTCCAAACCGTTGACTGCGAATCTGGTGGAGTGGTCAGACTTGATCCTGACGTTGACCCAGTCGCATAAGCAGTATGCTATAAGGCAGTTCCCGCACGCCGCAGACAAGATGCATACGCTGAAAGAGTTTGTTGAGGATGACCGACAGGTGCTGGATGATCTGCGGGAGCAGGATAGTCTGTATGCGGCGCTTGAGCTGGCCAGATCGCTAGGCCGCGACGTCAGCGACCGTGACCGGGAGCGTCTGATCGAGCTGCGCCAGTGCATTCCGAGCTTCGATATCTCCGATCCTTTTGGAGGCTCGCGGGAGGAATATGAAGCGACGGCTGCAGAGATTCGGACGGCGTTGTTCCGTCTCTTGGACAAGCTGGAGGCGGATCGGCATAGCTAAGCCTTGCTTTGATCGATATGAAGCCTACCATTGGGCTAAAAAGCCACTTGCCTTTCACATGGTATTGCTTTAAGATGAAGTTGAAAAACAATGATCCGGTGTAACTGGCGACGAAGTGGATGAAACCACGATGGAGCATCGGAATATACGGCCGGTCGCCTGGGCAAAGAGCATTTGGAGCACAATACGTGCGCCGACTGCTCTTTTTTCGTCTTTTGCGCCCGATTTGGGTTATAATGAAACAAGCTAAAACGCAAAAGCGAACATACGAGGGGGTTTTTCATAGATGAAAATTGCATTGGGTACGGATCATGCCGGCATTCGTCTGAAAGAGGAGATCGTGGAAGTCATTCGGGGTCTTGGACACGAGGTGGAGGATCTGGGCTGCGGCTGTTCCGATTCCGTGGATTATCCCGATTATGCCCTTCCTGTGTGCGAGAAGGTAGTCTCGGGTGAAGTGGATCGCGGCATTCTGATCTGCGGTACGGGAATTGGCATGAGCATTGCGGCCAACAAGGTGCCGGGCATTCGCTGCGCGCTGACACATGATGTGTTCTCAGCCAAAGCAACGAGAGAGCATAACGACAGCAACGTGATTGCGCTGGGTGAGCGTGTCGTCGGTCCCGGACTTGCTGCCGAAATCGTCAGCGCATGGCTGACAACGGATTTCAGTCATGGCGAGCGCCATATCGGCCGCGTGAACAAGATCAAGGCCATCGAGGAGCGTTACCTGAAGAATGAGTCGCGATAATTGAATGCGTAATACAGCTGCGGCTATCGTGATATGGGAATGAAGCATCTTCTGTGAAAAAAATCATCGGGAGGACTGTGACATGACGGATATCTCCAAGGTTTCCTTGAACGAACAGACAGCGCGGATTGTCCGCGAACTGGCCGAAGCGGCCGTGTTAGGACCCGGTAAAGTGCTGGTCATCGGCGCCAGTACCAGTGAAGTGGTCGGACGCCGGATCGGTACAGGCGGCGCTCTTGAAACGGCGCAGCAGCTCCTTCAGGGCATTGCCGAGGTTCAAGCGGAATTCGGTTTCGCGGTGGCTTATCAATGCTGTGAGCATCTGAACCGTGCGCTTGTCATGGAACGCGAGCTGCTCGAGCGGCTGGGCTTGACGGAAGTAGCGGCTGTTCCCATTCCAGGAGCGGGCGGGTCGATGGCTTCCGCGGCTTACCGCAGCATGAAGGAGCCTTGTCTTGCGGAATCGATTGAAGCACATGCGGGAGTTGATATCGGCGAGACGCTGATCGGCATGCATTTGCGGCGAGTGGCGGTTCCGTTCAGACCGACCGAGCGTTATATCGGCGAGGCGCGCGTAACCGCGGCTTATACCCGTCCGAAGCTGATTGGCGGAGAACGCGCGGTGTACCGGCTCGAGCAGAGGGATGATTCCACACTATGCGATTGATTCAAATGAGAACTCGCTTTTTTAATTATGACAACTTGTAGTATTGACTTTGCAAGAAAAAATAACGATTGATTATGGGAGGATATGAACATGATGGAACATTTGCGGAAGAGTGACCCGGCTGTATTGGAAGCGATGGATTTGGAGCTGAAGCGTCAACGCAGCAACATTGAGCTGATTGCCTCTGAGAATATTGTTAGCGAAGCGGTTATGGAAGCAATGGGGACGGTGCTGACGAATAAATATGCGGAAGGCTACCCTGGCAAACGCTATTACGGTGGCTGTGAGCGTGTGGATATCGTGGAAGATATCGCCCGTGACCGCGCCAAAGAACTGTTCGGAGCCGAACATGCCAACGTTCAGCCGCACTCCGGTGCGCAAGCGAACATGGCGGTATATTTGGCAGCTCTGAAGCCTGGAGATACCGTGCTCGGCATGAACCTGGCCCACGGCGGCCATTTGACTCACGGAAGCCCGGTTAACGCTTCCGGCCTTCTGTACAATTTCGTTGCCTACGGCGTGCAAGAAGACACGTTCCTGATCGATTACGACGAAGTCCGCAAAGCGGCATTCAAGCATCGCCCTCGTCTGATCGTGGCGGGAGCAAGTGCCTACCCTCGCATCATTGATTTTGAACGGCTTGCTGCCATCGCGAACGACGTTGGCGCGTTGTTCATGGTTGATATGGCTCATATTGCCGGTCTCGTTGCGGCAGGTCTTCATCCGAATCCGGTTCCGCATGCCCATTTTGTAACGACAACGACGCATAAGACGCTTCGCGGACCTCGCGGCGGTATGATTCTGTGCAAAAAAGCTTGGGCGCAAGCGATCGATAAAGCGGTATTCCCTGGCTCCCAAGGCGGCCCGCTTATGCATGTTATTGCTTCCAAGGCCGTTGCACTTGGCGAAGCATTGGATCCGTCCTTCAAGACGTATGCAGAGAACGTTGTGAAGAACGCGAAAGTGCTGGCCGATACTCTGATCGAGGAAGGCTTGAACATCGTATCCGGCGGAACCGATAACCACCTGATGCTGGTGGATACCCGCAATCTGGACATCACCGGTAAAGACGCGGAGAAAGTTTTGGACTCCATCGGGATTACCGTGAACAAGAATGCCATCCCGTTTGATCCAACCAGCCCGTTCGTAACGAGCGGTATCCGTATCGGTACCCCTGCGATTACTTCCCGCGGTATGGATGAGCAGGCGATGGTGAAAATCGCGAAAATTATTGCCATGACATTGAAGCAGCCAAAAGACGAGGCAACGCTTGAAAAAGCTGGCCGTTTGGTGGCTGAGCTTACAGATCAATACCCTCTCTATATTGAAATGAAATATTAATCACAGTCTCCTCCGCAGAAGAAGCCTATGATAAGAGGACCCCGCCTGATGCAGGTGGGGTCCTTTTAAGAGCTATAAACATTCTGGCCAGATTGCTATGCTCTCATTTTCCCAGTCAGGTAGCTTCGCGGTTAGCATCAATATAGGCGAAAATGGAAAACCTAGGTTCAGGGCAGAAGGAGATCCGGTTTAGTTATAAGGTCAAAAACTCATGGAATAAAACATGACCCGTGCAGGTGTCAATTGACTAGAGGGAATGATATAATAGACAGGATTTATGGAGCTCACAAATATTTTACGCCCATATTGAAATAACATTTGTACTCAAACCGGAGGGACCAGACATGGGAAAATTGGTGATTTGTGATCACCCGTTGATTCAACACAAACTTACATTTATCCGCGATATGCGGACTAACACAAAAGACTTTCGCGAATTGGTAGACGAAGTCGCGACTTTGATGGCTTATGAAATTACGCGGGAGGTTCCTCTTGAATCGATATCCGTGCAGACGCCGGTAGCTGAAACCCAAGGCAAAGTCATTTCCGGCCGCATGCTCGGCTTGATTCCGATCCTGCGCGCCGGTCTAGGCATGCTGGATGGAGTTGTCAAGCTGCTTCCTGCAGCAAAGGTAGGGCATGTCGGATTGTTCCGTGACCCCGAAACGCTTCAGCCTGTTGAATATTATACGAAGCTTCCAACGGACGTTACGGAACGGGAATTGATCGTCATTGATCCGATGCTCGCGACGGGCGGATCCGCCATCGCTGCTATCGACGTGCTGAAGAAACGCGGCTGTACCCAGATCAAGATGATGAACCTCGTGGCTGCACCGGAAGGTGTGAAGGCTGTCCATGATGCCCATCCGGACGTGGACATTTATGTTGCTGCTCTCGATGAGGGCCTTGACGACCATGGCTACATCGTACCGGGCCTTGGGGATGCAGGGGATCGGCTGTACGGCACGAAATAAGAGCCGATTAAGTCATTCGTACGTCTTGAATATTTGAAAACAAGCAAAGAGGGGTATTTCAAACATGTCAAAAGTGAAAGTGATGACGATATTTGGGGTCCGCCCCGAAGCAATCAAGATGGCGCCGCTTATTCTGGAGCTTCAACGTCACCCCGAGCATATTGAATCGGTCGTTTGTGTTACTGCGCAGCATCGGCAAATGCTGGATCAGGTGCTGGATGTGTTCAAAATTGTTCCCGACTATGATTTGGATGTCATGAAGGACCGTCAGACGCTCAACGAGATCACCGTGCGCGTTCTGGAGGGTCTTGAGCCTGTTCTTCGTGAGGCTAAACCGGATATCGTGCTGGTGCACGGCGATACGCTGACAACGTTCCTGGCCAGCTATGCAGCCTTTCTGCAGCAGATTCAGGTTGGCCATGTCGAGGCGGGTCTGCGGACGTGGAACAAGCTGAATCCTTATCCGGAGGAGATGAACCGTCAGTTGACCGGTGTGCTTGCTGATCTTCACTTTGCACCGACGAACTGGTCCGCCGAGAATCTCCGCAAGGAGAACAAACCGGAATCCCGCATCTATGTTACGGGTAATACGGCTACGGACGTATTCCAGTACACGGTGCGTGAAGGTTATACCCATCCGGTTTTGGACTGGGCGAAGGGCAAACGCTTGATCCTGATGACGGCACATCGCCGCGAATCCCAAGGGGAGCCGCATCGTCAAATATTTGAAGCGGTAAAGCGCATTGCCGATGAATTTGAGGATATCGCCATCGTATATCCTGTACATCCGAGCCCTGCCGTTAAAGAGCCGGCTCATCGCATTCTGGGAGATCACCCGCGCATCAAGCTGATTGATCCGCTGGATGTTGTGGATATGAACAATATCTACACCCATACGCATTTCATTATTACGGATTCCGGCGGCATGCAAGAGGAAGCTCCGTCATTCGGCGTGCCGACGCTGGTGCTTCGGGATACGACTGAACGTCCGGAGGGCATTGAGGCCGGTACCCTGGAGCTGGTAGGCACCCAGGAGGAGAATGTGTATGAACGGATTAAGGTTCTTCTGACTGATCAGCAGCTCTACGACAAGATGAGCAAAGCTGCTAATCCGTATGGTGATGGACAAGCTTCACAGCGAATTGTCAATGCGATTTTGCACCATTTCGGCATCCGAAAAGAGCGTCCTGAAGAATTTCACAGAATGTTCACAAAGGCATAGTTTACCGTATTCTGATGGGCAAGGAGACAGCATACAGTTGAACTGTACGGTTACCGCGGCGTTTTGTGCAATTTAGACTGCTCAAAACGCCGATTTTACACGGTAAATCCATCAAATCGATTCATTGACAAACTCTTGTTATATTCAGTAAAATGAGTTGGGATTAGAGGTTCATATGAAAAATCCGAAAAGTCAAGATAACCCTTGGTTGATAGCGCTATACATTAGCGGGGCTGGCGGTTTGCTTGCCGCTTACATTCTCATCGGTTTTTTTACCGGGCGATGGCTCATGAATCATTTGGACGGGCCCAGAGTGTGGCTTGCCATTGGTACGCTTTCGGGGCTCTTTGTAGGGATTTTGAATATCGCTCTTCTCATTAAAAAGTTTTTGGGGGCCCAGGCGTGAATGATTTGACTTCCATTGTGAACGCTGTATTTAGAGTATCATTACTCTTATTGTCTGCCTTGTTTCTCGGATGGGCTCTCTATCCGGAATTTCGCCCGATTTTTATGGGGTTGATCATGGGCATGGCGGCGGGATTGTTTAATGTACGCTTCCTCTCCATGAAAGTGCAGCAGCTGGCGCAATTGGCTGTCGATCCGGAACCGAAAAAGTACAACTTCGGCTTTATTACGAGATTGTGCATCGGATTTCTGATTGTTATCTTCGCCGCTAAACTCGAGCAGGTATCTCTCGGCGGTGCAATTGCCGGTCTGTTCATACCCCAATTGTTGACCATTCCTGTCAGCATTGTGTTCAGTTTGAGAAACAATCATTGATCAGCGCTAACTTGGAAAGGGGTGAAAACAATTTTATGCATGATTCACCGATTATCAAACTTGGCGGATTGAATATTGATCTTTCAGCGGTACTGATGCTGTTCGTCACCTGTTTGGTGGTGTTCGTATTATGTCGACTAGCTGTACGTAATCTATCTGTCGAAAACCCTTCCAAACTGCAAAACTTCATGGAATGGGTAGTGGAATTTGTGCAAGGCGTCGTAGCGAGTGCGATGGATCTGAAGAAGGGGAAAGCTTATATATCATTGGGGCTGACTCTCATCCTGTTCATCTTTGTAGCCAACTTGCTGGGTTTGCCGTTCTCAGTTATCACTGACTTGCCGGCAGATTTCAAAGTCTTTGGTCAGCCAATTCAGGCTACGCTCGGACTTGAACCTGGCCACTATGCTCACGTATTGTGGTGGAAGTCGCCGACTGCCGACATTTGGGTTACGGGTGGTCTTGCGATCGTTGTATTTATACTGATGAACTACCTGGGTTTGAAGCTGAATCGCAAGCATTACCTGAAGCATTACATCGAACCGTTCCCGATCTTCTTGCCACTCAATATCATTGAGAACCTGGCAAAACCTATCGCTCTGGCAATCCGGCTTTATGCCAACATTTTTGCCGGCGAGGTACTGATCACGGTGATTCTGAAAACGGGCTTCTGGGGCATTCCGTTTATGGCCGCATGGCAAGGTTTCAGTATCTTCATTGGTGCATTGCAGGCGTTTATCTTTACGATTTTGACCATGGTATACATCTCGCAAACAACGATTCACGAAGAGCATTGATCAACTCGGACGAATCCGCCGTAACAGCGGTGTTTTTCGAAAGAGATATTTTCTATAGTTTCACCAAATTTCAATTTTGAAACAATTTAAGGAGGATATTTAACAATGGAATTTTTGGCAGCAGCTATTGCAGTAGGTCTGGGCGCCCTTGGCGCAGGTTTGGGTAACGGTATGATCGTAAGCAGAACAGTTGAGTCTATCGCTCGTCAACCAGAAGCACGTGGTCAATTGCAAACAACAATGTTTATCGGTGTTGGTATCGTAGAGGTTATTCCTTTGGCGGCTACTGTTATCGCGTTCTTGATCATGTTCTCTTAATAACAATACAACGGTTTGGCGGGGAGGGCCGATGCCATCCGCGCCTTCGTTTTGTTAGGCACCGCACTTCGTGTTGATGGAAAGGAGTGACCTCAATGACAATTCTATGGGAAAATATGGTAATCACTATTATTGCGTTTCTTATTCTTTACCTCTTGCTTCAAAAGTTTGCGTTCAGCAAATTGTTCGGCATCATGGAGCAGCGTCGTGAACTGGTGATGAGCCAGATGAACGAAGCGGCACAGACCCGTCAGCAGGCAACTGTTTATGTAGAAGAGCAGAAGAAGGCACTGGATCAAGCGCGTCAAGATGCTCACGAAATCATCGAGCGTTCCAGACAAACTAGCAACAAACAAGCAGAGCAAATTATGGAGCAAGCTAAGGAAGAGGCGGTTCGCCTGAAATCCGAGGCTGTTCGTGATATCGACAATGAGAAGAAGAAAGCTGTCGAAGAACTTCGCAATGAAATCGGCAGTGTTTCCGTGAAAATCGCTACCAAGCTGATTGAACGGGAAGTGAAGAATGACAAAGCTCAAGAAGAACTGGTGGATCAATACCTTAAAGAGGTAGGAGGCAGACCATGAGCCAAAATACAGTAGCAGCCAAGCGGTATGCGCGGGCGCTGTTCGAAGTGGCGGCTCAGCAGCAGAAGGGTCTGGAAGTGGAAGAGGAATTGCGCGCTGTTGTGCAAGCCATTGAAGGTGATGCCGACATCCAGAAATTCATCTCCACGCCGAATGTTCCCCAGTCCGTGAAGATGAACGTAATCAGCCAGGCGTTGGCAGGGAAGGTATCGCAGCCTGTATTGAACACGATCGAATTGCTTCTCGACAGAGGACGTACAGAAATGTTCGCTGAACTGCTGAACAGTTATGTGAAGATACAAGGTGCGAGCCTAGGATTGGCGGACGCCACTGTGTACTCCACCTACCCGCTTAGCGATCAGGAAAAAGAACAGGTAGCTTCGGAATTCGGACAGTTAGCCCATCAGAATATCCGGGTGACCAATGTTGTGGACGAGAGTTTGCTCGGCGGCCTGAAAGTTGCCATTGGCGACAAGCTTTATGACGGAAGCCTTGCCGGGAAGCTGGAACGTCTTGAAAAGTCTTTTAATAGACGAGCATAGTAGATAGGGGTGAAAACGTTGAGTATCAGACCTGAAGAAATCAGTACTTTAATCAAAAGTCAAATTGAAGAATATAAATCTGATATCACTGTCTCTGAAGTAGGTACGGTAATTCAAGTAAGTGACGGTATTGCTCGCGTGTACGGCCTGGAGAACGCGATGTCCGGGGAACTTTTGGAGTTCCAGAACGGCGTGTTCGGTCTGGCGCTGAACCTTGAGGAGAGCAATGTCGGTGTCGTTATCCTGGGACCTTACTCCGAAATCAAGGAAGGCGATCAGGTTAAGCGTACAGGACGTATCATGGAGGTTCCTGTAGGTGAAGCTCTGCTTGGACGCGTTGTCAATCCGCTGGGTCAACCGCTTGACGGCAAAGGCCCGATCGAAGCGACAGCTTATCGTCCGGTTGAGAGCAGCGCACCAGGCGTTATCGAACGTAAATCCGTTCATGAGCCTATGCAGACAGGTATTAAAGCGATTGACGCGATGGTGCCTATCGGCCGTGGACAACGCGAGCTGATCATCGGTGACCGCCAAACGGGTAAAACCACCGTTGCGATCGATACGATCCTGAACCAAAAGGGCAGTGGCGTTAAATGTATCTATGTAGCCATTGGCCAAAAGCAATCCACTGTAGCACAGGTTGTTGAAACACTTCGCCGTCATGGCGCTCTGGAGTACACGATTGTTGTTACGGCTTCGGCTTCTGAGCCGGCTCCATTGCAGTACATCGCTCCATACGCAGGCTGCGCTATGGGTGAGTACTTCATGTACAAGGGCGAGCATGCACTCATCATTTATGATGACTTGTCGAAACAAGCGGCAGCATACCGTGAGTTGTCCTTGCTCCTCCGTCGTCCTCCGGGTCGGGAAGCTTATCCGGGTGACGTTTTCTACTTGCACTCCCGTTTGCTGGAACGTGCAGCGAAGCTCAACGATGAGCTTGGTGGTGGTTCATTAACCGCACTGCCATTTATTGAAACACAGGCTTCTGACGTATCTGCTTACATTCCAACCAACGTAATTTCGATTACGGATGGACAGATCTTCCTGGAGTCTGAGTTGTTCTACTCCGGTCAGCGTCCAGCGATTAACGTCGGTATTTCGGTATCCCGTGTCGGTGGTTCCGCGCAGATCAAAGCGATGAAAAAGGTTGCGGGCGGCATGAAGCTGGATCTTGCGCAATATCGTGAGCTCCAGGCGTTTTCCCAGTTCGGATCTGATCTGGACAAATCAACCTTGGCTCGTTTGAACCGTGGTGCAAGATTGATGGAAATCCTGAAGCAGGGTGTAAACCAGCCGTTGTCCGTTGAACAACAGGTGGTTAGCTTGTACGCAGCCGTTAAAGGGTATATCGATGATATCGAGGTTGCTGACGTGCGCCGTTTCGAGAGTGAGTTCCTCACGTTTATTGAAAGCAATAAACCGGAAATTCTTCAATCCATTACGGATACGAAGGATCTGACGTCCGATAACGAAAACGCATTGAAAGCGGCAATCGATCAATTTAAGAAGGGCTTTGCCGCTTCGGTTTAAGCTCCTCAGGTAAGCAATAGGAGGGGAGCCGGGGTAAGCCCGGCATCCTCTTTCATCATATGGAATGTAGCTTTGGCTGTGACCAAAGTGATTTTTACAAAAGGTACGGCTTTGGTCCTAGCCAAAGCTTAGTCTACGCGTACGAAGTTGGCTTTGGCTTCGCCAAAGCTAAGCTGATGCTTACGAAGTAACTTTGGCTCTGCCAAAGTCAGGTGTTTGCTTACGAAGTTAGCTTTGGCTTCGCCAAAGCTTTAAGGTGGTGAAAACATGGCAAGAGGATTACGTGATATTAAGCGGCAGATCAAGAGTGTTCAGAACACAAGGCAGATCACCAAGGCGATGGAAATGGTTGCTGCCGCGAAGCTGAGAAGAGCTCAAGAGAAAGCAACCTCCGCGCTTCCATACTCTGAGAAGCTGAAAGAAGTGGTTGGCAGCATTGCTGCTGGAACCAAGGGAATCAGCCATCCGATGCTGGAAAAGCGTGAAGTGAAGAAAACCGGTTATCTGGTGATCACTTCAGACCGCGGTCTTGCTGGTGCATCGAACTCCAACATTTTGCGAAAAGTATCGAACTTTATCGCAGAACGCCATCAGTCCAAGGACGAGTATTGCCTGTTTGTGATCGGACGTAAAGGACGGGATTATTTCCGCCGTCGTGGACTTCCGGTTGTTGAGGAGCTCACCGATTTATCCGATAGTCCGACCTACGCAGATATTAAGGCCATCGCTAACGCGGCGGTTCATCAATATGAGCTGGGTCAGATTGATGAGTTATACGTGTGCTATAACCAATTCGTGAATGCTTTGACTCAGCTTCAGGAGATCTCCAAGCTTCTGCCGATGGAGAACATTGGCAGCGCCGAGAACCTGACGGGTTATGAGTACGAACCGTCTCCTGAAGGCGTACTCGAAGTTCTGCTTCCGAAATATGCGGAAACATTGATTTTCAGTGCGATGCTGAATGCGAAGGCAAGTGAGCTGGGTGCGAAGATGACTGCTATGGGAGCTGCAACGAAGAATGCAAGCAAGATGATCAACGAGTTGAACCTTACTTACAACCGTGCTCGTCAGGCTGCCATTACGCAGGAAATTTCCGAGATTGTGGGCGGAGCAAACGCTCAGCAATAATGCACGGCTCCGAATTCTTAACTTAGTATTTAACGGATATGCGGCCATTTCATGAATAAGCCGCTTTTACGATCATCGTTCACCCCTAGAGGTGAGCGGGTAGGAGGGAAAACGAATCAATGAAAAAAGGACGCGTTGTCAGCATTACAGGTGCTGTAGTTGACATTGAATTTGAGCGCGGTCATCTTCCCGAGATTTTTAATGCTGTCAAGATTGAAGCAACGCTGGAAGGCGGCCGCTCGGTTGATTTGACTTTGGAAGTATCCAATCATTTGGGTGATAATCTGGTTCGTTGTATCGCGATGTCATCCACAGACGGTCTCGTTCGCGGTATCGAAGCCGTGGATTTGGGCAGACCAATTACGGTTCCTGTAGGTTCCGCTACACTTGGCCGTGTATTTAACGTATTGGGTGAGCCGATCGATAATGCAGGTGCCGTAGTATCCGAAATTAATAACCCGATCCACCGTGAGGCTCCTGCTTATGATGAGCTTTCCACGCAAGCAGAAATGCTTGAAACGGGAATTAAAGTCATCGACTTGCTTGCTCCATACCAAAAAGGCGGTAAGATCGGTCTCTTTGGTGGTGCCGGCGTAGGTAAAACCGTTGCGATCCAGGAATTGATCAACAACATCGCCCAAGAACACGGCGGTATTTCCGTATTTGCCGGCGTAGGTGAGCGTACTCGTGAAGGGAATGACCTTTACCACGAGATGAGCGATTCCGGTGTTATCAACAAAACCGCGATGGTATTCGGTCAAATGAACGAGCCTCCGGGTGCCCGTCTTCGCGTAGCATTGACTGGTTTGACGATGGCAGAATATTTCCGTGATCAAGAAGGTAAAGACGTACTTCTCTTTATCGATAACATCTTCCGCTTTACTCAGGCGGGTTCCGAAGTATCCGCCCTTCTGGGCCGTATGCCTTCCGCGGTAGGTTACCAGCCAACGCTGGCATCCGAAATGGGACGCTTGCAGGAGCGGATTACCTCTACCAAAAAAGGTTCCGTTACATCCATCCAGGCTATCTATGTACCGGCGGATGACTATACGGATCCGGCTCCGGCTACAACGTTTGCTCACTTGGATGCAACGACAAACCTGGAGCGTAAAATTTCCGAGATGGGTATCTATCCTGCGGTAGATCCGCTTGCATCCAGTTCCCGTATCTTGGCTCCGGAAATCGTGGGCGAAGAGCACTATAATGTTGCTCAAGGCGTTAAGAAAATTTTGGCTCGTTATAACGAGCTTCAAGATATCATTGCAATCCTCGGTATGGATGAGCTGAGCGAGGAAGATAAAGCGATTGTTGGACGTGCTCGTCGTGTTCAACGTTTCCTTTCCCAAGCTTTCCACGTTGCCGAGCAGTTTAACGGCATCCCGGGTAAATATGTACCGGTTAAAGAAACCGTACGCAGCTTTAAAGAGATCTTGGAAGGCAAGCACGACCACCTTCCGGAAGCGGCTTTCCTGTTCGTAGGTACGATTGAAGAGGCAGTTGAAAAAGCAAAAACATTGTAAGCTGACGCTCCGTGATCGGCAGACCGGAACAGTGCTTCTTGTGAGACTGTGAGGTCTGCTGCGCGAGTTTTCTGCGGAAAACGGTGAGGAGGGATGGAAGTGAGCACCATTTTGTTGGAAATCGTAACGCCGGACCGCCTGGTCTACTCAGAGCAGGTGAACAGTGTTACGGTGCGTGGGGTCGAGGGAGAGCTGGGCATTTTGCCAGGTCATATTTCCTTCGTTACGCCGCTTCAGATAGCGCCAGTTTATGTGAAGATTGGCAACCAGAGAACCCCGTTTGCGGTACAAGGCGGTTTCGTCGAAGTCCGTAAAGATAAGATTGTCATCCTGGCGGAAAGCGCAGAGAAAGCGGAAGAAATCGATCTGGAGCGTGCGGAAGCCGCGAAGGAAAGAGCTGAGACCCGCCTGCATGCGAAGGGAAGACAAGATGAAGTTGACCACCGTCGCGCGGAAATGGCTCTGCAAAGAGCGATGAACCGGATTAAAGTGACGCGGAACTAATAAGGTAACGAAGACAGCTTGCTGTAATTTACAGCCAAGCTGTCTTTTTGTGTTCTATTTCTATTAGTAGCCAATAATACTGGTTATAAAAGTATTCGTTTAAGGTGTTGGGCATTCATAGGTTTCAGGTATAACCTAGCATAAAAGGGAGGAAGAGGTAATCTTTTATGGTTATCTCACTGTCTGAACCGCATATCTGGTGGGGATCTAGTTGGCTCATGGAGCCAATGGCATATACAATTTGGTTGATGACGTAAATGGGTCCATAGCCATCAATTACTCTTAGAAAGGACCTGAGGCATAGATTGTTTTGATACATAAATATTCTTCTTTCGTGATAACGTCATCTCAGCTGTACACGGTCTGTGAATATCATTAATTTCATAGCTGGGTATTTTTTTGTTAAACCGTCGGTATAAATAGAAGTTCGAGATATAAAACTATACTATATGATTGGCTGTTGGATGTTTTTTGAAGTGAAATTAATGGGAATTCTAACTTCTCCTAATAGCGTATAAATGATCGTTTTGAAAGTTTGTCGAGAAACTTTATTATTTCCGAGGAAATGTCGAATAGAAAGTGCTGGATTCTTAGCCTCCAGCCAAGTATTATAGAAGAGTCGGTCCTGAACAGGGCAGGATAATTTATGAAGGAGGAGGGAGTATGAACCAGGATTTATCTAATTCAATCAGTGCTGTTGGTGTTAACGGATTCTTGTCTATTGTCGTTTCGCTGATCTGTATCGCACTGGCTTGGTGGGCATTACAACAATTAAAGCTGGATTTGGTTGTTCGTCATCCAAAAGGGCCGCAGGGAAAGCTGTTGCATTTGCTGCTGGCGGTGGTGCTTGGACGATTCGTGGCTGAATTCCTAATTGACTATATTACATGGAGTCAAATGATCCGATATATGTTTTAGAACGGAAATGAGCGTCATACATAACACAAGGTGCTGCAGTTAGTAATGCAACATTTGTTGCACGAGGTTATGGGCTTGGCGATATTTTACTTGTCTGTTTTAATTGCGGTATGAATGGTTATATCTCTGTTAGGTTGCTTGGGGAGAAGATGTCGAATAAACGCATTTTATTATGTTAACACTTAAAATAAGAATTTGATCGGGCGGACGGTATGACTTCCGGACTATAGTGTTCACCCGGTAATTGTTATGCATTGACAAGTGCTGGTCGGTCATGGTACCTTTCGAAGGTCCATACTGCGGATAACAGATGCTTCATAAGGTGGCATCATGGATTTCTGATACCTGATGTAGACACCGAATCAGATGTCATAAATAGTTCGAAAATCGCTTGTTTAGCGGAAATCACTAATGTTAAGATGAAAGTTAGGGAATTAGCAACAACTAATTACTAACACACGCAATCAGGAAAATTATGGACGCGGAGGGAAACCATGATGAGCAAATTTATCGTCCGCGGTGGCAAAAGACTGACCGGAAGCGTCAAAGTCAGCGGAGCAAAAAATTCAGTTCTTCCGATCATCGCTGCCTCTCTACTAGGGGAAGTTGGGGAAAGTGTTATTATTGACGCGCCTCCTCTTGACGATGTAATTACAATCAGTAAAGTATTGGAGTCGCTTGGTGCGGGCATTACATACCAGGATGAAGTGATACGTGTGAATGCAGAGCACATAACGACATGTGAAGCGCCTTATGAATGGGTGCGGAAGATGCGGGCGTCTTTTCTGGTCATGGGACCTTTATTGGCACGTTGTGGACGAACCCGGATTTCGCTTCCCGGGGGATGTGCTATTGGCACAAGACCCATTGATCAACACCTAAAAGGATTTGAAGCTCTCGGGGCTGAGATTAGCCTTGGACAAGGATATATTGAAGCTAAAAGCAATGGCAGATTGCGTGGGGCGAAGGTCTATTTGGACGTAGCCAGCGTGGGTGCTACTGAAAATATTATGATGGCTGCTACATTGGCTGAAGGGATTACGGTAATCGAAAATGCGGCGAAAGAGCCGGAAATTGTCGATTTAGCGAATTACCTGAATGCGATGGGCGCCAAAGTTCGCGGTGCGGGCACGGGTGTGATTCGTATCGAGGGCGTTGAACAGATGCATGGCGTTAAGCATAACGTAATTCCTGACCGAATTGAAGCAGGCACCTTTATGGCTGCGGCTGCGATCACGGGCGGGGATGTGTATGTCGAAGGAGCCATTGCAGACCACCTTGGACCGGTTATTTCCAAGATGGAAGAGATGGGGATTACTATTGAACCGGACGAGAATGGGATTCGGGTTATCGCCGACAAACCATTAAAATCGGTTGATGTGAAAACCTTGCCTTATCCTGGGTTCCCAACTGATATGCAGTCCCAGATGATGGCGCTTTTGCTGGTCTCCGAGGGTACAAGTGTTGTTACGGAAACGGTATTTGAAAACCGCTTTATGCATGTGGACGAATTCCAGCTGATGAATGCGGAGATCAAGGTTGAGGGACGTTCTGCGATCGTTACAGGCGGAGCTAAGCTTAAAGGAGCCAAAGTAACGGCAACGGATCTGCGTGCAGGTGCTGCCTTGATATTAGCCGGGCTTGTATCGGAGGGGACTACCGAAGTTGGCGGCGTACAGCATATCGATCGCGGCTATGTTCATTTAGCGGAAAAGCTGTCTGGACTTGGCGCGGATATCTGGCGTATTTCGACGGAGGACCAGAGCTCGGAGAAGGTTTCGAAAAAAGTGGCAAGCGAAACAGAAGACGCAAAAGTTTTCAAAGTTCAACCTACCTGGGTGTAACAGCCAAGATTGACCATGATGATCCAGGATAGACCACAATAGAGTGTAGAAGAAGGGGCTTCGCCGATAAGGGCGAAGCTCCTTTTTTTTTGTATGTAAACATAATTCCGGCTATCATTGATACTCTTACGTTGATACCGGATGAGTAGGAGACTCTCTCTTTGCTAGCTTGCTTGCAGTCAGTGTCAGCGTTTCTTCATCCATGTGACTTTTTCCTTTCTCTTAGAATAGTTCTATCAAATGCCCGTATCTCATAAGTATAAGTAGAGCTTGATGGAGCATAAGCCAGAGGTATATTCCAGGGGAAAAGGCACAGGAGGGAAATGCAATGAAAGATTCGAAGGTTCGGGTAAATCTGAGCACGGCAGGAAAAAAACGAGCGATCGATCCAAAAGATGTTCTGAAAGAAGGAAATCCTCAATCATACCAGGTGCCATCCGAAGGATCGGCTGCTCCCGTGTTGAAGTGGGATTTTCCCGGTGAACTTGAGAAGAAAGCCGGATCGACTGAAGGACATAGTTATGACTCGGAACAGGATAAAAAGGATATAGAGGAAGGGCCGCGCGGGCACCGCGGCCCGGGGAGAGGGCCGGACGCCTTCGGCGAGTCCAGCCACACCCCGCGGGCGGCCCATACGCCGCCGCCCGGCCGCCCCGCTGGCGCGCCTGCGCATGGCGCCGCGCCAGCCCCCGGCGGGCCAGCGGCGATGCCGCAGGGCCCGCAT
>NZ_JAGGRD010000037.1:0-109689 GCF_018613005.1 Paenibacillus sp. ISL-20
CCAGCCGGACACATGGCGATCCGAAAAGCACGACAGGGGAAAAAAGGCGTCAGTAAAAACCAGCAAGACACCTATTTTTTCGATGTGGAGATCTGCAAACGCTGTCCGTTTAAGGAAGGCTGTTACAAAGAAGGAGCCAAGAGCAAGACGTATTCCGTGACGGTAAAATCCGATGAACATTCGGAACAGATGGCGTTCCAGGATACAGAATATTTCAAGGCAAAATCTAAGGAACGCTACAAAATTGAAGCAAAGAACAGTGAACTCAAACATGGACACGGATATGATGTAGCCACATCCTCGGGTCTGCTTGGCATGCAACTACAAGGGGCGATGGCCATATTCGCTGTAAATCTCAAGCGAATACTGAAATTAGTAGACTAAGAACTACTGGTGAATACAGCATTATGAAGACAAAAAGAAGACATTCATCTCCAAAACGCGGGGTGAATGTCTTCTTTTTACACTATTTGCACCGCCTCCGAAGAAAAACGCAAGTTCTTCAGTGGCCTCGTGAAAACTGGGGTCTTTTTCTTGTTGCGATCGTTGAAGAATGGGCTGAATAATGAGACAGAAACACTTTTTAAATTTTTTTTCGCAGAATCAAACTTTTTGCAAAACTCGCACGTCTTGCTTCCGTAAGTCAATTGCAATTGATGGTTACCCGCGCGGGCCCAAAGGAGTGTCATATTTACATGAGTGGCGGCCGGAAGCTTGAGAAGCTTCTTATTCAATGTATAACCGAAAATCAGGACAGCGCCTACCGGCTGGCATACAGCTACGTTAGAAATAAAGAGGATGCCCTCGATATCGTTCAGGACGCGATCCACAAAGCATTTTTATCCATGGAAAAGCTGAAGCAGACGGGTTCAATAAAAAGCTGGTTTTTCCGAATTATTGTAACAACCTCCCTGGATTTCATTAGAAAACAGAAAAAAGTCCAAGTCATGGATGACGAGAACCTGGAGGTTGTGTTACCCGGCAGCCATGATCACTATCCGAATCTGGATCTGGCCCAATCTTTGGAGGAATTACCCGACAAGTATCGGGTCGTCATCATACTCCGATTTTTTGAAGATATGAAGATTGACGAAATTGCCGAAGTGCTCCACGAGAATGTCAGCACGGTGAAAACGAGATTATACCAAGGACTACAGAGACTGCGGGTGAACTTAAGCGAGGAAGATCAAGAGGAGGCACAACGATAATGCATGACAAGCTGAATAGGATAAAAGAGCAGTACGAGAGCACTCCTATTCCTGACGAACTAAGCTCGATTGTCAACAAGACCATAGCAACCAGAAGAAAAAAAAATAGAGCGCTGCCCTGGCTCGCTAGTAGCGCAGCTGCATGCATGCTACTGTTCGCCGGAGTGAATACCAGCCCTGCCTTTGCCCAGGCCATGTCCGATGTGCCGGTTCTGGGCCATATCATCAAGGTGATCACCATCCGTGAATATGCCGAGTTAGACGATAACACGGAAGTGCATATTGAAACACCCGGCATTGCCAACTTAGGAAATACAGAGCTTGAGCAAACCCTGAATAACAAATACCTGGAAGAAAATAAAAAGCTGTATGAGAACTTCAAAGACGAAGTCGCCCTGCTAAATAAAGAAGGCGGCGCCCATCTGAGTCTCGATAGCGGTTATGAAGTGATCACCGACAATGAACAGCTGTTGACACTTTCGCGCTATATTGTCGAATCTGCTGGAAGCTCTGCCGAATCCAGAAAATACGATACGATCGACAAGAAGAACCAGATGGTGATCACACTGCCAAGTCTGTTCAAGGATGATCGTTATATCCAGGTCATCAGTGACAATATCAAGGAGCAGATGCGCCAGCAGATGCAGAATAATCCGGACAACATCTACTGGGTGGAGCAGCCTGGTGTGGAGTCCGATGTACCGGAGGATCTGTTCCAAACGATCGCCAAGGACCAAAACTTCTACATCAACCAAAACGGCAAACTGGTCATCAGCTTTAATGAATACGATGTTGCACCCGGCTATATGGGCGTCGTGGAATTTACGATCCCAACGGAAGTGATCGCAGACCAGCTCGTCAGCAGCGAATACATCCGATAGATTGACCGTTCATCACTACGAATGCAGATCACAAATTGTAGATATCAAACCCTAAATCTGGAGGTAATATATAATGAAAAAAACAATGAAAACAACAACCCCAATAACCAAAACCCTGGCGGCTGCCGGATTGGCGGGCATCCTGATGATCTCCGCTTCGGGTCTGCCATCCGCTCATGTCCATGCGGAAACCAAAGCTGCAGCAAGCACAAATCGGGTGACCGCTCCAACCGTTGCCCCGCAACTGGTAACATCCAAAACACTGCAATCCAAGGAAAAATGGCTGGAAACCAATATTAAGATCCCTGTATTCCAAGGTCTGACTGACACCAAATATCAAGACCAGTTGAATGACATTATCGAATCCCATGCTTCCAAGGATATGGACAAATGGGAGAAAGAAGCGGCGGAAGCGGCTGCAAATGCACAAAAGAATGGCTATACCATGCACCCTTATCAGCTGACCATTAATTATGAGCTCACATCGGATGGTAAAGACGACAGCTTGATTTCCCTTAAGGTCATCACCGAAGGCATCGGAATGAACAATGGTGATCCTCGTGTGGATACGTACAACTTCACGAACGAAGTCGAAGCACAGCGCGTGACGCTTGAAGACCTGTTCGGTAAAGATTACAAATCTATCGTGGATAAAGCTGTCAAAACCGCGATTGCCGCGGATCAGGACCAATACTTCGCGAACGAAGACGGATTTCAAAGCATAGACGCGGAGCAATCCTTCTATGTCGCGGACGGAAAAGCCTATATCGTATTCCAAAAATACAGCATCGCCCCTGGATCCACAGGTACACCGGAATTTGCCATAAAGCTGCCGGGTAAAGGATCAGACAAAAAGCCTGCTGCAGCCGTAGTGAAATCAGGCGCTTATTACAAAGATAAAAACGGCAAGATCATGGTTCAGGTATCCGTGCTGCGCCAGCTGCAATTCAATGTCAAGTGGAACGGCAAGAGCAAAACCACCGAAATCTCCAAAGGAGCTGTCTGGAGCGCGGTGAAGCTGAACAAGGATGCTTACACATTGGGTAAAATGGCACCACGTTCGCTGGGCTCGGCTCCTGTAATGAAAAAGGGCCACATCTATGTTCCGCTTGCTTTCCTGACAGACGTTCTGAACCTGAATGCAGATCACAGCAAGCATGGTCAGATTACGGTGACCGCTGCAAAATAATAGATCCACTCCATTCAAAGTCTGTGCCTCCTGCACACCATCTTTCAAAGCAGGGGACAGCACAGCATGCGGTAAAGAAGAGGCCCTCTCCAAAACGGAGACGGCCTCTTCTTATTTTCATATTAACTTAAGAACATTTACCTTAACTAGGCCTTCCTTGTCCCTGTTATAACGCAAAATTCCGTCAGCAATACCCCAACGACAATGCTTCTCCAGCCTTGCCGCCCCATTCATCATCCATCAGATACCGGGCATGAATCCCTTCTCCCTCATGTACAAAAGTGAAACGATAATACACTTCTTCATCCTCGCAAATCTCAAAATACAGTGCGTATCGCCCCTTTTGCAGCGGAAGCTCAATAACGGCGTCCGACATGACGGACAACAACTCCAGCTTCTCGGGATCGAGAACGTCAAACGGCACGACCATCCGCCGCTGCGCGTTCGGATCTTCGATGAACGCCTCTTTCAAGGCCAGTTTCACCCAGGCGCCGAAAGCATCGTCAGGGATGGGATCAAAGGTGAGATAACCGGGATGAATAACAACGCCCTGTTTGATATTGATTTCTCCCCATTGGCACAAATCCTCATCAAAGTCCCGTGAGCGGACTTGTATCTGATGGTGCGAGATGGTAAGGTCCACCTCTTGGGTCATTTTTGTATGCTGCATATGTATAGCACCTCGCTTTTTGGATATCTGCATTCTAATTAAGCCGCCCCATATAGATCGTGGCCAGCCTGCGTTCCTTATCCACCTGAACCCGCCCTGCCATCAGTAGTCCACCTCTTCAATGTCGGTGCGCAGATTGCGATTGGACGCCTGAAGCAGCTCCGTGAAGGAAGGCGCGATATAATACACAAAGTCAGGATCATGCACGTACATGATGATCTGCCCGGACGTTCCCGGCTCCGCCGGATCGAAATCCAGCATTAGATACAGCGACCCGCCTGCCATCGTGGCAAACGGATACCAAGCCTTGTGAAACAGATACGGTTTAATCTTCGGATCCAGCTGCTGTATTTCCTCCGAACTGTAATACGCATCCAGTGGTTCATCCCGCTCGCAAAAATAAGATTTGACTTCCTTCATCTCTTCCAGGCTCATCAGGTAAAACGGCGGGTATTCTCCATCCCCCTCGTTACCGGGATAGAGCACGTGAAACCCGTATCCGCTGCCGTTCTTCTTACTGTAAAACGAACGAAAGTCCTGCGGCAACTTGATCCCGAACTCCGCTTCGAAAAGCTGCAACTGGGCAGGAGCAGCCCCCTCCAATTGTTTATATTCCTCCAGCAGATCCCGAAGATCTTCGGTGACCTTCTCCTCCAATTGCTGCTCCAGCTCGAGCATCAGTCCATCAATGACAGCATTCATACAATAACCTCCGTTTATTACATGTCCACTTACTCCAAGCGGGGTGCTTCCCTTTACTAAAAGTATATAGAACGCTGCAATGAAAACAACATGTCCTACGGCATGTTAAAAAAGGGACAAAATCCCCCTTGAGATGTTGGTTTTGGTTCTTTTATGAAAACAGCCTGGGGAATTTCTGGCTGCTGAAGCGCAGCTATTTCATGGCGGTATCAGTTCATTCGATACCAGGGATAAGTGGGATAGAGATAGCCCGCTCTCCTACCGGAGAGTTAACACCATTTTCGCATAAGCAGCTCCATGGGACCTCGCTTCACTCGCTTTCTCCATGCCCAAGAGAAGATGACAGCCATCACAAAGTAACCGCAGCCGTAAGCAACCGCAAGGCCCAGATTGCCATGGTTCAAATACCCGATCGCTTCCAACAGTCCCAATCCAATGAAGATATGACCGAGATAATGGGAGAGCGAGAGCTGCCCGGTCCATATAAGCCACCCTGTCAGACGGTTCTTCTCCAAACGCTCAACGATATAAAAACAGATCGTAATCACGGCAACAGCCAGACAAGCGGCAGAACATACATAGAGCAGCGTGGGTGGCATCGGCTTGGTGGTAAACAGATAACTCGCCGAATCGGCATCAAGCCACGGGGACGTCCAGCGAATGAGGAAATAGGATAACAGCTCAAATATAACCGCTCCGGACAATGAATAAATCATGAGCTTCCGTCTGTGGCTGCCGCCCCACCAGCCCTTTCTTCCAAGCCACATGCCGATGAAGAAAAAGCTGCTCCATGGAAAAAGGGGATGATATCCGTTGAACATCAAATTACGGATGAATCCTTCCCCGGTCCAAAAGCCCGTATATCGATGAAAACCAGAGTCCCACCCCTTGCTGTAGTCCATCAGGATCAACATGGATGATGATACGATCAGAACGAGTTCGGTCAGGATTAGGAGCGTTCTGTCCGATACCGTTATAAGTACCGCGGCCAGAAGTAAAAATACCGCATAATAGTGCAATATATCGGCGCTCCATCCGGTCAGCAGCAGAAGTGTCCCGGCTATGAACAAGAATACGGCTCTCCTCACCAATGTCTTCTGATTCTCTCGAATCATGTGTGGGTCCCGGGAAACACTAGCCTTCGCAGTCATTAAGGATACACCGATGCCAGCCAGCACCACGAACAATGCAGAAGCTCTTCCTTCAAACAGACCGGCGATGGTTTGCAGCCAATTTGCTCCATGATCCCCCACCTCCATGGCAAGTTTATAATTGACAATAATCATGCCGAAGATGGCCCAGGCGCGAGCATAATCGAGTGCGGTTAAACGCGTTGTCTTAGAGCTCATTTCCCTCAGCTCCTGACATCACTTGGTTGACCGCTTGCGTCCAGATCGCCTCATAGTCGTACTCAAGACCGTAACTCATAAAATTATCCATGCTGTCAATGATCATCGTCAGCATCTGTGCCTGAACTCCCATATTGCCCTCCGGCAGAGCTCCAATGGAAACTCCATACTTCAGCAGCTCCGTAAAGCCGGAAGTGAACCCTTCCAGAATGCCGATTAGCCGCCGTGCATATTTAGGATTGCGGTAACCCAAGGCCTGATACTGATTCATAATTCGAGTGTAGTGTTCATCTTCCTGTTGCGTATGGACCATGTTCAATCCGTCAGAGGTAAGCCTCGCGCCGAAATTCTCCACCGTATAATTCTCCAGTTGAAAATAAACATGAAAACCGATGCTGCGGTAAATCTCTTCAAAAAGTTTGTCAATAAGAGCTTCCTTCGAAGAAAAGTGATAATAAAGCGCAGGCTTAGATACATCCAGTTCCTTGGCGATCATCGCCATGCTCGTTTTCTCAAAACCTTGTTCAGCAAACAAGCGATAGCTTGTATCTAAAATAACCTCGTACGTTGATGGATTACTCATCTTGATCTAAACAACTCCTCATAATTCTACTTACCGGTCGGTAAGTAGATGATAGTACAGGATGATCTTATTTGCAACATGATTCTCTTCGCAAACACAAGAATGCCGCACAGCGGATATGAAAATCCACCGATGCGGCATTCCGGTTACATTGATATGCTAGATGACATCGACAAAATCCAATTTCCCAAAACGCGAAGGAATATGGTAATTCACCTCACCGGTCGGGCTCCATGCCTGATATTCCCGATTTCCTTGGGTGTCCTCGTCAATGCGGTAAAAATTCACGTTCCAGCTTCGTCCCGCTTGCGGTGGATTCTTGAAATTCGCAGCCGGAATACGAATTTCATAAATCAAATTCCCCTTGCCGTCATGCTCTACCGAAGTCTGAAGACCGGCAAAATCCCACTTTATATCGCTGCTCGCGATCGACTTATGTCCGTCGTTACGGATCAGGGCGTCAAATATAATATTGTTCGGGCTAACCTCAAGCTCGATATATTCCATTCCCGTTCCTGCTTCGTCGATAAACAGTTCCACGACATCCTGTTCATACAGCGGATCATCCCGATGCTGATACTCCGATACGATATGAGAATCTTGGCAAACAAACCGTACATAGAAGCATTCGGAGCTCCAGCAGGCGCGAACCTCGGTCGCTTCATTCGTAGCAAGCCCGGTCACGGTATCACTTAAGGCCACCGCTCCATAACGGTCCCAATCGACGCTCCCCTGACGCTCTCCCTGCTGAATGTATATAACGGGCTTGCACGGGTAAATTGCAGTATAATGCATGATTATCCCTCCGAAAAAATTCAATAGTTAAATCTATCCTCTATGATAAGACATACAGATTCAGTTCGCTATTCCATGGTAAGAATAAAGAAAGTACGGGAAATCCCATCTTTTGCTCTATGTCCCCATAGTGAAAATAAGCGCATGCTGTGCTACAATAATAAAATTGCAAACTCTAGGGAGGGTTATGGATTCGCCATGCTCATAATTGGTATCGCCGGCGGCACCGGATCGGGCAAAACGACGGTTGCCCGCTCTGTCATTGACCGTCTTGGTTCAGATAAAGTGACTTTCATTTCGCAGGATAACTATTACAAGGATCATAAGGAACTCAGTTTCGAAGAACGCGAAGCGATTAACTATGATCATCCGTTCGCCTTTGACAACGAGCTGCTCGTCGAACATCTCGGCATTTTAAAAAGCGGACAACCTGCATTCGCACCAGTGTATGATTTTACTGCCCATGCCCGCTTCACGGATCAGACCCTCGAACTGAAGCCGAACAACATCGTCATCATTGAAGGCCTTCACGTGCTGTCTGATGAGAATCTGCGCAAGCTGCTTCACATTAAAGTGTTTGTGGATACCGATCCCGATGTACGCCTGCTTCGCCGGGTCGTACGCGATATCGAAGACCGCGGCCGGACCATCCAGTCGATTCACAATCAGTATCTGACTACCGTCAAGCCAATGCATGAGGCGTTCATTGAACCCTCCAAGAAATACGCCGACCTGATCATTCCCGAAGGCGGAGAGAATGAAGTTGGCATTCGCCTGCTCTCCATCTTAACCGAGAAATATTTGACCGGCGACCGCACATTGTCAGGTGAACAATAGGACAAGCCTGCGTATCAGCCATTTGGCAGTTTGGCAGCAAGGAAAAAAGCCCGCGGATCTGTAATTACAGGTCTGTGGGCTTGCTTTTTGGTGTTATCCGTGTCGCTTGCGCTAGTATTGCCTAATCCGCAACCACTAGCACATCCATATGCCTTGCACATCGCAGCAGGCTCCGGATCATTTTCCGCTGGGCGTACAGCTTCCATCCGGCCATCTGCGGCTGTCCGATAATCAACTGGGTGGCCTTGGCCTCATCTGCCGCGGCGACCAATTGAGAGGAGATGGCGCGTGCTGGCCCCTTTTTTAACGGCAGCACGGTGAACGTTCCTCCGAGGCGGTCCGTTAACGTCTCAAGAGCCGTCAAGCGCTGGCGGTCGTCATGGGATAGATGAAGTTGACACACCCTTGGGAATGGAAATGCCACATACCAGGCAGCCTTCAGCCGATGGGCGATCCGGAAGCCGCGGCGAATGAGCCGCTCAGCCTGTGGGCCGCTGCCAACTATGACATAGATAACCTCCTCGCGCCGCCACGGTCCTCGAAGCGAGCTGCTGCGCTGCCATAACTCCAGCCTCTCGTCCACATCATCCGCGATTTCTCTTAAGGCAAGCTCTCTTAAAGCAATGAGGTTTCCCGTCTTAAAAAAATGGCCGAGCGCCTGCGGGATTTTCTCCGGCGCATAGATTTTCCCGTCCTTCATCCGCTGCCGCAGCGACTCCGGCGTCACGTCGATGAGCTGAACCTCATCGGCCAATTGCAGAATATGGTCCGGCACCGTCTCGCGGACACGAACACCGGTCATTTGCTCAACGGCATCATTCAAGCTCTCCAGATGCTGCACATTCACGGTTGTAATGACAGAGATGCCGGCCGACAGAATATCCAGCACGTCTTCATACCGTTTCTTGTGCTTGCTTCCGGGAACATTCGTATGCGCCAGCTCATCCACAAGAACCACGTCCGGCCTGCGTCGAATGATTTCATCGGTATCCATCTCCTCAAGGCGTGATCCCTGGTAGTTCATCTCTTTGCGCGGAAGAACTTCGAGTTCGCCGATCTGTGACTGCGTATCCTTCCGGCCGTGCGTCTCCAACAGTCCGGTAAGAACCGTCAATTCCTTCTTTAGCAGATCATTGCCTTCGCGCAGCATCGCATACGTCTTGCCCACACCCGGGGCAGCCCCGATGTAGACTTTAAACCGCCCCCGCTTGACCTGCTCCATCTTCCGGTCCAACTCTTGTTCATTCAAGCGATGGAACGATTCGAAAGGGAGCCGCTGCGGATGGAGCCGAGCCGGGATGATCCGCTCTCCGTCATGTGCTGCCCGATCCGCCACCATAAAAATATCCATCCCGCGCGTCTTCTTCAGCAGATCCTGAAGGATCGAGCCCTGCCACAGCTCTTGCATGCGCGTCTGCTTCGAATGGCCAAGAACAATGCGTGTAACATGGTGCTCCAGCGCATACTGAACAAGCACGTCAGCCAGCTTCCTCCGGGAACGGAGGGGCAGTTCCTCCAGCTCGGCGCCAATCCGCACCGCGAGCTTAACCATGGAACGCTTAAAGGCAGCCTGTTCTTTGGTAAGCTCTAATCCCGGTTTCACAAACGTGATGGCCAACAGCTCGCCGTTTAATCGCTTCGCGATCTGCTGCCCGCGCCGCATATAGATAGACCCGTTCCAATGGTACTGGGTGGACACCAGTATTCGCTCAAGGGCTCCAGATGGACCAACGAGTCCATGCTCCTTGCGGTACCGCTCCAGCGAATGGCTCACTCCTTCAGCAACAAGACGGAGCGTCAACTCCCGGAGCACGGCCAAATTGCCCTGCTTCCATACGCTGCCGCCTCCAAGCAGGCCATCCTGTGCCCGTTCCAGCATCGTTTCGGGTGTTACGTCAATGAGCACCACCTCATCGGCGCTCTCCAGCGTATCGGCCGGTACCGTATGGCTGGCTTTAATGCCCGTCAGCTTGGAGGCAATGCCCTGCACGTCCTCCAGCTCATACACGTTGACCGTCGTGATGACGCTGATCCCCCGACTTAACAGGAATCGGATGTCATCCAGCCGCGTGGCATGCCGCGCTCCCTTCCGGTTCCGATGGGCAAGCCCATCAACAAGCACCACCTCCGGGTTGCGCTGCACCAGCAGATCCAGATCAAGATCCTTCTTCTCTACGCCGTCCTCCACCCAATGAATGCTGGGCACCCGCTCCAGATTCCGGACCTGCTCCACCGTTTCCGGACGCTGCATCGTGGATACGGCACATATGACGACATCGATGCCTTGCAGCCTCAGAGTCTGTCCTTCGCGAAGCATATGATAGGTTTTTCCCGAACCGCTCACAGCCCCGATATATACCTTGAGCCTTCCATGATGGAGCTTCGCAATCGACCTTAGGATTTCCTCCGGCGATTTTCTCCGAAATGGGTCCATAATCAATCAAGAAGCTCGGCAAGAGCCAGGTTCAGCTTCAACACATTGACGCGCGGTTCACCGAACACACCCAAATCCCGTCCCTCCGTATGTTCCTTTACCAGCTGATCAAGCTCTGCCTCCGCAATTCCGGTCAGCTTGCTGATCCGCGGAATCTGAATATCCGCTGCCTGAGGCGATATGTGAGGATCCAATCCGGAGCCGGAATTCGTTACCAGATCCATCGGCACCTCGCTCACCGGAACGTCCGGATTGTTCTCCTTCCATGCTTCAATCGAAGCCTTCGTTCGTTCGATCAGGTCCGGGTTGGAAGGTGCATAGTTATTGCTGCCTGATCCGGCGCCGTTGTATTCAATGCTGGACACCCTGCCGTGAAAATATTGAGGTTCCGTAAAGTTCTGGCCGATCAATTCGGAACCAACCACCTTTCCGCTCCGATCCGCGACCAAGCTGCCGCCAGCTTGCTTCGGCATGAGCAGCTGCGCCGCTCCTGTCGTAACCAGCGGATAGAGAACTCCACATAACACGATAAATACAAGACTCGTTCTTACGGCAATGCCCAGGGAGACACGGGCGGAACCCGCCTTAGTATGAGGCGCCGGTGATGATTGCTGCAATGGATTATTCATAATTTCTCAATCCTTCCCTTGATATCTTCCACGTAAAGCAATCTTCGAGTTATCCCGATATGCCCGCTACGATGATCATATCTAAATCCACAGATGGACGATCATGTCGATCAGCTTAATCCCGATAAAGGGTACGATTACGCCACCTAAGCCATAGATCAGCACATTGCGCTGAAGCAGCTTCGACGAACTCATTGGCTTATAGGCTACGCCCTTCATCGCAAGCGGTATCAGCAGTGGGATAATGATGGCATTAAAGATCAGCGCCGACAGAATCGCCGACATGGGAGAACCCAGTCCCATGACGTTGAGAACATTCATGCTTGGTATAGCGGCTGCAAACATCGCCGGTATGATGGCAAAATATTTGGCGACATCGTTCGCGACGCTGAACGTGGTCAGCGCGCCCCGCGTCATCAGCAGCTGCTTGCCGATGGCAACCACCTCGATAATCTTCGATGGATCTGAATCCAGATCCACCATATTAGCCGCTTCCTTGGCTGCGGTGGTACCGCTGTTCATCGCCAGCCCCACATCGGCCTGCGCCAGCGCCGGGGCGTCGTTCGTACCGTCACCGGTCATCGCTACTAACTTCCCTTCGGCTTGTTCTCGGCGGATAACGGCAATCTTATCCTCGGGCTTGCTCTCGGCGATATAATCATCGACGCCCGCTTCACGGGCAATCGTCGCCGCGGTGAGCGGATTGTCGCCCGTGCACATGATCGTCTTGATGCCCATCCGGCGCAGCTGGTCAAACCGTTCCTTCATGCCCGGCTTCACGGTATCCTTCAGGTAGATCAGACCATAGATGCGGTTATCCACGGCGACAGCGAGCGGAGTTCCGCCCTCTGTCGCGATGGCGTCACGGTTTGGCGTCAAATCCGAAGGGATGGAGCCTGCTTGCAACAGGACCCACGCCTTGACGGCATCCACCGCGCCCTTGCGGACTTTCCGTCCATCCTGCAGATCCATGCCGCTCATCCGGGTCTCAGCCTTAAATTCGATGAATTCCGCCCCAGCCGCCATGCTTTCATCCACTTCGAGTCCTTCCTTCTTCAGCAGCTCCAATACCGAGCGTCCTTCCGGCGTCTCGTCTTGCAGCGAGCTCACGGCTGCCCACTGGGAAACCGAGGCAAGCGATTCACCGCCGACGGGAATCAACTGGCTGGCCATCCGGTTCCCGAACGTAATGGTACCCGTCTTATCTAGAATCATCGTATTGATGTCACCGGCGGCCTCCACCGCCTTGCCCGACATCGCCAGCACATTGAACTGCGTCACCCGGTCCATGCCGGCAATCCCGATCGCCGACAGCAAGCCCCCGATCGTGGTCGGGATGAGACATACCAGCAGCGAGATCAGTACCGGAACAGACAGCTCGATGCCAAGATACTTCGCAATCGGTGCGAGCGTAACGACAACGATCAGGAAAATCAGCGTTAAGACGATCAACAACGTGTTCAGCGCAATTTCATTCGGCGTCTTCTGGCGGGAGGCTCCTTCAACAAGCGAAATCATCCGGTCGATAAACGATTCCCCCGGATCGCTCGTAATCCGGATTTTGATCGTATCGCTGACAACCCGGGTGCCCCCGGTGACCGAGCTGAAATCGCCACCAGCTTCTTTAATGACGGGTGCGGACTCGCCGGTAATCGCCGATTCGTCAACGGACGCAAGGCCCACAATGACTTCCCCGTCCCCGGGAATCATCTCGCCCTGCGTAACGACCACGATATCTCCTTTGCGAAGATCCGTGGACGGTACGGATTGTACCCCTCCGTTCTCCATCACTTTATGGGCCGTCATTTCCTGCTTGGATTGCTTAAGGGAATCGGCCTGCGCCTTCCCGCGTCCTTCGGCAAGCGCCTCTGCGAAGTTAGCGAACAGCAGCGTCAACAGCAAAATCACAAACACCGTCAGATTAAATCCGATACTGCCCTCTGTCCCGAAATAGGACGGAAATAACGGCATCAGCAAAACAACCAGGGTGCCGGCCTCCACCACAAACATGACCGGATTTCTCATCATCAGGACGGGGTTCAGCTTCGTGAAACTCTCCTTGAGCGCCTGACGAACCATCTCTTTGGACATCACTTTTTTTCTCGTATTATTCATGGTAATAGGCCACCTTTTCTATTAACGGATCGTCAGATGCTCAGCAATCGGACCAAGCACAAGTACAGGCAGGAAGGTCAATGCACCGATAATCAGAACCACCGCAATGAGAATGCCGGCAAACAGCTTATTATCTGTCCGGAACGTCCCAAGCGTCTCGGGAACCCATTGCTTCCGCATCAGCGAGCCGCCCACCGCCAACAGGGCAATCATCGAAATGTAACGGCCGAAGAGCATGACCAGTCCTGTTGTAATGTTCCAGAACGGTGTGTTATCTGACAGACCCTCAAATCCGGAACCGTTATTGGCAGCGGAAGACGTGTATTCGTACAATACTTGCGAGATGCCATGAAAGCCCGCATTGGTAATGCCTGCCTGCCCTGCATCCGTCATCAGCGCAAGGGCGGTCGGAGTCAGGATGATAAATGGATGCACCAGGATAACAATCGCAATCAGCTTCATCTCCCGCGCCTCGATTTTTCTGCCTAGAAATTCGGGGGTTCGACCAACCATAAGACCGGCCAGGAACACCGCCAATATCGCGTACATGAGCATATTCATCAGCCCAACGCCCTTTCCGCCAAAAACAGAGTTCAGCATCATCAGGGACAGCGGCGTAATCCCTCCAAGCGGCGTGAGTGTATCATGCATGTTGTTGACCGATCCGGTCGTGGCCGCGGTCGTCACCGTGGTGAACAGAGAAGATTGAGCAACCCCGAACCGGACCTCCTTGCCCTCCATGCTGCCTTGCGAGGCATCGATGCCTAAGCGGTTCAGCGCCGGATTGCCATTGGTTTCAGCGGCATAGTTCAGCGACAGGAAAGCGATAAACAAGGTCATCATCACCGAGAAAATAATCCAGCCCTGTTTGCGGCTCTTGGCGAATAAACCGAACGTATACGGAAGTGCCGCCCCGAGACTCCACATGGACAGGATTTCGATGACATTGGTTAGCGGGGACGGGTTCTCTAACGGATGTGCCGAGTTCACCCCCATAAACCCGCCGCCGTTAGTGCCCAGATGCTTGATCGATTCAAGCGCAGCTACTGGCCCTACAGCTATTTGCTGCTCGCCACCTTCCAGCGTCGTGACGCTGAGCGTAGGCTTCAAGGTCTGCGGCACCTGCAGCGCAACCAGTATCATTGCAATGATGAACGCAGCCGGGATGAACACCCGGGTGTGAGCTTTGACGAAGTCCTCAAAAAAATTACCGACGGTTGAGCCCTTGCTAGTCACCGCCCGGATAAAAGCAATCGCCACGCAGAGCCCGGTTGCCGCAGACGTGAACATCATCATCGTAATGACAGCCATCTGGACCATATAGGATAACCCCGACTCCCCGCTATAATGCTGAAGATTCGTATTGGTCATAAAGCTGATGATCGTAGAGAACGACAAGGTCGATTCCATATTATCGATGCCATTCGGGTTGAAGGGCAGCACTCTCTGCAACCGCAGAATCAAATACCCAGCTGCGACCAGAACGATATTCGTCATCACAAAGCTGATGGCATACCCTTTCCACGTCATTCCCTTGCGTTCTTTCAAGCCAATCAGTGCGAAGATCGGTTTCTCCGCCCAGGAGAACCATCTGTCCGTTCCATTGCCTTCATTGCGAAACACCTGATATAGATAAGTTCCGAGCGGCTTTACCAGCAGCACCAGAACGAGTATAACGATGGCAATTTGTAAAATGCCCATGGCGAATGCCTTCCTCCTTCAGCGGTCTCCCTAGAATTTTTCAGGGTGAATCAGCGCATAAATCAAGTACAGAAAAATAAAAAGCGTGCATACCAAAATGATCATCATGGTTAATCCGCCTCCGGTTCCGAAACCACGCGCCCGCACCAAGACATAAACAGCATGAGCAGTCCGTAGGTTCCTCCCAATATGAGCACCATATATAAATCCTGCATGAATATAACCTCCTAAAACATCGTTGGGATATCAGCCAAGGCCTTAGCTGACAATGGGCGAAATCAGGAAGGATACCTGGTGATGGTTCGTATGAAGCACCACATCGGCACCCAGCCCTTTGTATATCAATCGCGGATTGCTGGAGTGGGTAATCACATAAATCGACTCCGTGGTCCAGGTCCGGCAAATCCGTAAATAGCGGCAGCATAGATTCAAGCTGCTCTCGAACAGAAACACCTTGCTGACGGGAAACTCGGGAATGATCCAGGTTTGCTCGTCCCTTGTATCGATTAGTATCATGTTGGTGCAGCCCAGCTCATGCAGCCTCTCCTGTTCAACCCGGTTGTTGGCTATAGCCACAAACGAAATGCGCTTAAAGATCAGCTGGCGGATAAATTCTTCCCCGGCCTTGTTCGGTGCGGATACCAGGATAAACTCCTGCGATTTCTCCATCTTTTGTTCTCCTCCTAAGTTCGGAAAGAGAAGACAACAACAAAGAAGCCTGTGGAAAGAGAAGAACTCTTCCCGCAGGCTCCTTAATAGGACACGGTGAAATACACCGTGGCCCAAGTCCACGACAATCGTTGCCTCTCTCGATACGCTTACGAGGTTAGCTGACGGATTCGGGCGTGAGAGTCGCCCTACCCATAGACCGTTATCTTGTCCATGGGATTCACCCCTGAGAGATAGATTCATCTCCCGACTGGTTCCCCCGTTCCTTTTCCATTCAAGGACTCAGCGAAAATTGAAAACGAGTAGCATGTTATTCTATTAGCCATTGACTAAACATCCAGGTCCGGCAAAACAACACAGCATCAGGTTCGAGCGGTGAGAGTCGCATCATCCTGCAATTTCAGCGAAGGCCCATGGCGCCTTCGCCCGAGATTCGATCCATAAAAGAGCCCAACTGAGCTCTCACACTGTCTGTAGGCCTTCATGGAACGGCTGCCCGTTTGCCTGTCGCTGATGTCCGTCAATTCATAGTTCGTATCATACGTCTGGCCCTGCAGGAAGTAAATGTGAGCAAAAACACATGTGGCGTTATGTCGAACAGGAACTGACCAGTATCGCTTCATTATCTCCCGAATACTACTCTATACTATGTATTTCTCTTGTTTTCTTGTATTTATCGCAATCTATCGAGATACCGAGATTTTGCCATGATAATCGATGACACGACTGAATGTACACGTTTTCTTATACGGTTTTCATCGATTTTCGGAATGTATCCGTCCCATATGATCATTTACTTTTAGTTTCCTCCGGCGTATGATTCATCCATCTATTCGAAACATTCGTTATACGCTGAGCTCCCGACAGATGGGGAGACGGGGGAACCAAAATCGCCAATGGAGCAGGGCCTCTAACGATACATAGGCCTGGAGAGCGGGGGGTCTCTGCTCACCAGGCCTATTTGCCGCGCATATAACATTCCTATAAAGGAGCGTAGATCATGACGAAATTCATTGAGGCTGCACTGGCACCCGTTATCGAAACCGGAGTTCCCGCATTAAGTGTAGAGCCCATCCGCCATATGGAGATATTTCGTTTCGACCAGGGCTCAGCTGAACGCTTTATCCCCTGGAGCGACCGAGATTGGAACTGCGGTTTGTTCAAAATCAGCTGCAATGACGCGGCCGGGTATGCCGAATATGCGCTGCCAAGCAACAGGCAATTCACGGATCTGGTCCGCTGGGCATCCGTCTTTACAAGGCTGAGGGGCATGCCCGTAACCGAGGCGGTTCGCTATGCCCAGAAGCAGCACCAGTGGGGATCCGCCCGGATGCAGCTCGCCGTATCGGCCCTCGCCGATCTGGAGACCAATCTGCAACAGCACATCACCCGTAAGCGGTTAGGCAGCTTGCCGCTGGAGCGTTCCTTCCTGATGGACTGCTCGGAGGCGTATTATTTCTTCTAGGACAGTAGCTAGAGAGCTACCGTCCTCGCTTCGCTTTCAATTGATTGTTTTCCCCCGCTCACTTGAACATATTTTTGAGCACCATCATCAGGTTGGCCGGCTTCTCCGCCAGCCGCCGCGTAAAATACGGGTACCACATCGTTCCGTAGGGCATATAACACCGAATGCGGTAGCCGTCCTGTGCAAGCGCTGCCTGATCGTTCATCCGCAGCCCGTACAGCATCTGAAACTCAAATTCCTGTTTGTCTATGTGACTCTGCTCGGCAAACACCTTCACCCAGTCGATGATGTTGTCATCATGCGAAGCAATCGCAACGTAGGCACCCTGATCAAAATGCATTTTGATCAATTTCTTATAGTTGTCAATGACCTCCCGCTTCTGCTGAAAAGCGATCGTTCTCGGCTCTTTGTACGCCCCCTTCACGAGCCGCAGATTAACACCGGCATTGATTAAATTCTTGACGTCCTCCTCCGTACGGAACAAGTAGGCCTGCATCACGGTCCCCACATTGGTCAGCCCCTCCTTATGGAGCCGCAGCGTCATATCTATCGTCGCCTGGGTATACGGCGAATCCTCCATATCCAGACGAACGAAGTTGCGGTGCTCTTTCGCCTTTTTCGCCACCAGCTTGATATTCTCGTAAGCCTTCTCGGGGTCCAGTGCCATGCCCATCTGCGTCGGCTTCAGCGAAACGTTCGATTTCACTCCCCGGTTGGCAATCCCTTCTACAAGCTTTAAATACTCCTCCCGGTACCCGGCCGCTTCGTCCAGCGTCGTGATACCCTCCCCCAAATGATCGAGCGTGACGAGAATGCCCTTCTCATTCAGCCTCTCAATTTCATCCAGCGCCTCGTCCAAGGTATCGCCGGCTATGAATCTGCCCGCCAGTTTTCGGCCGTACTTGATCGACAACCACTTCACGAATTTATTACCGGACACCGTCAGGATCACTTTACGGTAAAGTTCGGTTCCATCCATGCGAGCTCCCCCTTTGCAAAAGGCAAACCAAAATGCACTCTATCTTAACTCATATGCAAAAATCATGACGGCATGCAGAAAGACATACATATCTAACATCGAGCTTTTCACCAAGAGATTCTAACACCCCACCATGACGCATTCAGCAGCTGGACCATAAACCTAAAGCTCCGAATCATATCATGTTAAGGAGGGGCCTTCCATGCGAGTACCTTTTCGGAATGAACCATTTCTGGACTTCAAGAACGAGTTGAACAACAAGTTATACGATGCTGCGCTATCCGCGGTCGAAGCCGAACTCGGCAAGACGTACCCTCTGGTTATCGGCGGTGCCCAAATCCATACGGAGCGTACCCTAAAGTCGGTCAATCCGTCCCGTAAACGTCAGGTCATCGGCATTGTATCCCAAGCCGATACCGAACTTGCGGAACAAGCCATTCAGAC
The DNA here is from genome assembly GCF_018613005.1 of Paenibacillus sp. ISL-20. Lineage (NCBI taxonomy): Bacteria > Bacillati > Bacillota > Bacilli > Caryophanales > Paenibacillaceae > Paenibacillus > Paenibacillus sp. ISL-20. The sequence continues at coordinate 18,651 of NZ_JAGGRD010000037.1, forward strand.
AGCCGCACGGACTTTTGAGACGTGGAAACACACCGCGCCGAGCGAACGGGCACGATATTTGTACAAGGCTGCAGCAATCATGCGGCGACGCAAGTTTGAATTCTCCGCACTGATGACGCTGGAAGCCGGCAAAACGCGTGCCGAAGCGGATGCGGATACGGCCGAAGCGATCGATTTCATGGAATTCTATGCACGCGAAATGCAGCGCCTGAGCGCGCCCCAGCCGCTAACGGTTCATGAGGAGGAAGAAAATCATCTCTATTACATTCCACTCGGCGTCGGCATCGTCATTCCGCCGTGGAACTTTCCGCTCGCGATTATGGCAGGCATGACCACGGCGGCCATCGTCTCGGGCAACACCGTTGTGCTGAAACCGGCGAGCACCACGCAGGTCATTGCCGCCAAATTCGTGGAGCTACTGGAAGAAGTCAGCCTGCCTCCGGGCGTCGTTAACTTCCTGCCGGGACCGGGCCAGGAAGTGGGCGACTATCTGGTGGATCATCCGCTGACCAGGTTTATCAGCTTTACGGGATCCCGCGACGTCGGACTGCGGATTCAGGAACGCGCGGCCAAGACGCAGCCGGGGCAACAATGGATCAAACGCGTCATTGCCGAAATGGGCGGAAAAGACGCCATTATCGTAGACAACGAGGCCGATCTGGATCTCGCGGCAGACGCGATCACCGCCTCCGCATTCGGCTTCTCCGGCCAAAAATGCTCCGCCTGCTCCAGGGCCATCGTGCATGAGGACGTCTATGATACCGTGCTGCAGAAGGTTATCGACCGCTCCAAGAAGCTGGTGATCGGCAGTCCGTTACACGCCGAGGTGCAGGTAGGGCCTGTCATCGACGATAAGGCCTACCGTAAAATTCTGGACTATATCGAAATCGGGAAAGGCGAAGGCACGCTGGTACTCGGCGGATTTCCGGGCGATCCAGAGGGGTATTTCATCCAGCCGACAATCTTCGCGGACGTTGCCAGTACCGCCCGCATTTCCCAAGAGGAAATCTTCGGCCCGGTGGTGGCCTTCACGAAGGCCGCCTCCTTCGACGAAGCGATCCAAATCGCCAACAACACCGACTACGGGCTGACCGGCGCGGTGATCTCGAACAACCGCGCGCATCTAGAGCAGGCGCGGCGCGATTTCCATGTCGGCAACCTGTATTTGAACCGGAAATGCACCGGTGCCTCGGTGGGCACCCACCCATTCGGAGGCTTCAATATGTCCGGGACCGATTCCAAAGCCGGCGGGCGCGATTACCTGCTCCTGTTCACGCAGGCGAAGGCGGTGTCAGAGCGATTCTGATTACGGCATGCATAAAAACCTCTCCATGACGATGGAGAGGTTTTTTATGTACCGCTGCTTATTTTACTGGCTCTATGCCTTAACCTTACCCTTAATCTCCTGGACTACCTTGCCCTCGAACGATTGATTCATCCAGTACGCAAGATGAATGCTTTCCTCATCGAAGGTGCATTCCTTGGTTAAGTAGAATGGCGTCTCCGTCAGCCGAATGGTCAGCTTCAACGTCCGATCATCCTTCCAGGTCATGGAGGCAGCATATTCGTTATCCGTCATCATCATCAGCTTGGCAGTTCCCGACTTCCACGCGTTACGACCACAGACAACCGAATTGACGCCGTGTTCCCCCTGAAGCTCCATGACCGCGCCATCTTCCTCAAAGCGAACGGAAAATGAACGCAGCTTCTCCTCATTCTCTTCGAGATCATAGACGATCCCGGAGACGTCCTTCTCGATTGGGGATACCGCCTCTTCGATTGGCGGATCCAGCTTAAGCTCTTGCAGCGTTCTAGTAAAAGAAGCCTCCGCTCCGGTGTCGACCGGCAGTGTATCCAATCCCATCGCTGGCTGCAGATGCTCCCATACCTCATTCAGCACGGCCTGCATGTCTCCAAGGCCAGAGGTAATCGCAATCACCGCATCCTGTTCCGGGAAAACAACGCAGAATTGTCCAAAGGCACCGTCGCCGCGGTAGGCCCCGTGGCGGCACATCCAGAATTGATAGCCGTACCCTTCGGTCCAATCCGAAGAGGAATCCGCAGGTCCGTTGGATATCTGCTTGGAGGTTGCCTCTTCAATCCACGCTTCCGGGATCAGACGCTGGCCTTCCCATACCCCCTTCTGAAGATAAAGCTGACCGAATTTGGCAATGTCCTCCGTCTTCAGCTTAAGTCCCCATCCGCCGGTGTTAATCCCCTGCGGACAGCTTTCCCAGGTGGCTCCGTGGATGCCGAGCGGCTCAAACAGACGGGGCTGCAAATAATCCAGCAGCGTGATGCCAGTGACCTTCTGCAGAATGGCCGAGAGCATGTAAGTCGCTGCGCTGTTATATACAAAGTGGGTCCCGGGTTCATGCTCAACCGCTTGTTTAAAAAAATCGGCCACCCAAATATCGGACTGCATGGCAGGCTCCTGATCGTGCCCCGTTCCCATAATCAACAAATCGCGAATCGTCATCGCGGATAGATTCGGCGAGGGATCTTCAGGAGCGTATTCCGGAAAGAAGTCGATCACCCGATCCTCCAGCGTAATCCGGCCTTCCTGGACCAGAAGTCCAATCGCGGTAGAGGTAAAGCTCTTACTTAGCGAGAACAGCATATGCGGTTTGTCCGCTTGATACGGCTTCCACCAGCCTTCCGCTACGACATGTCCATGCCGTACCAGCATGAAGCTGTGGAGTTCCAGCTCCTTTTCCTGAATCGATCGGATAAAGCGTTCGATAGACTGCGATGAGATTCCTTGATTTTCGGGGGTGCTTCTTGGCAATAATTGAACCATTTTCATGTTCATCTTCCTTTCGCCTCTCCCGGTATCCATAAGATAAATTCATTATGGCCCTTCCATTATACACCAGGTAATGGTACCGCTTCATCATAACGTATAGCGCGGAAACCCAGTCGCTCACTAATCTCATTTAAGTCCTCCCGTGCAAGAAAAGAAGCCTCCTGATCGCGTCCGCGCGCCAGCTCTTCCCCATCCACTTGAGCATTGCCGCACTGCACCATTTCCTTCGAATATAGGGCTGGATGGGACAGGAAGAAGTACTGGTCTTCCGTCAGGCCGCCAAGCACCCTTTCAAACGACTCGACCCCGTCCGGAACGCCGCCCGGGAAAAAGTTATAGTAATCGCGATGGTTGATTAGCCCCTTCGCTTCAATCCAGCGGTCCAGCTCTTCTTGCAGCCCGGGTATGAAGCGCTCCGGCAGCATATGAGAATCGACATAAGAAATATTGAAGCCTGCTGCGGTCAGTTTATTAAGCTGCGCTTCGCACTCTACAAGGATCTCCTGCAGCGAAGGCGGATGATCCTGAAACAGGATCGGGTCCTGATAGAAATATCCGGCCCGATCGACAAGCGAAGGAACCTGTTCCTTCGCGGCAACAGGTCCCCAGCGTACGTTATCCCATTCCGCATTCAGCGTCATATGGAAGCCGAAGCAGATGTCCTTGCGATGCGCCAACAGCTGCGCGGCCTCGGTAAGATAAGGGCCGGGCGCCATGATGGACACATTTTTGATGAATCCGGCCTCTACCGTCCGGGTAATCGCTAGATTGGCGGAATGGCTGGAAGCATAATCGTCGGCTCTCGTAATGATTCGCCTCATTTTACCGCACCTGCCGCAATCCCCTTGATGATGTATTTCTGAGCGAAAATATAGAAAATGACAACCGGGATGATCGTTAGCGTCAGACCGGCCATCGCCTGGTTCCACACAATCGTGAACTCCCCGAAGAAATAGAAGGTCGAGAGCGGAATCGTCCGCAGCCCTTTATCCGACAGCGTCAGCGATGGGAGCAGGTAGTCGTTCCACAACGCAATGACGTTCAGAATCGCGATGGTCACGCTGATGTTCTTCAGCAGCGGGAATACGATTCTCCAGAACACGCCCAGCTTGGAGCAGCCATCTAGCGTTGCCGCCTCCTCCAGCGCAACCGGCACGGATTTGATGAATCCGTGGTACAGGAAAACCGCCATACTGGACGTAAAGCCGACGTTCATATAGATCAAGCCCTCATGGGTATTGAGCATTGGAATGTGCAGATTGCTGCGAATCCAGTCCATCACCTGCATCAGCGGCATCATGAGCGTCTGGAATGGAATCAGCATGGTCGCTACAAACGTGAAGAAAATGATTTTACTCAGCTTATTATCCGTCCGCACCAGCATCCATGCCGTCATGGAGGCGAGCACGATGACAATGATCACCGAGATGACGGTGACATAGAGCGAGTTACCCAGAGCGGTGAAGAAATTCATCTTCTCCATCGCCAATTTATAATACTCAAAGCTGAAGGAGGAAGGCAGCGCGAGTGCATTCTCATACAGCTCCGCACGATCCTTGAACGAGTTAATCAGCATGATGAAGACCGGAGACAAGAAGACCAGTGCAACGAGGAACAGCAGGATGTCGAGCAGCCATTTCCCTGATTTCTTCATTACATCTGCACCTCTCTTCTCTTCGTGATGATAACTTGCGTCAGCGTAAGTCCGGCAACAATCAGGAAGAAGATGATCGCTTTCGCCTGACCTAAACCATAATTACCGTAAGCAAAAATCTCGTTGAAAATATTCATCGCAAACATCTCCGTCGCATTGCTCGGTCCGCCCTTGGTCAACGACAGGTTCACGTCATAGATTTTGAACGCCCCGGACAGTGTCAGAAACAGACAGATCGTGAACGAAGGCATTAACAGCGGGAACACAATGCTCTTCAGTCGCTGCCACATGTTGGCGCCATCGACTTTGGCCGCCTCCATCAGCTCATCCGGGATCCCCTGGATGCCCGCGATGTAGATGATCATCGTATAACCCGCCAGCTGCCAGGTGAATACGGCGACGATGGCGTACAGTGCAAACTGCGGATGCAGCAGCCAGTTAAAGAACACGCTGTCAAATCCGGTCTTCTCGCCCAGGAAGCTGAAGGCATCCGTAAAAATAAACTGCCAGATGTAACCCAGAATCAGGCCGCCGATGAGGTTCGGCATGAAAAACATCGTCCGTGCCGCATTTCTCGAGCGGAGCTTTGTCGTCACCAGCAGCGCAAAGCCCAGTCCCAGAACGTTGACGCATACCAGAGCGAGCAGCGTGAATTGAACCGTATGCCAAGCCGATGTCAGGAATCGGTCGTCCTGGAACAGCTGAACGTAATTGTCGAACCCTACGAATACTTTAGGATTCGCCGGAATGCCGTCCCAATTAACGAAGGAGTACACGATCCCGATAATGAACGGGATGATGACCACGGTCGTGAAAATAAACAGAAGCGGCACCGTAAACAGGGCAAACCAGGCTTTATCCTTTCTTTTGCTCATAATCCATACCTTCTTTCCGTTCCGGATGATTCCCGCAAGGCGGCATCAAACCTTGAAGTCGTGTTAGAAAAAACAAAAGCCTAACGCTCATCATCAGAACGTCTGAGGCTAGGCTTTCGTTTTCATGGAATTGTAATATCAGATGATGGTCGCCCGCCTCGATTATTTCGATGCTTTCGCCCATACTTCATCCAGCTTCTGCAGGAACTGTTCTCCTGTCATGCTCGGATTCATGAAGTACTCCTGCGTAGCCGGAGCCAGGTCATTGGTGATGATTCCCGATGGGAAGTAGTTCAACGCCCAAGTGATCGTCTCACCCTTCGTTGTTGCTTCGTGCACCGCTTGAGACAAAGGATCCAGATCGCCTGCTTCAATATTCGTTAAAGCCGGGATGAATTTGAAATCGTCCACGATGGCTTTCTTGCCGCTGTCGCTAGTAAAGAGCCAGTTCAGGAAAGCGTTCGCAGCTTTGACTTCCTCAGCATCCGCCTGATTGTTTACGACCCAGTAGCTGGCCACGCCTACGGCGATTTTGTCATTGCCGGCGAGCGGGAATGGCATCATGCCGACTTTGGAGCCGAAATCACCGAAGTCCGCAAGCATGGAATAACTCCAGTTGCCTTGATGCACCATAGCCGTTTTTTCCGTTGCAAAGTCACCCATCTGGCTATCATATTTCACTTCCAGCGGATTCTTGGAATTCGCTTTGATCACGTCCATGAATTTCGCCCACTCTTGGAACTCCTTCGTATCCGCCATCTTCACTTCGCCTTTGTTCAGCTGCTCGATAAAGGCCAGCGGATCGGATTGAAGCGCAAACGGCGTGTTGATGATGTGTCCGATTAAGAAGTAAGCCTCCTGGGACAAACTCAAACCGTTCTTGCCGTCGGCTTTCAGCTGCTCCAGCGTCTTGGTGAAGGAATCCAGATCTTTCATGTTAGCCGGATCTACCAAATCTTTGTTATACACAAGACCGAAACCTTCTACGCCGTATGGAACGCCAACGGTTTTATCTTCGACCTTCAATTCCATGTCAGGCGCAATGTTCTTAACATACTCTTCACCGCTCAAATCGGAGAAATAGGATTTCAGCTTCTCGGACTCGGGCCCTGGAGCTACGCTGAATATAGTCGGTCCCTGGTTGCTGCTGAGCTTCGCTACCAGCTGCTGCGAATAAGCGTCACCCGCGGCACCCCATACCTCAACCTCATTGCCGGTTTCTTCTTTATAGGTTTTAACCAAAGCTTCAAGAGGTTCTGTAATTTCAACTTTCGATTGGAAGAGCGTAATTTTCTTCAGCTTATCTCCCCCGGATGCTGCTCCAGAATCTTTGTCAGATGTACCACCACAGGCTGCAAGTGTCGCAACCAAAGCCGTTGCTGTTAGTATGCTTAATACCTTTTTTACTTTTTTCAAGTGACACGCCTCCCCCTTAAGGACTCTATAAAGTAAAACGTTTACAAACCCATCATAGGGCGGTTTACCTAGAATGTCAATAAAAATTGTACGCGTTTTCATAAAAATAATAAGTAAAAAAACTAGTAAAATTCTTGATATTTTACTAGTTGTACTCATAAAGTTTATCTCACCGTTTTTCTCCACTGAATAGTGGCATTCAGCTTAAAGGGCTCCTTGCCAGTTGTGCCCTTGATCATCTCGAGCAGCTCCTTCGCCGCCAAATAACCGCTTTCATAACGCGGGATTGCAATCGTGGTCAAACCGGCCATCGCCGCCGCATCCGAATTATCGAATCCGGTGATCGAGATATCCTCCGGGACCCGTATTCCGTTCTCTTCCAAAGCTTTGATCGCGCCGAGAGCCATATTGTCATTCGCACAGACCAGCACTTCCGGCAAGGCGTTGCTCAAGATCAGAATTTTGGCCGCCTGATATCCGCTTTCCTCGCTGTAATCGCCATGGAAGTAATTGCGGCGGTCAAACACGATGCCATTCTTCGCAAGCGTATCCATAAATCCGGCGAACCGCTCCTTGTGATCCAGGGTAAATTCCAAACCGCCAATGTATCCAAAGTTCGTAAACTGTTTATCCACCAAGGCCTGGACCATTTCACACATCACGGGGTAGTTGTCCACGATCACGCTTTTGGTGTTGGCGTACTCATTATCAATAATCCGATCCATGAGAACGACAGGGAACTGCGGCGTGGCTACCGAGACTAAATATTCGTCCGTCATGTTCCGATCCAGACTTATGGTACCGCTTGCAAATTTACTGCGCATAAAATTGGTGCTGGATTTATTCGTACAGATGATAAGATCGTATCCATTCTCCGTCAGGCAATGGCTGATCCCCTTGATGATCTTTAAATAATAATCGCGATCAAAGTCGCTGAAGACAAATATAATCGTGTTGCTTTTATCGGATTTGGTTGACTTATGCGGAAAATAGCCGTGCTCCGAGCATAATCTCAGCACCCGCTCCCTCGTCTCCCGCCCCACGTTCTTACGCCCGTTCAGCACGTTGGACACTGTAGACACCGAGACATCCGCGAGCTTTGCAATTTCCTTCAAACCACTCATGAATCCTATCCCCTCTCCAAAGGCGTTAGTAAATTTAATATAACATGGATTTATTTTTAATAAAATTTACTTATTTTGCTTCGACAAGATTTTCCTTGGAACATCATCCTTGTCATTGCTTCTCATGATACCTGTTCAGACGAGAAAACCTTTGTTCGCCATAGCAAAAAAGCAGGCCACGCGAATCATTCGCTGTGACCTGCTAAATCCGAATTTATTAGTTTTCTTGCCCTTTATACGGTACCGCACCGCTCCCTGATCGTGAATGGATCTTTTGTTTTGTCTACTCGTCTAGGCCGATTCACTAGATAAATGCCAAGCCCGATACACACTGTGCCGGCCAAGGTATACCAATGCAGCTGCTCGCCTAGTATAAGCCATCCGGATAATACACCGAACACGGGAATGAGGAACAGATACACGTTGGCTTTATTGGGATCGCTATTGCGCAGCACAAAATACCAGGTGACGAACTGGGCAATCGAGCTCATCAGAATCATCCAGCCCAGAACAAAGAGTTCCTTCACGATCTGGGACAAATCCCATACAAAATGCGGCTGTTCCAGCAGCGGACTTGCGATGAGCAGAAGGATGCCGCCGATCAGCATCTGATAGGCAGCCATCACCCAAGCGTCAAACTCCTAACCCAAACGGGAACTTAGCAGCGTCGCCATGCCCCAGGCCATCCCTGCGCCCAGCGCAAACCAGAATCCGCTCTGCATCTGCATCTCCAGGCCTTGCGTAATGAACACGCCGATAAAACCGATGATCACGCCCGCCCACTGAAGAAGACGGTACCTCATACCGAAAATCAGGAAGCTGAACACGATGAACCAGATCGGGTTGCTGGAGGACAAAACCGAGGAGCTGCCGGAGGAAATCGTTTGCATGCTCAGGTAGATGCCACTCATCACGAGTGCCGATTGAAACAGACCGATCGTTGCCAGCTTCAGCCAGGCAGCGCCGCTTCTGGGATGGGGCCGTTTTACAATAAAGGGCAGCATCAGAAGGCCCGCTCCCACAAACCGGATCGCCAGCAGCACGAATGGAGAACCGAAGGACAGCGCAATTTTGCCGATCGGGAAGTTAAGTCCCGCAACCAGCATCGTAAATATCGTCAGAAACAGCATACGCGGTTTGCTCATGCCATGAATTCCCCTCTCCTTAACCAAGTGTATCCTCAGTTTATTCCGCCCTTCATATCATGTAAAATAATTAAATGAGATTCGAGCCATCACTGTGAATGATGGATAAAAGGAGGCTCCTAAGGTGGAGAGTGGGGATCTGAAGATATTCCAGGCTGTTGCCCGTGAAGGAAATATAACCAAGGCTGCCGCCAGCCTTGGTTACGTGCAATCGAACGTGACTGCTAGAATCCGGCAGCTTGAATCCGAGCTGAACACGCCTCTGTTCTATCGGCTCAGCCGCGGCGTTGCCTTAACTTCGGCCGGCTGTAATCTGCTCAAGTATGCCGATCAGATTATGCGTTTGCTTGACGAAGCCGTGAAATCGACCCAATTCTCGGAAGAACCGTCGGGTCCGCTGCGAATCGGCTCATCGGAAACCACAGCCGCAGTACATCTACCCGGCATCATGCTGGATTATCATAGACGGTATCCTGACGTGAAACTGTCATTAATTACAGGCCATAGAGCTGACTTGATTCGAGCCCTGAACGAATATGAACTGGATGGGGCGTTTATCAGCGGACCTCTGGATTACCCGGACTTTGACGAATTCCGGGCCTTTGACGAGGAGCTTGTCCTCATCTCGGAACCGACGGAGGCTGCGCTTCGCGATTTGCTCACCAAACCGCTGCTGTTCTTTGGCAAGGGCTGCTACCACCGTGAACGGTTGGAGCAATGGCTTCATGAAGAGAACGTGGGGCCCATGAATATTATGGAGTTTGGTACGTTGGAAGCCATCATGGGCGGTGTGGCCGCCGGGCTGGGTATCTCGCTGCTAACGCGTTCTTCCGTTAAGGACTGGGTGGATGCCGGGAAATTGCAGGCTTTCCAAATCCCCGGGCGTTATCGCAGCTCCAAGGTCCATTTTGTATTCCGGCGCGACCTGTTTCGCACCAGCGCCTTTAATCAATTTATCGAGCCGTTTCAGAAGTCCGAATGAATGCTTCAACCGGAACGGGAAACAAAGAAACCGTGACCCTAAGGGCCACGGTTTCTTTATGAGCCAAGCACAATTATCTCGGTATTTGGTCTGCCGAAGGCTGCAGAAAACCCGACACCTCAGGAGCCAGCACTTCCGGTGCCATCACTACGGCAGAATGGTCCTGACCAGGCAGCATCCGGTGCTTGCACTGAGGGAGCAAGTCAACCAATGCGCTAGCGGCCCCATGGAACATAGCTCCGCTATTCTCGCCCGTCATCACCATGACCGGAACATCGACATCCCAGCGATCCGTTGGCAGCGGTTGACCGGATTGCGTGCTCCCCATAATCATGCCGTCATAGGCCAATGTATGCGCCATGCCCTCCATGACCTGCCAAGAAGGATCTGCCTTCATGAATTCGATATATTCCGCGGGGATCCCCAGCGCTGCTGTCATGAAATATTCTACGGCTTCGCTGCGCCTGCTCTCGGCCATCAGCGCATTCAAATGCTGCACGTATTCCGCCGGTACGGGTTCACGGCTATCCTCAATGATAAACGGCGGCTCATATAGAAATAGTTTTCTAACTTTACCGCTTCCGAGTCTGCTCGCCGCATCCAGAGCCAGAACAGCGCCCGAAGAACCTCCGAATACATACGCGCTGCCGCCCGCCTCCTGAATCAGGGCATCGATATCTTCAACCTCACGATCAACGGCATACGGAGCCGTATCCGTACTGCTGCCCCGTCCCCGCCGGTCATAATTGTAGACGGTGAATTGTTCAGACAGAAACTCCCCAAGACGCGTTGTATCGTTGTGATCCGAAGCTGCAGCAGCTACAAGAATAATAGCTGGACCAGTCCCTTTCTTTTCATAAAAAATTCGGGTACCGTCATTCGACATTGCATAGCTCATGGTCATCTCTCCTTTTATTATCCTGTTATGTACAAGCTGATTTCATTCTCAAACCGTTCCAGCGTATCCGTGTATCCTTCCACCATTCCCATGCCTTCCGCAGCTTCCAGTTCCTCTGCACTCGCGAAATGGGTAATAATGCATAGCCTGGTCCCTTCCCCGACCCCTTCAAACGTAACCGAGGTAAACATGTCGCTGCCTTCCACGGGGTTCCAGTTCGGATCCGTGAATGTGTCCGTATATACGAGCCTTGATAACTCCATCACTTCGGAGTAGGTCGCCTTGCAAAAGGCTTCTTCCCCTTCTCCTGCCTTATCAGGAGCCAACCTGTAGCGCCATACGCCACCCGGTCTGACATCCATCTCATATACCGTGGCATTCCAGTTCCTTGGCCCCCACCAGCGTTCAATGTGTTCCGGCTTAGTCCACCCCTGCCAGGACAGCTTCAAAGGTATGGATACGACACGTTCCACGGTCAGCCTTCGCTGCTCCCGGTCTTTCTTGACAATGGTCTTCCTGCTCAAGTGAATTCCTCCTGTCGATGAAGTCGGCTCTGCGTGCAGAGCCGTATCTTCCTGTGGTTATGGTAAAAAATGGGTCTAACTCTCCTTTCCGTTGAAGTCGCTCATATAGTCTTCGAACTTGTCGAGTCGCTCTTCCCACAATCGACTGAAAGAATCGAACCAGACGTCCAGCTCCTGAAACGGCTGGGCTTCAAGACTATAAATGCGCTGCTGTGCGTTCTTACGGACTTTCACCAGCCCGGCCTCGCTCAGTATCCGCAGATGGCGGGATACTTGGGGCTGGCCGATTCCCAGAATCTCTACGATGTCGCTGACCGATCTCGACCCTTGCTTTAAGAGTTCAATGATGTTGAAGCGGTTCGGCTCCGAGATCGTGAACAGGGTTAATTGCATAGCTGAAGTATTCATGGATTAAATATACGCTAAAGTGTATATACTCGTCAACGTATATATTATATTCTTTTCAGCATTCTTTTGACGCAAAAAATGTGACGTCACCTCAATTCCATCCACTCGGACATGCTGCATAATCTATTCAGATGCCCAACGAACACAGCTTATAATCTATTGGGCGTCCTATTCACCTGTCCCGGCACTCTAACAACATCACAAAAGAGGCCCAAGTATAAGCGGCCTCTTTGCTATAAACTACTCTATTAATTTTACGATCATTCAAAGGCAATAAAGCTTTCAGGACATCCTTATGGCTGAATGGACACTTGATGCAGCTGCATGATACCGTTCGGATGCCTCCAGAAGCCCTCCACCTTGCTGCTGACTCCGTTTAAATACTCCTGATGATGGATATACAGCATCGGCGCTAACTCAACCAGCATCTCTTGCGCCTGCTTATAGATGAGCTTGCGTTGTTCCGGGTCGTTCTCTTTGCGTCCTGCGTCCAGCAGCTTATCCAGTTCCGGATCCTTCGTGAAGGTACGGTTACCCGGCTCTCCTACATTCTTGGAATGGAATAACTCATACATTCCATAGTCGGCATCAGCCGTTACCGTAGACCAACCAAGGATAAACATATCATGCTTGCCTTCTGCGGTTTGAGCCAGATATGCGCCCCACTCGACCACTTCGATTTTGACTTCGACGTTCAATTCCTTCAGCTTGGATTGTACATACTCGGCGACTTTAATCCGTTCCGGATTGTCATTGGTCCAGATGGTCGTTGAAAAGCCGCCCTCGTAGCCGGCCTCCTTCAACAGCTCTTTCGCTTTGTCGATGTTATGCTCGATCGGCTTTACGGTAGCATCATAGCCGTTCACGTCCGGTGCCAGAGGTCCGACGGCAGGAATGCCCGTACCTTCATAGATGCCCGAGATAATCTCGTCTTTATTGATGGCCATCGACAAGGCCTGCCGTACCCGTACATCGTTAAACGGCTTTTTGTCGTTGTTAAACCCGATATAAGACAGGCTCAGCGAAGCCTGACGGTTCAGAGACATGCCGTCCGTGCTCTCAATGCGGCTGATGCTGCTCGGCGACACCGGATCGATAATATGCGCGTAGCCGGTTTCAAGCTCCGCGATCCGCGTTCCCTCTTCGCTTACGACCTTGAACGTGACCCGTTCAACCTTCGCTTTATCTCCCCAATAATCGGCATTCGCAACCAGCTTCACTTCCTGTCCGGGGTTCCAGCTCTCTAATTTGAATACGCCTGTGCCTACAGGGTTCTGCGCCAGATATGCGCCTCCCTTCTCGCCTGCCTTCACCTTCTCGTAATCCAGCTTGATGGCTTCGGCACTAATCATGCCCACCGCAGAATGGGCCAGATGGGCAAGCAGCGGCGAGAAAGCATACTCGGTCACGAGCTGCACCGTGTATTCGTCAACGACTTTAACCTCTTTAATCATGCCGACAAGCGATGCGCGCGGGGAAGCAACCTCCGGATCCTGCATACGATCAATGTTGGCTTTGACCACCTCTGCATTGAATGGAGAGCCGTCCGTAAACTTCACGCCTTGTCTCAGCTTGAACTCCCAGGTCAATTCATCGATCGCTTTCCAGCTCTCCGCGAGCCCCGGCTGAATATTCAGATCCTTATCATGAATCACCAATGTATCATAAATATGCGTTGTCATTACGCTCGTTTGCTGGTCCGTCGACATATGAGGGTCCATGGATGGCGGATCAGAAAGCCAGGCAATCACAAGCTCATTTGCACCGGTATCGTCCGTTCCTTTGGGAGGATCCTTGGCCCCCGGCTCCGGAGCTGGCGTATTACTGCCGTTTGGCGGCGTTTCGGGGTTACTGCTCTTGCTTGGACTGCCGCACGCCGAGATTATTACGGTGAGCATGACCAGGATGCAGACAAGCCACTTTAATCTTCTATTACCTGTCATGTGAAACAAACTCCCCCTTCTCAATCAAAATAGGAAAATATTTTATACACAGTTAACATATATTTTACTATTTGATATTTATACCAGTAGAAGCCAGATTTACCTCACGTTTCTACGACACCCATGCTGACATCCAAACTTGGAGAAAGGATGATTTCACGTGCCTAACATGACCGCTGATGCCAGAACACAAGAATCGCTCCCTAGTGGAACCCGCCTCGTACAATGGAAATCTTTCTACCACCGTCTGAAGAAGAACAAAGCGGCCTTATTCGGGGGTTATTTTCTCCTGCTGATGATTCTTGTCGCGATCATTGGCCCCCTGCTCACCCAGTATGATCCGACCAAAGTGGATTATTCTACGAAACTGCTGAAGCCGTCCGCTGACCATTGGTTTGGTACGGACCACAACGGGCGAGATATTTTCACCAGGATTATCCATGGCATGCGTCTTACGCTCTCGGTCGGTTTTATCTCGGTCATTATCGGGGCAGCCTTTGGTGTCGTACTCGGAATCATATCCGGCTATTACGGAGGTAAATGGGATGCACTCATTATGAGAATGACCGATGTCATGCTGGCGTTTCCCGGCATTTTGCTGGCATTGGCGGTTGTCAGCGTTCTTGGAAAAAATCTGTTCAATGTGATTATTGCCGTCAGCATCTTCTCGATTCCCACCTTTGCCAGAGTCGTGCGCGGCTCGACGCTGGCCGTCCGCAAGCTCGAATATATTGATGCCATGCGTTCGCTGGGCGCGAGCGATGGACGAATCATCTTCGGGCATATTTTGCCTAATATCACATCCCCTATCATCGTGCAGGCTACGCTGCGGATCGCTGTTGCTATCCTGACCGCTAGCGGCTTGTCCTTCCTCGGTCTTGGCGCACAGCCGCCGACGCCGGAGTGGGGAGCCATGCTGAATGATGGGCGCAACTATATTATGGATCACCCCCATGTTGCCCTGTTCCCCGGCCTGTCGATCGTGTTCGTGGTCATCGCATTTAATTTGCTGGGTGACGGCTTGCGGGATGTCCTTGACCCGAAGATGAAAAAATAATGAAGGGAGCTGCCGGGCCATGCTCATCTATTCCATTCGAAGGCTAATTCAGACGATACCTGTTGTCATTGGTGTAACCATTGTCGTCTTCCTGCTGATGCACCTCATTCCGGGAGATGCGGCGCAGGTCATTATCGGGGAAGGAGCGCCCAAGGAGCAGGTGGAGAAGATCCGCGAGAACCTGGGATTGAACGATCCGCTGCCGCTTCAGTATTGGAACTACGTCAGCGGTTTACTGCAGGGAGATTTGGGAGATTCGATCCGCAGCAGCCGCCCCATCGCCGATGAAATATTCAAAAGCCGGTTCTGGATCACCGTCGAGCTTGCCGTATACTCTACGATCCTGGCTGTATTTCTCGGCATTCTGGCGGGCATCATCTCCGCCGTCAAAAAAAGCTCGCCCGCCGATATCGGCGTCATGTTCATTGCCCTGTTCGGACTATCGATGCCGAATTTCTGGCTGGGGCTTATGCTGATCCAATATTTTGCCGTGGATCTGGGCTGGTTCCGTCCCTCCGGCTGGGGCACGTGGTCGCAAACCGTTCTGCCCGTGATCACGCTCGGGACAGGCGGCGCCGCGATCATCGCCAGAATGACCCGTTCCAGCATGCTGGAGGTCATCGGTCAGGATTACATCCGCACCGCTCAAGCCAAGGGCGTCCGAGAGCGTGTCATCATCTACCGGCATGCCTTGAAAAATGCCATGATTCCCGTTATAACCGTCATCGGCCTGGAATTTGGAGGTCTGCTGGGCGGGGCGGTGCTGACCGAGTCCGTATTCGCCGTGAACGGCATGGGCCGATACGTCATCGACTCAATCAGGGCGAGGGATTTCCCGGTTGTACAGGCAACCGTGCTTGTGCTCTCGGTCATGTTCGTGCTCATGAACCTGCTCGTGGACATCTCCTACCGATACTTCAACAAGCGCATTGATTTCGATTGATTGACGAGATCCAACTGTGGTGTGGGCTTTATGTGCGATTAGTGTGGCGGCTATTTGTGTGATCTACAGTTTGCGGTCTATCGCGTGATCATTAGGGGGATCTACAGTGTGGTCATCGTGGGTGATCATTAGTTTGGTCGTTAGTTTGGTCATTAGTTTGGTCAATAGGGAGATCTACAGCGGGATCTATAGCGGAATATGTGTAGTCTTTAGTACGGCCATTAATGTGTTGTTTATCGCATGTGGTCAATAGTGTGAACCCTACATTGTGTGGCAAACAGTGTGTGGATTTAGTGTGATTACTAGTGTGGTTCATACGGACACACGATCCGCTATTTACCGAAAATCGAGCTATTTGGGAGCCAATCCGGACATACGATCCGTTAATGTACTCAGAATCACGAATTTAGCCAACTATTTCTCGCAATAGCGGATCTCATGTCCTCGTACTTCCACTAACATGCAGAAAATAAACTAATAGCGGAACTACAGTCCTCATACATCGCTAGCCGAGGCGAATCGAGCTGTTTTGGGGCCCGTGCGGTCAGAGGATCCACTGTTTCTTCAAAAACGAGCTATTTGAGAGCCACGCGGACAGACGATCCACTATTTACCGAAAATCGATCCATTTTGGAGTCCATGCGGACACATGATCCGTTAATGTACCCAAAATCACGAATTTAGCCAACTATTTCTCGCAATAGCGGATCTCATGTCCTCGTACTTCCACTAACATGCAGAAAATAAAGTAATAGCGGAACTACTGTCCTCATACATCGCTAATCCAGACGAATCGATCCATTTTGGAGTCCATGCGGACACATGATTCCAAGACCAATTGAAGGCGAAGGGAGCTTAGACAAGATGGAACAGCACGCATCAAATTTGCTTACGATCAAGAACCTGCGAACCTCTTTTTTCACCGAACTGGGCGAAGTGAAAGCTGTGGATGATATTAGCCTTACCGTACGCAAGGGGCAGACGCTCGGCATCGTGGGCGAATCCGGTTCAGGAAAAAGCATACTGTCCCTGTCCATCCTGCGGCTGATCTTTCATCCGGGACGAATCGTCGGTGGCCAAATCCTATATAACGGTCTGAATCTGCTCGAACAAACGGACCGGCAGATGCGCAAAATAAGGGGCAATCAGATCTCGATGATCTTCCAGGAGCCGATGACATCGCTCAATCCGGTCTTCACCGTCGGCGATCAGATCGCGGAGGCCTACCAAATCCATGAGAATCTGAGCAAAAAACAAGCGATGGACAAAGCCATCGAGATGTTAAAACTGGTCGGCATCCCTTCCCCGGAAAAAAGGGTCCGACAGTACCCCTTCCAGCTGTCCGGCGGTATGCGCCAACGTGTCATGATTGCCATGGCGCTGGCATGCAATCCGGATCTGCTCATTGCAGACGAGCCGACCACAGCGCTTGACGTGACCATTCAGGCTCAAATTCTGGAGCTGATGAAGGAACTGCAGCGGAAGCTGCAGATGTCGATTATTTTTATCACCCATGATCTGGGCATCGTCGCGGAAACCTGTGATGACGTTGCGGTTATGTACTGCGGGAAGGTCGTGGAATATACCGATGTGCGGACCCTATTCAAACATCCGAAGCACCCCTACACCATTGGCCTGATGAACTCGCTGCCGCGACATGATATCGATAAGGAAACACTGGAGCCGATTAAGGGCTCGGTTCCAAGCCCCTATGATCCGCAGGAGGGCTGCCGCTTCGCCCCCCGCTGTCCCCATGCAGCCAAGCTGTGCTATGACAAACTGCCGGAGCTTCAGGCACTGGATGATAACCAGCAAGTCAGGTGCTGGAAATACACCGATCAATGGGAGCCGGAAAGCGAGGTGAACGTTCTGCTATGAGCAAAGAGCTGTTAACAGTAAAGAATCTCAAGCAGTATTTTCCAATCAGGGGCGGCATCCTGGGCCGTACCGTCAACGTCGTAAAAGCCGTGGATGATATTTCGTTCTCCGTACATGAGGGGGAAACCGTTAGTATCGTGGGCGAATCCGGCTGTGGCAAATCAACCACGGGCCGGGCCATCCTGAGGCTGGACGAACCAACCGCTGGCGAGGTGGTGTTCGAAGGCACCGATCTGCTTTCCCTAAATAAAGCGCAGATGAACCGAAGGCGTAAAGACCTGCAGATGATTTTTCAGGACCCCTACGCTTCCTTGAATCCTAGAAAAACGGCACTCCAAGTGCTTGAAGAAGCGATGGACATTCAGAACGTTGTTCCTAAAAAGGAGCGGCGGGGACGGGCCATCGAGCTTCTGGAAACGGTCGGCCTGGCCGCCTATCAAGCCAATCGGTACCCGCATGAATTCAGCGGCGGGCAGCGGCAGCGGATCGGAATTGCTCGCGCCTTGTCCGTAAATCCCAAGCTGATCATCAGCGATGAAGCGGTCTCTGCGCTTGACGTATCCATCCAGGCACAGGTGCTCAATCTGATGAAATCATTGCAAACCGAATTCAAGCTGACCTATCTGTTTATCTCCCATGATCTCGGGGTCGTTCGGCATATTTCCGACCGGATTATCGTGATGTATCTGGGGACGATTGTGGAAATCGCGGATAAGCACTCCCTCTTCCGGCACCCACAGCACCCTTACACCCGCGCTCTGCTGTCGGCCATCCCGACACTAGATCCCGAGCGCAAGAAGGAACGCATCATTCTCAAGGGGGATGTTCCGTCCCCGATCAATCCGCCTTCCGGCTGCCGGTTTCATACCCGCTGCATGTATGCCACGGATTTCTGCCGATCCGAGGCCCCGTTGCTTCGGGAAGTCGATGAGCGCGGAGGCCATCAGGCGGCCTGCCACTATATCGAGGAAATCGCGGCCGATGCGCTGGTAAAGATGTAGTTTATACGCCACCGAACGGATAAGGCACCTTTCTAAAAACGGAAAAAAGCGAGAATCAAGCTCTCGCTTTTTCTTTTGCAAAACTTTATCCTGCTAACCGGAATTGAAAGATGATCTTCAGCCTCAACTAGGCCACCTTCATAGGAGCCGCTTCTCCCACCTCGCTTGGGATCATGTTTTTGCGTCTGTAGATGGAGAGGAGCAGGCCGACTGCTGCCATGTCCAGGATTTGGTTCATCCCGCTGTAAGAGAAGAAGGGTGGATCCAATGTAACCCTTGGAAGAATGCCGAGCCCCATGAGCAGCGGCCATAGCAGCCGAAATCCAAAAACAACGATGAGTAATGCAGCGATATACTTCGCATAAGAATCCCTGTGGACCGTAGAAATACTCCATATTCTAACGAGAAACAGCAGAATCAGTACGCCAACTACGATCCCGAACAACCAGCCGAAGCAATAGATGAGGTATGGAAACACGTTATCATAAAGGACATATGGGATCTTCGGTGTAGCTTGACCAAAACCTTGCCCAAACCAGCCTGCTGCTTGGATGGCATCTGCGTTATTCCCCATATACCACATTTCTTTGGCTGAAGGGTTCATAAATTCTCTCCACCGGAGCAGTAAATGATCTGTCCGGGTGCTGAGAAAAATAGCTACTACGACAAGAGGCAGCGCCGCGATCATAGCAAATTGTTTCATACTTTTACTTGTTCTCCATGTCAAAACCAGGAACCCAATCACATAGATGTACGTGTAGATAATAGAGCTGCTTATGCTATAGAGGACCACAGGCAGTACTCCTCGATAGAGGATGTTCAATACCGTCTCCCACCGTCCCCATTGGCTGGCAGGCTTCGCCCCTGCCAAAGCGAGCAGAAGCGGTATCAAGGAGAAAGTGATCATATTGACTCCAGTGTGGCCAACTTTGACATAGACCGGGCTTATATCGTACAACTGTCCATACACTAATGAAATGACCATTAGAATAACGATAAAGAAAAACACAGGGGCCGAGTATTTCTTCAGCTTCCGATAATCCAGAAAATAAAAACCAATAAGGAATAAAACTCCGATTCCGAAGTAAAACGACTTCCTCTCGACTAGGCTAACGGAATACCTTTCATCCGCGTAATAAACACTCACCATGCCAACCAGTCCAATGATTAAGAACAGGGCCAGCAGGACAAGCAGCTTCCAATCCAACTGAGGCCGATGAGCCAAATGCAGGCTTTTGCCGATATCCCCCGGATCACCCATCTGTTTCACCGCTTCCTGCACCGCCGGCTCCTCCGAATTGCCCTCCAGCATCAGAAGCTCCGTCCGCTCCTCGATATGGCCGAGCAGCTCTTCGCGGATTTCCGGATGCATGGCTCTTGCGCGTACCTGCTTGCACACCCGGGCCAGGAAGTCTTGAACAACCTTGTATTCTTCAACCGGTCGCACGCTAGCTTCCCTCCCCGATGACCGTATCCACCGCCGTACGGAATTTGACCCACTCCTTGGTCTTCTCATGGAGCTGCTCCCTGCCGCGCTCGGTAATCCGGTAATATTTCCGTTTGCGTCCATCATGCTGGCTCCAGGAGGAATCCAGCCAACCTTCCGCCTCCAGCGTGTGCAGAATCGGGTATAACGTGCCTTCCTTCATCAGGAACACCCCATCCGAGCTTTGCTCAATCTCCTTGATCAGCTCGTACCCGTACATTTCCCGCTTGTTTAATACGGTAAGCAATAAAATGACGGTACTGCCTTTCAGCAGCTCCTTGTTAATGCCCATTCGCCCTATCACTCCAATACCTAGATAATCTATGTATCGTAAATCTATGTATACGAGTATAAAATAAGAGTCTTCACAATGCAACGAATGTTTTCGAATTATCGGGCGCTCCGTCACATCTGCCTTCTAATCAACAAATCGTGGCGTTCGTCGCACCTCCCTTTCTATAAGAACAGCATCCCAGCCTATAAACAGATGTGCAGCATTCCCAGAAGAATCTCCCCTGGATCGCTCGGAATATGCCGGAATCTGCGGAAATTTGCCAGTACACCGAAAAGCCCGGCAGCTTCTGCCGCCAGGCTAATTTATCAGCAATTCAGTTTTTCCTTTTCACGAATGGATAAACACGCTTGATTCGTTCATGATTTTCGCGTGGAACAACATGCCTCTGGAAAACGGCCGAATTCGTGAATATTAATTCGAACCATCACTTCAGCAGCTGCACGCTTTCAATAGCAACCCTTACCTGGATCTCACCACTCCTGTAACGTGCAACGCAAAATCCTCCGCATGACGCCGCAGCTCTTCATCCGTTAGCTGCATGGCATTATGAACAGTAAATACCGGCAAGTAAATCGCGCCTACCAGGCTGGCCGTCACCTCATAGGGCCGGGTTAGCTCTTCCACCGTGTAGCGGTTGTATCCTTCGCTGCCGTAGGCCTCCGCAGCTCCGCCGGTCGTAATGGCTACGCCCCACTCTTTTCCCTGGAGTTTGTCTCCGCCCGGACCATACGCCCATCCGAAGGTTAGCACCTCGTCGAACCAATGCTTCAAAAGGGGCGGTGAACTGTACCACCAGAAAGGGAATTGAAACACGATACGGTCATGCTGGAGCAGCAATTGATGTTCGGCCTCGATATCGATATGTCCATCCGGATAACGCTGATAGAGGTCATGCACTGTCACCTCATGATTATCTCTCACCGTCTCGGTTAGTTCGCGATTGATCCGTGACCTCTCATGCAGACCCGGATGTGCAACAATCACCAGTGTTCTCATGTATGATCCCCACCTTTTTTGTCTCGTGTATGTATACAAAAGGTATCAAGCCCGAATAACGCCCGAATATGAGAAATGTCACAGGTAGCGTTATCGGTCTGTGATACTGTAGCAAGGAACATAGCGGGCGGAAAAAGTACGCCAAGGGAGGAGAATAAGAACGTGGCCCTTGTTATTCAAAATGTCAGACTGGCTCATCGCATCTATCGACTTACCGTTCAAGGCAGCTATTCGGCACGAATGGGGCAGTTCTTCATGCTTCGCTGCTGGGATACCTATCCCGTGCTGTCACGACCGATCAGCGTTCATAACCTGACGGAGGACTCCGTTTCCTTCTTGTATCGCGTGCATGGAACAGGCACATGGCTGCTATCGGCGCTTCAAGCGGGTGACAAGATTCAGCTGGAGGGACCTTTTGGACAAGGATTCCCTGAGCCCCAAGGCCGGACGGCACTGGTAGGAGACGGCATTGGTGTAGCCCCGCTGCTGCTGGCAGCTAAGGAAATACCCGAGGCCAACGTATATCTGGGATACACCAGCGTACCTTTCGGAGTCACCGGATTCCACGAGATCAGCCGCAATGTCACCGTCAAATCCGGCGGAACCATTGTAGATGCAGTGGACCCAAGCCGCTATGACACGATATTCGCATGCGGACCGGTTGGCATGATGCACAGTCTGGCCCAAAAAACGGAGAGTACTAACGCCAAGCTTCACGTCTCCATCGAGAAGCGAATGGGCTGCGGCATCGGGGCATGCAACAGCTGCACGTTAACCTCCGCTGGCTCAAGCCGCAAGGTATGCACCGATGGCCCCGTATTTCCGGCGAAGGAGGTGAACTGGAATGATCTCCATCGATTGTGAACTGGCGGGCGTCCCGCTGGCGAATCCGATTTTGGCGGCATCGGGCACGTTCGGATTCGGCAAACCGTATGCGGATCTGTATGCGCTTCGCAAGCTTGGAGGCA
Organism: Paenibacillus sp. ISL-20; assembly: GCF_018613005.1. Lineage (NCBI taxonomy): Bacteria > Bacillati > Bacillota > Bacilli > Caryophanales > Paenibacillaceae > Paenibacillus > Paenibacillus sp. ISL-20. The sequence continues at coordinate 41,050 of NZ_JAGGRD010000037.1, forward strand.
TTGTGTCCAAGGGACTGACCCTGACCCCACGAATCGGCAATTCTGGAACAAGGCTTTACGAAACGCCATCCGGCATCATGAACAGCATTGGCCTTGAGAATCCGGGCATCCACGCTTTTCTGGAGCATGAATTATCCGAGATGACCTCACACGGGACTGCGGTCATCGTCAATCTTGGCGGCAGCACCATACAGGAATATACGGAGGGCGCCGAGCTGCTTACCGAAGCCAGCCTCAAGTTACGGTCATCCGGCAAACGAGCTGTCGACATAATTGAGCTCAACATCTCCTGCCCCAACATCAAGGAAGGCGGGCTGGCCTTCGGTGTTGAGAATGAGCAGGCTCAAGAGGTAGTTCGCGCAGTCCGGAAAGCGACCACGCTGCCTCTGCTCGTCAAGCTCTCTCCCGGTGCAAGGGATTTGAAGGAAATGGCACGCATGTGTGAAGCTGAAGGTGCTGATGGTCTTTCGCTCATCAATACAATCCAAGCGATGGCGATTGATATTCGGGAACGGCGAAGCGTTTTTGACAGAGCCTACGCCGGGCTGTCCGGGCCGGCAATTAAACCGATCGCGCTCCGCATGGTCCATCAGGTGGCCCGGTCGGTATCCATCCCGGTCGTTGGAATCGGCGGCATCAGCAGCGCCGAGGATATCCTCGAATTCACCATGGCAGGCGCGGCTGCAGTACAGATCGGAACCTACAACTTCATCAACTTGCGGGCCGGCGATACCCTGGCCGAAGAATTGATTGAATTGATGGAAAGTGAAGGCATCTATTCACTGGATGACATTCGAGGCATTATCTGACCTATGATCCTTCATAGATAATCAACAGGATGACCTCGAACATGAAGCACCGACACTATTTGTGATTTTTTTCACCGATAACTATTCTTTTTAAGAATAAAATGAACTCAAGAACAATATTTGTGAAGTAATTCACAAAATCATAGGAGGAAACCAGAATGAAAAGGACACTCTCTCTATCCCTCTCCGTCATGTTGATGTTTGCGCTGCTTGTCGGCTGCGGAGGCAACGGTGACAATGAGCCCGTTAATACGGACAAATCAGCAGAGAGCCAAAACACGGATAACACAAGTAATGCGGAACAGCCTGCACAAGAAGGAACCCTGCAGGACGGCTTATATTACGCTGAAGGCGAGTTTGCCGAAGACTCCGGCTGGAAAGAACTCGTTGCGATTAAGGTCGAAGGCGGCAAGATCGTCAGCGCCAACTGGAACGGGATTCATAAGGACGGCGGCTTGGACAAAAAGACATTTTCCGAAAAAGGCTTCTACGGCATGAAGGAAAAAGGCGGCGCTCAAGCAGAATGGCATGAGCAGGCAGCTAAAATGGAGGAATACCTGGTGGCTCAGCAGTCGGTTGAAGGCTTGACCTTGAACGATGAAGGCCGCACGGATGCCGTGTCCGGAGTATCGATCCATGTCAACGGATTTACGGAACTGGCAGCAAAAGCGCTGGCGGCGGGACCTGTTGAAGCAGGACCATACAAAGACGGCAGCTATCACGCAGAAGCGGCAGATTTCGACACTAATTCCGGCTGGAAAGAAACCGTCGACGTTACCGTTATTAACGGCAAGATTGCCACGGTTAGCTGGAACGGCGTTCACAAAGACGGCGGTACCGATAAAGTTACCCGTTCCAAATCCGGAGAGTACGGCATGAAGAACGGCGGAGCTCAATCCGAATGGCATGAACAGGCGTATCAAGCCGAGCAGTATTTGATTGAAAAGCAAGATCCGCAAGCAATCGTAACGGCTGAAGACGGCAAAACCGATGCCATCTCCGGTGTGTCGATCCACGTCAGCGGATTTGTAGAGCTGGCAACGAAAGCACTCGAAGGCGCCAAATAAGCACAAGAGCGATAGATATAAGACAACTATTCCTTGAGGGGAGATTCGCATGAAACAGATTATCGTGCTGGGCGGCGGATATGGCGGTATACTTACCGCCAAGAAGCTGGCTAAACGACTGCGCAAACAGAAAGATTTGCGGATAACACTCATCGACCGCAAGCCGTATCATACACTGCTGACCGAGCTGCATGAAGTGGCCGCGAATCGGGTCGAAGAAGATTCCATCAAAATCGATCTAAAAAAAGTGTTCTCCGGATTCCGCAATGTAGACGTGGTGCTGGATGAAATCGGCGGCATTGACTTTGACGGTCAAACACTCCGTGGAGAGAAACAAACTTATAACTATGATTATCTGGTCATCGGGACAGGCAGCAAGCCAACCTTCTTCGGCATACCGGGCGCAGATCAACACGCCTTTACCTTATGGTCGTATGATGATGCGGTCCGCTTGAAGGAACACACCCTGAATATGTTCCGAAAAGCTGTGCTGGAGCGCGACCCGCAGGTCCGCAAAGAAATGCTGACCTTTGTTGTGGTCGGCGGTGGATTCACCGGGGTCGAAATGATCGGCGAGCTGGCCGAATTCACTCAACAATTATGTAAAGAGTTCTACGTCGATCCAAGCGAGGTTACACTTCATGTCGCCGACATGGTCGACAAGATCCTGCCGATCCTGCCCGAACCGTTAATCCGCAAAGCCGAGAAACGGCTGCGCAAAATGGACGTCAATATCATCACAGGCTCGAAGATTACAGAAGTTAAACCGGACGGCGTTACCGTCGGCGGCAATGACATCAAATCCCGTACGGTTATCTGGACCGCGGGGGTTGAGGGTTCCGACGTAGTTGGCAATATGGATGTCGAGCAAAAAGGCCGCAAGCGTATTTTGACCAACGACAAGCTTCAAGTTCCTGCCCATCCGAACGTTTATGTCGTCGGGGACAATATTTTCTACATTCCTGAGGGCGCGGCTGCACCCGTACCTCAAATGGTAGAAAATGCGGAACTCGCAGCCCCAGTCATCGCACATAACATTGTGGCTGAACTATTGAACAAACCGATGAAATCCTACAAACCGACGTTCCACGGGACGATGGTGTGTATCGGCAGCCGCTACGGAGTAGCTAACGTGGGTGTTCCTGGCCACATGTTCAGGCTCAGCGGCTTCATGGCTATGCTGGTCAAACATATGATCAATATGCTCTATCTGTTCCAGGTTTGCGGCTTCAACAAGGTATACCATTACCTGCTGCATGAATTCTTCCATGTTCGGAACAATCGCAGCTTCGTGGGGGGACATTTTGCCAAACGGTCTCCGAATTTCTGGCTCGTTCCGCTGCGGATTTTTGCCGGATGGATGTGGCTCTCTCAGGGATGGGATAAAATCCACAAGATTATTGAGGATCCGAATAAGGTGTTCCTTATTCCTGCCAAAGTAGCCGATGGCGTAAGCGCAGCGTCTGCTGCCGGCGCCGATGCTGCCGGAGCTGGAGCGGCTGACGCGGTCTCCGCCGCCTCCGCTTATACCGCAGAAGCGGTATCCGCCCTGCCGGTTCCGGGTTTCATGAAATCCATTGTCGATTGGTCGATGGACCTGATGTTTTACACCGGCGACGGTGGTTATACTTCGCTCGCCTATGTGTTTCAGACCTCGATGGTCCTGGCTGAGCTGATCGTCGGCATCCTGCTGATCGTCGGATTGTTCACGGCACCTGCAGCCGTAGCTAGCGTTGCCATGGGCGCGATGGTTTGGGTATCAGGTATGGCACCTAACGAAATGCTGTGGTATTTAGCAGCTGGGATCGCCTTAATCGGCGGATCGGGCAGCACGTTCGGACTTGACTACTATGTATATCCTTGGCTGAAGAAGGTATGGAAACGAATTCCGATCGTAAGGCGATGGTACGTGTATACGGACTAATCTTTCACCGTTCGAGAGAATCGGCTTGCCTTATCACGCTTGCCGATTCGGTTCATAGGCCGTTATGCCGTCATTCACACTCTTAATCAACACGAGCCTTCCGGAAGGAGTCAATAACGATGGATATGAAGCTATTACAGGATACGATCGACCTGCTTCGGTCGCATATCGATTCCGGAACGGATATCGATTGGATGGAGATGGATAACAGGCCGGTGAGGGACATTGCCGATATGCTCAACGCTTATGAACTGGCCTATTCCCGGAAAATGACGGTGCTGGCATGCTGCATCCTGATTCATTCCGCGCTAAGCAAGCACGGCAAGCTGCAGGCACAGGATAACGAGAGATTGACGCGCATGCTGCTGGACGGCGATTATTTAACCGGGCTTATGTACCGGATTGCCGTCAAACGGAAGGAATGGAAGCTGCTGTCCCGGCTTCTCCCCTTCCATAAACGCATGCAGCTGAATCTAATGAAGAACGTTTCACCCGAAATCCTGCTTAAAGAGCTGAAGCGCGAAATCCGCAGCTATCTGGAGCAACGGAGCGCGTAAGGAGCCATCTGGGAAAGGAGCGATGATGCAAATGAACATTCATAACCAAATGGGAGTGGATCTCGCTTCCTTCGACAACCTGCTCCGGGAGGTGGTCACCTCAGACCGTGACCTCACTCCTCCCTCTGTTGTGCTGAGCAGCGTCATAGATCTCATTGACGCCGGCGGCAAGCGGCTGCGTCCGCTCATGGTCGTGCTCGGTAGCCGTTTCGGGGAAAGCGTGCATGAGCCGGCCGTCATGAAAACCGCCGTGCTGCTTGAATATTTACACATGGCCTCGCTGGTACACGATGACATCATCGATCAATCCGATATGCGGCGAGGCATGCCGACCCTGCATGAAACCACGGATGTCCAGACGGCCGTGCACATCGGCAACTACATGATTGCCCGTGCCATCGAATGGGCTGCGGGTAATCCGAATGACGAGTCAGACAGGAGCAGTGAAGATGTCTCCGAGGAGGATGCTTACCGGTTAGCCGAACTTGCGGCTCTGGTAACCGAGCTCTGTATGGGAGAATACGATCAGCTGCACCACCGCTTTAACTATGAACTGAGGCTGGCGCAGTATTTGGAGAAAACGCGCTGCAAAACCGCCCTGCTGATGGCCCACTGCCTGAAAGCGGGCGCGGAAGCAGCCAAAGCGGATGCGAGAACCGCTGAACGGCTGTTTCAATTCGGGGAGTCGCTCGGCATGGCATTTCAAATCCGGGATGACCTGCTCGATTTCACGAAGCCCAAGGAGGCCATCGGCAAGCCGGCTGGCGCAGACCTGCGAAACGGCAACATTACGCTGCCGGTGATATACGCCCTAAACGATCCAGCCCTTGCACCTGGAATCAGACAGCTTGGCCCCCACTCTGCAGCGGCTGACATGGATGAAGTCATCCACCGCATTGCCGCAAGCAGCGCCATTGAGCAAAGCGAGGCGCTTGCCCGATCGTATGCGGAACAGGCTCAGCGGATGATCGGCGACTTTACAGATCATCCCGCCCAGCATGATTTGCAGGTACTGCTCCATTATTTTCTGCCCTAAAGACATGAATCCATATACTCAAAATGAACAGGGATGCATCCATCATGGATGCATCCCTGTTCGATATGAAAGGATATTGCAGAACATGTCCTATATGCGGAAAAGCTTGCAGGCCGATCCAACGGAAAAAGTGCCTACCTGGTGAATCCCGATGCGCCTCTTCCGCACATGTCTAGCGTGAAGGAATACAATGCAGCGATCCTCCACGCCAGCCACTTGGCCTATATGCCCTGCTTCTGCGGATGCGGGGATGCTGGCCACAGCAGTAACCTCAATTGCTACTATGCTCAAGAGGACGATGGCCGGCTCACGCCAACCACGCACGCCAAGTTCTGCCAAACCTGCCTGGACATTACGAACATGTACCTGGGCGGCAGACAGCAAGGGCTTAGCCTGAAGGAAATCCGGCAGTCCGTGGACCAGGCCTACCAGGGGATCGAACCGACCAATACGCCGATGCGGATGCATTAATGCGGATGACAGAAAACATCGCTCCTGTTCGGAGCCGTGTTTTTTATAGTTTCATTCTCTACAAGCTGTATTGTAAGCTCACAAAAAAAGATGGGCCAAATAGCCAATTCACATAGTCAATTACATATTATAACTTTACGTTTGACATGATTCTCATCTATGATTTGACCGGGTAAGTCATCCGTGGATGGTATACATAAAGATACGGATCAGCGACAAGATTCAAATGTAGAGGAGACCGCGGCCTCAAACCAAAAAGTATGCTTGACCCTCCCAAACGGGGCAACCTATTACGGAGAAGTGAAGAATAACAAACCCCACGGGAAAGGCACCATGAGATGGGGACCTTCCAATGTATACAGCTGCGATTGGTACAATGGACAAAGATCCGGCACAGGCAAATACATATCGGATAGGCTTCCTGAGGATATGAGAATTGTAGTGTTTGTGAAGCCTTCCCTATAAAATTCGAGTAAAATAAACCGCAGTCCTTAAGGACCTGCGGTTTTCATTTCCTTCAAGCCCCAATTACAGCAGCGCGGCTGCGGCCACGGGCAGCAGGAACAATGCGACAAACAGCGTATCCGCCCGCTTCCATACAAAGGCCCTGAACCTGCTTCGCGGCGCACCCAGCCGGTAGCCTCTGGCTTCCATGGAATCGGCAAGCCCGATGGCTCGCCGGAACGCGCCTGTCGTTACAGGCACCAGCAGGGCAATGATCAGCCGTGCCTTCTCCTTTAGCGACCGCGACGACAGGTCCAGTCCCCTGGACTGCTGTGCCTTCCACAGCCGCTCCGCTTCCTCGAAGATGGTCGGAATGAACCGGAGGGCAATACCGAGCATCAGCACCAGCCGATCAGTCGGCACGCCGATATAGGTCAGGGGCCGCAGGAGGCTGCCGAGCCCCTGGGCCAACTGCTCCGGCTGGGTCGTGAAGGTCAGCACCGCCGCCAACATGATGAAGAGCGCCATCCGTGATGCGGACACGATGCCTTTTTCCAATCCGCCGGCATACACCTTGAACGCACCCACATCCAGCAGTTTCCCGCCTCCCGCGTCATAAAGAAGGTGAAATACCAGGATGAACAATATTAGGAACATCAGCGGCTTCATGGCTATAATGAAATAACGGTACGGGATTCTCGTAGCCCGGATTACCGCCGCAGTGAACAGCAGCAGCGCGAGCACCCCCATATATCCGTCTACCAGGAACACGGCTACCATAAAGAGCGGCATGGCAGCCGTCTTGGCACGCGGATCCAGACGATGAACCCATGAATCACCTTCCATATATCGGCCCAGGATGATTTTTCGTTTCATCCATGCTTCCTCCTTTCGCCTCTGCTTCGCCCTGCCCTATATTTCAAGCTGGCTTGCGTACCAATCCGCCAGCGCCGCCGCATCCGGTGGCATCTCCGGAGGCTGTACTCCAAGCTGGGCTGCCAGCTTGCCCGCCATCCGCACGGACGACGGAGCCATCAGTCCCGCCTGCTCCAGCACCTCCTGCCGGTGTACCAACTCTTTGGCCGTTCCTTGAAATACGACGCTGCCATCTTTAATTACAACGAACTCGTCCGCATAGGCCACGACTTCCTCCAACCGGTGGGTGACGATGAGAACCGTCTTGCCTTGGGTGCTCGTTAATCCATGCAGCCGCTCCATCAAATCCTCACGGCTGGCAGGATCGAGGGAGGCCGTAGGCTCATCCAAAGCCAAAATGTCGGGGTCAGCCGCCAGTACGGCAGCTACGGCCGCTTTTCGCATCTGGCCCGAGCTTAATTTGAAAGGACTCTGTGCCAGCAGCTCCTCGTCTAATCCGACGAAGGAAGCCGCTCTACGGACCGCCTCGGCAGCTTCGGCTGGACTCCGCCCGAAATTAAGCGGCCCGAACAGCAAATCTTTCTCCACCGTCTCTTCAAACAGCTGCTGCTCCGGGTATTGGAACACCAGGCCGACGCGTTGCCGCAGACCGGCAGGGATTTTCTTGCTGTCCCCCGATTCAAGGCGAAAATCCAATATGCGAATCAAGCCCTCATCTGCCCGTATCAATCCGTTCATATGCTGGAGAAGTGTTGATTTTCCTGAACCCGGCGCACCGAGGACGGCAATCATTCTGCCTTCCTCCAGTTCCAGATTAAGACCGTCGAGTCCAAGAATAGGACTCATCCCCCGGTCCCGGTAGCGGTAAGAAACCTCTTCGAATGATATGACCATAACGCCTCCAGCACCTCCTTCTCCCTAACCAGCTCACCGATATCAATCCCCCGCGCCTTCAGCTCCCTGCATAGCTGGAGGGCAAAAGGAACCTTTAGCCTGCAACGTTGGAGCAGCTCTTCCTGCAGCAGCAGCTCCCTTGGACTTCCGTCTGCCGTCACTATCCCGCCATCCAACACAATCATCCGGTCTGCTTCGGCCATCTCCTCTACGTCATGGGTGATGGAGATGATGGTATATCGGCCTTCGGCATGCATGGTTCTCATGAAACCCAGCAGCTCATTCTTAGCCTTCTCATCCAGCATGGAAGCTGCCTCGTCCAAGACAATAATAGAAGGCTCCATCGCCAGCACGGCGGCAATGGCAGCGCGCTGCTTCTGTCCACCGGACAAAGTAGCCGGATGGCGGTGGAGCAGATGGACGATATCCAGCCGCTCCGCATAGGTCCGAATCCGCTGCAGCATCTCTTCCCGGCTCAGGCACAGATTTTCCAGGCCAAACGCAATATCATCCTCTACGGTGAGGCCGACAAACTGATCGTCAGGGTTGGCAAACACCATGCCAATATGACGGCGAATTTCACCCAGCGTACGGCCGTTCAATTCCAGCCCATCAATAAGAATGCGTCCCCGACTCATGAGGAGAAGACCGTTTAACAGGCGAATCAACGTGGACTTGCCTGCCCCGTTCCTTCCGGCGATGCATACCCACTGCCCTTGGGGGATCGCCAGCGAGACGTCCTTGAGCACGTTCGTACAGCCCTGACCGTAATATACATGCTTGAGTTGGACCGCGTGCTCTGACTTATCGGTTATGTCCACCATGCCTAGCGCCTCCTCCTTAACTTTCCGTGTGAAACATGCCAAACGGATCGATACGTCGCAGGGATTCGATCAGATGTTTTGCAGCCCATCCCACAAATATCCCCGTCACTACACCCGCCCCGAGCAAAAATGGCAAGTAATAATAAATTTTGGTTGTTCCCAATACCAGCGAGGCTGCCGTTAATTGGCCAATATTATGAGCAATGCCACCTGCGATGCTCACGCCGGTTAAACTGAAATTATGGCCCCCGAGCCTAAGCATGACATACATCACCAGAAAACTCGCCAGCGCGCCGAACATACTGAACAGGAAGGTCGAGAAGCTTCCGAGTATAAAGGCCGTCAGCAATGTCTTTAAAACGATAAGCCACAGGGCATCTCTGCCCCCTAGGCAGACTAGACAGGTCAGCACCAAAATATTGCCTAGTCCCAGCTTGGCACCGGGTATCGTGACCGCGAATGGAATCAGGGCCTCCACAATGCCAAGCACCACCGATAAGGAGGCGCAGATGGCGATTACGACCAGCTTGCGGAGTGCATGGGGATCAGGAGACAACGGCATCCGGCTCACTTCCTTCAACTTGATCTCCAGTCACTTCTACAAACACCCGATTGGGCAAACATACAATGGTGCCATGAACATCGTGAACGTGACCGAACCCAATGCAGAGCTGATCCGGACAATCCGACTCGACCATCTCGATCCCCTCGCGGGAGACCCTCAAGAGGTTATATCCCCGTTCTGTCCGGATTTCTATATCTCGGGGCTCTTCCGTAAGCGCCACCGTATCATAATGCTTTCCATTCACCTCGATCATGGCATAGGTTCCCTGCGCCGCTCCGTCTTCTCCCATAAACTTGGATATTCCAAACCAGGCGACAACCGCTATCAGCACGAGCGCTATTCCAATATCTCCGCGTTTCATCAGCATCTCTCCACTTCGCTTTGCTTATCTTCATTATCAGGGCTGCACCAAGTGCCAGAAATGATTTTTCTCACATTCAGCAAGGGAAGGGTCTGATACGCTGAGATCATCGGAACTCGATTGAGAACAGCATCAGAACTGAAAAGAGGAGGCACTGTCATGTATAGGAAGCTTCTTTCCTACAGCAACCTGTTGATCATGCTCACCCTGTTGATGACGGGATCGATTGGCTGCACAACCACAGCAGATCAGAAGGTAGCCGCCAGCAACGAACCGGCAACCGAACGTTACTTTATATTCGATACCATTGTAAGTCTCCGCGTTTACGATGAACGGATGACGTCCCAGCATTTCGATGAGGTAGGCGCACTGCTGGAGCGGATCGACCAACGCATGAACCGGCAGCTGGCGGACAGCGAGATTGATCGGGTCAATCAAGCGGCGGGCAAGTCCGAAGTGAGCGTATCCGAGGAAACCTTCAAGGTTGTCCAAACCGCCATCGATTACGCGGCGGCTTCCGGCGGACATTTCGAACCGACCGTAGGCCCGCTTGTCGACCTCTGGGGCATTGGCGGTGAACACCCCGCTGTGCCGGAAGAGGATGAGCTGGATGAAGCCATGAAGAGAATGAACTATAAGGATGTCATTTTGAATCCGGCATCCCATGCCATTCTGCTGAAGAAAGAAGGAATGTCGCTGGATCTGGGGGCCATCGCCAAAGGATATGCGGCGGACGTCATTGCGGATTATTTGCAGCAGCAGGATTTCCATTCGGCCATCATCGACCTTGGGGGCAACATCCTTGCCATGGGATCGAAACCGGACGGTTCACCGTGGAATATCGGCATCCAGGATCCCGGAGAAAAGCGCGGGCAGCATCTGGGAACACTGGAGGTCGTCAATAAGACAATCGTAACCTCCGGCGTGTACGAGCGCTTCTTCGAAGCAAACGGAAAAGTGTATCACCATATTCTGAGCCCCTTCACCGGTTATCCGGTCGATAATGACCTGCTCAGCGTAACGATTGTGACCGACACGTCCATGGACGCCGACGCCATGTCAACTTCCGTCTTCTCGCTTGGACTAACGGAAGGACGGCAGTTCGTCGAGAGCCGCGACGATGCCGAAGCTATTTTTGTTACCACTGATCATCAAATCTATCTCACCTCAGGTCTGACCCATGCATTCAAACTGACCAATGACGATTATCAGCTTGCCGAATAAACTTATGGAAGGAGAAGATCGTATGAAACAGAATCGAGCTGCAAGGTCCGAAACATGGAATGGAGGGTTGTTTCCAGCGGGTACTTCCTCTGTCTATTCACAACCGCATCTCGCTCTGATCCGGGAGATGGCCGAACCTGTCCGTTTGTTTGCCGGTGATTATCTATACCAGGAGAATGATCCTGCGGATCGGCTGTACTTTGTAAACCGTGGAAGCTTGAAGGTATCCAAACTGCTGGAAGACGGATTGTCGGCCACCTTATCGCTTCACATCCCCGGCGATCTGTTCGGTGAACCCGATCCGTTCGGACGAGCCGTTCATCAATTCGAAGCCAAAGCCTTGGAGGATAGTGAAGTCGGAATTGTGCCGCAGGCCGAACTGGATAAAGTCATCCGCACCAACGGGGACTTTGCCGTGGAATATATGGGCTGGATGGCACTCATGCAGCGCACCGCGCAAAGCAAATTACGCGACCTTCTGCTGCATGGTAAATCCGGCGCTCTGTGCTCACTGCTGCTGCGACTGTACAATATGTACGGCACGAGTGGGACAATCAAGGATGGGCGATCCATCATTGGCAAGCGGATTACGAATTTGGAAATGGCGGAGATGATTGGTTCCACCCGTGAAAGCGTTAACCGGATATTGAATGAGCTTAAGGATCTAGGCGTGATTTCTACCGAACGGGGACGCATCGTTCTCAATGATCCCGACTATTTACGGAATATCTGCCACTGCGAGGACTGCCCCAAAGAGATTTGCAGAATGTAACGGACGAAAGAAAACAGAAACCTCTCACGAAGAAACGGAGGCGCTTAAGCATCCCTTTCATCGTAGAGGTTTCATAAATCCCTCGTTCTATTCCGTGGTTCATTTCTTTCAGTTTTTAAGTTACTGGCATTCTAACAGCCTTTTCAAACAGCCATGTGGAGAGCTGATCAAAGACCTCCTCTTCCCGATCAACCATTTTATATATTTTCTTTCCTCCCCTTAGAACATAACCTTTTTGATTGATATCCAAAAAATAATCATTTATTTCTCCATCACGATCACGGTAAAAAATAATGAATGCAAACGTAGGCCCCCCATCATTTCTTATGTTTTTGCTGAAAAACGATCTCGGCGACCTCGTATACGACACGGAGTCAAAAATGCTCATCCATTGATTAAGCTCTTCATTTTGGTCTTCGAATTCGATGAGGTAAGGTGTCATGTTAGTTCCTTTCAGGTATAGAAAAGAGATCTTTTCTATTTTAGTAGAATGGGCAATGACGCTTGTAGAAGGCAATCGAACAGAATAATAAATAATCGCCATAGTAGCTGCTAGGAGCACCACTGCTATTGTAATTATGATTTTCTTTTCTCTTGGAATAAAATCACTCCTCTCTTTCGTTTCCTCCATTCATTTCATTCATTAATCTAAACGCTTGATCTAATAACTGGGTTACAGGGAGATCACCGGCAACCCGTTCATCCTTCAGCTTCCCTGACCTTCTTCCCAATCATCAAACACCAGGTTACCAGCGGAGGCGATGAAATCGTCAAATCAGCTGTCCTGAAGGAATCGAAATTTTTACATGAAAATTGCGCTAATTCTCGGTGTATTACGACTCCCCTTAGCAAGCTATGATGGAATTGTACTAACCGTTTTAAGAGAAGCATGAACTTATCGCATGTATAACTGAGAGCGTTTTCATTCCAACTATGCATAGAAATGAGGTTTTGCTCCATGAAATATCCATTCCAGAATCCGGATCTTCCGTTGGAAGAACGGGTTAAAGATCTTGTATCCCGATTGACCTTGGACGAGAAAATTGAATTAATGTGCCAATACCAGTCGGAAATCCCCCGCCTCGGCCTGCAAAAATATAAGCATGGCACCGAAGGGGCTCACGGCGTGGCATGGCTAGGCGAAGCGACCGTGTTCCCGCAAAATACCGGGCTTGCGTGTACCTGGAATCCCGAGCTGATGCGGGAGATCGGATCGGTCATCGCGGAGGAAGCCCGCGTCTATTACCAGCGCGACCGGGCCATCAACGGACTGACCATCTGGGCGCCCACGGTGGATCTGGAACGGGACCCTCGCTGGGGACGCACGGAAGAAGCCTACGGGGAAGACCCGCACCTAACCGGGGAACTCTCCACCGGGCTTGTAAAGGGCATGCAGGGAGACCATCCCTTCTACTACAAAACGGTAGCTACCCTGAAGCACTTCTACGGCAATAACAACGAAGTTGACCGCGGCAGCGCCTCGGTAAGCATCGATCCCAGAAACAAACGCGAGTATTATCTGAAGGCTTTCGAGGCACCGTTCCGGAAAGGGAAAGCCGGTTCCATGATGACTGCGTATAACGGCATCAACGGGACGCCGTGCAACCTGAACCATGAAGTAAACGACATCGTCAAACGGGAATGGGGCATGGACGGATTCGTGGTAGGGGACGCGGGTGACGTTCTCGGCACTGTCATGGACCATCAATATGTATCGTCCTATGCAGAGGCTGTGGCCGGCTCCGTTAAAGCCGGAATCGACAGCATCACCGACGACCAGGACATCTCCTTCCGCGCTCTCCGTGACGCATTGGAGCAAGGGTTATTGGAAGAGCAGGATCTCAATCACGCCCTCCGCAATTCCTTCCGTGTCCGGTTCCGTCTCGGCGAATTCGATCCGGAAGAACGGAATCCTTACAGCCATGTGCCGGAGTCGAAGCTATGCGCGCCCGAGCATGCCGAATTATCTCTTCGAGCCGCCCGGGAATCGATCGTCCTCCTGAAAAACGATGAATTACTGCCCCTTAAGCGTGATCAGTTGAAGTCCGCTGCTGTCATCGGTCCCCTGGCTAACGAAGCATTTACGGATTGGTACAGCGGTACGCCTCCATACCGGATAACGCCGCTTCAGGGCGTGCAGGAGAAAATGGGGGAACGCAGCGTCCATTTTCATACGGGATTAGACCAGGTACGTCTTCGTTCTGCTGTTAGCCGCAAATATATCGCCTTATCTTCGGAAGAGAATGGCGGGCTGTTTGCAAGAAACGGGATGGATCGCTTTCCATGACGTGGATCTCGGCGACGCTTCGGTAACGTTCGAAGCCAGGGTGAGCGGGCATATTAAGGGCGGCGAAATCGCCATTACGACCGGCAGCCCCGATGGTCCTGCTGCCGGAAGCTGCAAGATTCTGCCGACCGGCGGACGCCAAGCCTGGACTACGGTTCAAGCTCAACTGACAGGATTAACTGGACGAGCCGACGTCTTCCTTATCATTAAAGGCGAAGTGCAAATCAGCTGGTTCCGCATAGCCTAAGATGCCAGCGATCCAGTGATAACCTTCTGTAATATGCTTAATCGATGGTTCTAACGAGCCTGTCAGCGGCTTCTAAACTTACAGATATTCATAGAACATCTGCCCTTCTTTTTATATCGTGGGGCAGATGTTCTTTTTTGTTAGAATGAAATCAATTAACAGTTACGGAGACGGACTCAGACCTTCGCTGCATTACGGAAGCAAAAAAAGATGAACCCTTTCCAAGGGTCATTTGTTTAGTAGACATAACGCGAAGAAAGGAGTGCCTTGGATTGACGGAACGCGAGTTATTCGATACTTACAACAAAGATGTGTACCGTACCTGCTACTACATGCTGCGGAACGCGCAAGATGCGGAAGATCTCTGCCACGACGTATTTGTCACCGTATTTCGTCAGGATTGGAGAAGCGTTGAGCATACACGTGCCTGGATCATGCGCATCGCGATGAATCATTGCCTGAACTTGCTTAGAAGAAATCAGACCCAGCGTGACAAGCAAAGCCAGGTCGAGTGGCTCCACGAGCAGACCGCGGCATCGGTTAAATCCGTAGACGCCATCGTATTGGAAAAAGCAGCGGCGGCGGAATGGGAGAAACTGCTGCGGCAGCTTCCGGACAAGCTGATGGCCGTTGTCACACTCCGCTATATCGGTGAGATGTCGATGGCGGAAATTGCCGAAACGCTGAAGATTCCCGTCGGGACGGTTAAATCAAGGCTTCACAAAGCATTGAAAATCATGCGAAAAAAGCTCGAACAGAATAACGGCTTTTGGCTGAAGGGAGAGAAACAATTTGGAACGTTTTGAGAACAGTCTGAAGGACCAGATGAAAACAACGAATAACGTGTCTTATCCTGATTTTGACCGCATGTGGAGCAGCATTCAGCAGAACGAATTGAAGGTGGCCGGGGGTGAATCGGTTCCGCTTCGTCCGCGCAGACGAAAACGGATTGCGATCATCACGGGGATATCCGTCGCCTTGATGGCAACGCCGGTCTATGCAGCCCTGAACTATGATTGGTCCAATCTTCTATCTTACAGGGCCGGTATCCAGTCCGCATTGGAGCAGGGGCTTGGCCAGACGATTGAACAATCCGTTACGAGGGACGGCATCACCTTAACGGTGCACACGGCGTTTATCGATGAGAACCGGACATTCCTGCTCTATAGTTTGAATCCCGGCTCACGGGCTGGTGAGCAATTAGCCTTTGATCATATTGGGCTTAAAGATAAGGAGGGCCATTCCATCGAGGGCCGTTATTCCCATCAGTGGAATGAGGAGCTAGGCGTATTCCAGGGGTATTTTGAAACCGATTGGGTCGCTGACGGCCAGACAGCGAATATTGAGTTTGCCATGGAGAATATCCATTTTACCGGCGATGGCACACAGTCCCTCAACTACGACCCTAGTAACCCCAATACACAGGGATTCCCTATCCAGAAAGATGGCATTGACAGCGTGAGCTTGCAGTCATTCGATCAATCCGATGGAAATGTCCTGCTTCGAACGGCCATTACGTATACGGATCCCGAGATGAGCAGTAGAGGCTGGGTGCGAGTAGAGGCCATCAATGACAAGCGTGAGATTATCAAGGAAACCGAGCCTTCCTTTAATGGAACCCCAGGTGCAGCTGGAGAATTTATAAATCAGCAAATATTCAAGTCCGACCATTTGCTTGCAGAAGGAACTGCTTTCCAGCTTACTTATGATCGCACACTTGAAACCGCAAAGGGTACTTGGAGCTCAGATATGGCCCTGTCCAAGAAACAAATGGACAATGGAACGTTTAAAGAAACGCTAAATATCCCTGTTGATCAGCTTCCTGGCGGAACGAAGATCCATGAAATGATCATTACGCCAACCCAAGTCCGGCTGATCCTGACCCATGAAGAAAAATACACGCAGGTTCCTTACATGGAATACCAACTGGATATAGGCGGAACGCTATTGAACGGAAATATATGGTCTGTTCAGGGACAACACAATAAAACGGAGCTGCGATTTGAAATGACCGGACTGAATGCGGCCTCCCTGGCGAACCAGCCTGTGTCCCTGATCACCAAGCACCGCGTCGATGCATATGATGGAGACAAGAGTCCGATCCGCTTGACCGATATTTCGGCTAAGCATCAGACCATAACGACCAGCATTGCGGGTTATCCGATCACATGGATCTATTACATGAAGGAGAATAACCTCTATGTGGAATCCTCCAGCGCAGATCCGGCGTTCGGAGGCGTTAACCAAACCTATTATCTTGAAGGCAACGACCGGAACTATGGAATGCCAGCCATGACTAGCCTGTTCGGCGATGACAACAATAAACATATGGACGTGTATGAGAATTTCGACAAGACCGAGCTTGAGGTGTATATTTCGAAGTATGCCACTCATAAGCGAGACGATGTATTACGCATTCCGCTTAAGGCCGAAAAATAACATATAAAACGTTATAAATGACAAAGAAACCCTCTGGATGAACATGAATGCTGCCCGGAACGGCGCTTCTGCCAAGAAGCGCAGTCCCTTTTCGGTCTTTCGTTCTCTACCTTTGAAGGGTTTCTTTCTTTTTTCCTTTGGACATGTCACAATTCTGCACCGCGAACTGTCATATGGGTGAATATCAAAAATCATACCAAAAAGGGGAACTGAACATGGAACTGCGAATGAATTACCGGTCGGCCAATCCCGAAGCCTTCAAAACCCTGCTTGCCCTGGAGCAAGCGGCCCAAAAAAGCGGACTCGATCACAGGCTGTACGAAATCATTAAGCTCCGGGCATCCCAGATCAACGGCTGCTCCTACTGCGTGGATATGCATTCCAAGGATCTGCTCTCCATGGGCGAAAGCGTGGATCGCCTCCTCCTTCTGCCGATGTGGCGGGAAGTCCCGATATATTCCGACGAAGAACGGGCCATCATCGAATTGACGGAGTGCGTGACCAAGCTGTCCGAGGCCGGCGTTCCTGCAGATGTATACGAACGCGTCCGCAAGCATTTTGACGAGAAGCAATTCGTCGATCTGGTCATGGCGATCACGACGATCAATGCCTGGAACCGGATCGGTGTCGCTACAGGGCTGTTCCCGGGCTGTTTTGATTAAACAGCTGTAATTTATCCGGATTCACCACAAGAAAAATCCGACGGATGCGGGATAGATCGGGTTCCCACTCTACCGTCAGCACCATGGAGACCCTACCGTCCCGCCTCAGCAATAAGCCAGGCTCTCCGTTTACGGAGACAGGCTCAAACCCTTCCCGAAACGAGCCTTTGGCAGATAATCCCTCGAAGAAAGCACGTACCCGTTCAACGCCCAATATCGGATTGATGGCTGCCCTCGCTTTGCCGCCCCCATCCGATAGCAGCGTAACCTCCTCCTTCAGGAAAGACAACAGCGGCTTAAAATTGCCCATATCGGACGCCCGCAGGAATGCTTCAACGAAGCGTTCCTGCGTTTCCGTCCGGACGTTTTCTCCCTTAGGCCTCTCCGTGACCTGCCCCATTTTCTGCTTGGCGCGGCTGAAGGTCTTGCGGCAGCTGATCTCCGTCTTTTCAAGCATCTCCGCTATGACCTGATATTCAAGACCCAGCGTATCCTTGGCGATATAAATGGCACGTTCCAGCGGCGTTAACCGTTGAAGCAGCACCAGGTAGGCATAACCAATCGTTTCGCGGCGTTCCGCAGGATCGGACCACTTCAGCATGTCATAGTCCGGTATCGGCTCAGGCAGCCAGGGACCAGTATACGTTTCGCGCTGGCGTCTGGACGATTTCAACAGGTTGATGCAGCGGTTCGTTGTCATTTTGGCCAAATATGCCTTCTCATTCAGTACTTCTCCTCGATCCATCTGCACGAATTGGGAAAAAACATCCTGCACAATGTCCTCCGCATCCGCCACACTCCCCAGCATCCGATAGGCCAGGCCGAACATCATCGGCTTGTATTCGGTATAGATTTGATCCAATAACATCAGGCACACCTTCTTATTCTGTATATTCTCTAGCATGAAAGCTACACCACTTATAAGACAAACGGGATATACCACCTGTGACATCATGAAGACGTTATTGTCTACTCTACCCCATATGCCAAGATTTCCGTAAGGGTCAGTTGAAAGGAGAATTCCAGGGTCAGTGGACTTTAAATTCGTTATCCAATGTGTAGATTATGTCAACGTTCGATAAATCTATCGACATTTGGGTAATTTTTAAATAACATTGGAATGGCCTAACTACTGCGATAAAAGGTTTAAGAGATTAGAAAGTAGGTAAAACATGAAAAAGTCCACCCCTTTACGTCGCGTCGAACTCGGTTATTTTCTGCTGATTGCTCTCGCCATGGTCCAGCAGTTGTTCATATTCTGGAACATCTATGTAAACCAAAGTTTTACTTTCACGGAATTCCTGTTCAGCGTCGGTACACTGGGCGCCTTATTGATCGGCTTCTTTCTTCCGGTAGGCGTTTCGACGGTTACGGTGTTTGTGTATTTGGTCACTTATTTCGTATGGTTGTCCACTCTGGCCCCGGTCAATGCACTCACACTCTCCTGGATTCTGCTGCTGCCCGCCAATACCACCATTGCTATCTTCATCAAGCTAGCTCTGGTGCGAAGCCGAAGGTTCATAAGGCGTCTCGAGCAATTGAGGAAAACCAACCCGGATATCGACATCGACACCTCCCTTGGCAGCAAGGATGCTTTCGCAGATACGCTGGTGAAACAAGCCAATCTGGCCAATCGCTATTCGGATCAGTACAGTTTCTGCATCATGATGTTTAAGCTCGATTTTCTCCCCCTGACTAGGGAGTCTGTCGGATCACACCGTTTTGCCAAGCTGATCATGGAACTGTCGAGCACGATTCAGAAGCAGATTCGTTATGAGGACTATAAATTCTCCATTGGAGAAGGACGCTTTATCATTCTGTGCCCGCTCACCAAGCCGGAATATCTCAAAAGCCTTATGGAGCGCATCAAAGTCGCCATGATGAACGTCCCCTTCCGTGACAAGAAAGGCATGTCCCTCAAGCTTGTGGTCCGCGCCGGCGGCCTCGTATTTCAGAAGGAGCAATTTAGCCGATATGAAAATATCGATGACGTCATCTCCGCATTAGAACGAAATACCGAAACCGACCTCATCGGGGAATATATTTAACTAAGTTAAATTACCATCATCAATAAAAAGGAGGCTTTCAGCCGATGTCGTATACCAACTGGTTTATCCCTCTGTGCATCGGGGTCAGCATCGTGTTCTCCATAGCCATCATTATTCTGACGATTGCCACCTTAAGCTTCCGTTCGAAAGTCAAACGAAAATACGATCGGGGGAAGTTCAGTGACTGACTTTTTCCTGGTCATCTCCATTATCAGTATATGGATTGCCGTACTGGAATCGATCATTATTATGGCCGGGGCCATCGTGTTCATTCATAAACAAAGCCGGCAGAAGCTGGTGAATCCAAGCAGTCTGGAGGATTTTCCTACCGTGTCGGTCATGGTGCCCGCGCATAACGAGGAATTGGTCATCCAGGCAACAGTAGAGCACATTCTGGAGATGAATTATCCGCATCACAAAATGCAGGTGATTGTCATCGCCGACAATTGCAAGGATCATACGGCCGAGCGCTTAAGGGCGCTGAAAGCCAATGAACGTTACCTGGACCGCGACTTTCTTATTCTGGAGAGAACCGGAACCGGGGGCAAATCAGGCGCCCTGAACGACGCGCTTAAGCAGGCAACAGGCGAATGGATCTGTGTCTACGACGCGGATGCCGCACCTGAAAAAAACGCGCTGTTGTTCCTGACGCAGAAGGCGATGGAGCAGCCTGAACGCTACGGGGCTGTCTTCGGCCGCAACAAGGCCCGAAACCGCGGACAGAATTTTCTGTCCCGCTGCATCAATCTGGAGCTGGTGACCATACAGCGCGTGCATCACACTGGATTATGGCAGCTATTTAAGCTGGGCACCATTCCGGGCACGAACTTTATCGTGAAAACCGCGCTCATTCAGGACATCGGCGGATGGGATGAGCATGCGATCACGGAAGATACCGCGATTTCGTTCGAGATCCTGACGAGAGGGCAGCTTATTGCGCTGGCTCCGCAAGCCGAAGCTTATCAGCAGGAGCCCGAGGATCTGAAGGTCTACATGAAACAGCGCGAACGCTGGGCCAAAGGCAACTACAGCGTTGTCACAGACAATATTCACCATCTGTTTGATCGGACAAGTTGGCGCATTAAGCTGCATGTGCTGTATTACGCGGCCAGTTACTTCTGGTTTATGATTGCCATTATCATCTCGGATATTATTTTTGTCGCCAACATTGTGTATCAGATCATCGCCCTGTTTAACCCGGCCGTCGCCTCCCCTTTCCGGTTTGAGGGTGATGTGTATATGTATCTCATCATAGCTTGGGCCTTAATGTATTACATCTACGTCCTGCAGATTAACCTGGCGCTCGCAGCGGACATTGGCCAGAGCCACACACGCAACTTCATTCTCTCCTGCGTGTCGTACTTCACCTACGCTCAGTTGTTCCTCTTCATTTCCGTCAAGGCCTTCTACTCCTTGGTCGTGGATAAAATCACGGGCAGGGAGTCCAAGTGGTACAAGACGGAGCGGTTTGGATAGAGACGCCCTACGCAACTGTGTTTAAAACAAAGAAGGGATCGCCATGACATGGCGACCCCTTCTTTGTTTTATTATGTTCACCATACTGTGTAAAGGCGTTATACAGTAACGGCAATTTACTATTCTCTTAGCTTCTTCTGCTCATGACGAAGTTTCTCAGGTGTCACGTCGTTTCCGTCGGGATCCACGATGCTTAATCCCGAGAAGGTGCTTAGAACCTGTCCGCGAATTTCACGCAGATAGTCCGTGCGCAAAACTTGCTGTTCGGCTTTTTCCGCGGCAGTGAGCACGCCCTCCCGCTGTTTTTTAGCCAATTCATTAATCCGGGTTAAGCTTTTGATCATGATATCCCTCTTTTCCATATGATTTTAATTTATCTTAATATAAAGATATAACAACATAAGATATTTGTCAACCCCCGCCAACTTCCACCTCCGGAAGGTTGAATTTGTGATTTTTTCCCTACCCAAAGTCTCTTCATTTCCTTAAACTTGGTGTTTAAGGTTTATTTATTTACAAATCGTGGTTATTGTTAGTATTGAAACCTTTGTGTTCGCAGCATAATAAAAAAAGCAAGTCCTCATCCCTTAGGAAAAATTACTTATGCCTTTCTGGCAGAACTTGAAATATAATAGAGGAACTTAACTTTAATTAACTGGGGGAACATCTATGAAATCTCAGCTCAACAACCCAGCTTCAACGGGGAAAAATGATCGTTTTTCCTCTGCTGGATTTATTCTGGCCGCGATCGGGAGCTCTGTCGGCCTCGGAAACATGTGGAAGTTTCCTTACATTACGGGAGAACACGGCGGCGCAGCTTTCTTCCTGCTCTTTATAATCTGTCTCATCGTGATCGGTCTGCCCGTCCTGTTGGCCGAGCTTGCCATCGGACGAGCTGGCCGTGGGAGTGCTGCAACTTCCTTCGTTAAAGCGGGCGGACCGAAAATCTTCGGTCATCTTGGATTGCTCCAGGTCATTGCACCGTTTCTCATTCTGACCTTCTATGTTATTGTGGCAGGCTGGACGCTACATTATGCGGTCATGTCATTTAGCGGCAATCTGTACAACAATACCGATTTCGGTGGTCAATTTACTACGTTTACGGAAGGCTACATGCCGATTATATGGCAATTCGCCGCTATTATTATTACCGGATGGGTTGTAGCCAAAGGAATTTCCGGAGGGATCGAAAAATTCAACAAGGTTCTGATTCCGGGCCTGATCATTCTGTTGATTGTACTAATGATCCGTGCGGTAACCTTGCCAGGAGCCGGCGCGGGCGTATCCTTCTTCTTGAATCCTGACTTCTCGAAGCTAAGCCCGGAAGCGGCGCTGGTCGCGCTGGGACATGCCTTCTTCTCCCTTTCGCTGGGGATGGGGATTCTGTTGACCTACGGCGCTTATGTGGATAAGCGGCAATCGCTAGGTCCGGCAACCCTTGCCATCGGCGCGGGTGACCTGATTTACGCGTTTATTGCCGGGCTCATTATATTCCCGACAACCGCTTCCTTCGGGATTGAGCCGAATGCCGGACCTTCTCTTGTCTTCATTGCCTTACCGGCTGCCTTCTCAGCCATGCCACTGGGTTCTTTTTTCGGGGGATTGTTCTTCATTCTTCTAGCCATCGCGGCCTTAACCTCCTCCGTCTCATTGCTGGAGGTCCCAACCTCGTATGTCATGGACCGCTGGCATTGGGGACGTACAAAAGCCGTAATCGTCATTAGCGCGCTGGTTATGCTGGTCGGTCTACCCTCGGCGTTGTCATTCGGCATCGTACCTGGGCTTTCCGATATCGGGGGCAAAAACTTCTTCGATTGGCTGGATTTCATCACATCCAATATTCTGCTTCCGGTCGGGGGTCTGATCACCACTCTCTTTGCAGGATACTTCTGGAAGAAGGCGGCAGATGCCGCTGGCCTGAAAGCCGGCTGGTTCCGGGTATGGCTGTTCATGCTCCGTTATATCGCGCCAGTACTCGTATTTTTGGTGCTGCTTCATACCACGGGTGTGATCAAGTTCGATTAATTGTAACCAAGGCAAAGGCAATCTCATCGTCACACGGGGCGAATGGGGTTGCCTTTTTTATCCGGATTTAAGAATTCTGAAACAAGACTCTACTTGACGTAGATGAAACCTATACATACTATGGAATAGCCTTTTATATATAAAAATTTCAGTAAAAAGGGTTGAGCAAGTAATGAGTTTTGAGTATGTATTTGGTGTTGGATTAACCTTAATTCAATGCCTCCTACTATTCTTCTGGGCATATTGGATGCTCATCAGTCTCTTTGGCTTTGGAAAACCAAAGAGACTCAAAGAATATGAACCTTTGAAAAGATTTCTTCTCATGATTCCTGCGCACAACGAAGAAGCGGTTATCGGACACCTTGTCGAGAATCTTCATAAAATGGACTACCCGAGGGAACTCTATGAAGTGTGCGTTATTGCTGATGGATGTATGGATAATACAAGTGAAATCGCTAGAAAACTTGGTGCTGTTGTTATTGAACATACCTACCTGCCAGGAGACCAAAAGGGGAAGCCTTATGGAATCAAATACGCCATTGAGCAGTATGGAGATAGGTTAATCGATGATTTTGACGGTATCGCCTTCTTCGATGCCGACAACCTGGTCTCGTTGAACTATTTAAGGGAAATGAATAACCACTTGTTGAACGGGGATCAATTAATACAATGTTACCTGGATTCTAAGAATCCCAATGACAACTGGGTGACAATAGGTTACTCTGTAAGCTACGTTTTCATGAACCGCTCTTGGCAGCTTGCTAAGTCCAGATTAGGCTTAGGAAACGCGATCGGTGGAACTGGGTTCTGCGTAGACATAACTCTGTTCAAAACCATCGGTTGGACCGCTCGTTCCTTAACAGAAGACCTTGAGTTCACGATGCAGTGTTTGCTTGAAGGAGTACCAGCTAAATGGTGTCACTTTGCGCGCGTGTACGATGAGAAGCCGGAAAGTTTCAAGTCTTCCTGCATTCAACGTCTCCGATGGGCAAGAGGGCATTGGGATGTTTGCTTTAAATACGCTCACAGATTAATTTGGAGATTCATTAGCAAGCTAGACTTCAAAGCTTTTGATGGTTTTATGTACCTTATTAATCCTGGCAAGATTGTTCTAAGTGCTGCAACTGGTCTCCTTATTTTCATATCCATGGCTACCGACTTATTAGATGCTCATCATTTGATTCCTTGGCAAATTTGGATGATATGCTTGTTATTCCAATTCATTTACGTAGGATACGCACAGTTTCTCGATTCGAAAAATAAAGTAAACCTCTTCCGGAGCTATGCATACCTGTACTTCTTCAATCTAACTTATGTACCACTGTTCCTTTGGTCACTCATTACAATGAAGAACGTAAATTGGAATCCTACCAAGCATACAAGAGCTATTCATTTGAGCGATATTGAAGTAGAAGACTAGAAATGGAAGTACCAATGGTGCTATAAGTGCGTGTTCAAAAAGGTCGATTTTCAGCACCGAAGCTTATGCTTCCGATGTGCGTTTTTTCAAAACGCTTCAGTTGGATGAAGCTAGGGACGTCAGGAGCGGAGCGTACGTTTTGGGTACGTGAGCACCGGAAGGCCCGGCTGAATTCAAGATTCAATGCCGAGCTGCTTCCTGATTCGCTTCGTGATCAAAAGCGGACTTTTTGAACAACCTCTATAAGAATGAGTTCCTAAAAGAAATGTGAAGCGATCATGGTTCATGGGTATCCCCCTAGAATGTTGATCCAACAGTCCCATTTGGTGGAATTATTTAACGGAGCTACGATTTATTTCGGTTATTTCGCTAACAACTGCTATTTCCCGAGAAATAATGACATATGATTTAGACGAAAGCTTGAGATTTATATGGATAGTTCTGCAAAACAAAATAGTTTACGCGCAATTAAGTGGATAGTATAACCTACAGTCGTTTAATTCCTTTCAACCCTCTAGTTAATATGTCAACATATAAAAAAATTTCAAATGTTATATCAGATTCCAGCGATCTCCACATCAGATCTAATCCATCATTCATTCAGAAGAAGTACAAACAAACCATGCACTCACCTATTCATGAGCGCATGGTTTGTATTTGTTCTTCCCCTAATCCGGTTCGATTCCATTCCGTGCTCGATCACGCATCGTCTTCGAAATCAAAATTCAATTCCGCGATATAGCGGTATCAGGTGGATTACGTTATATCGTGCTATACATGCATATGTGGCTGCGCGTCACCGCACAGAAGTTTAGACAAAGTTTGCTGGTTATTTCTTTACAGGCCCGGTAGATGCTCCAACCACCAATTCCGCCGGCAATCGCTTCTCAACGGCTACATCATCGTGATTCATGATGCCCAATACCGTCTCGATCGCCAGCCTGCCCATCTCTTCCTCGTTCTGCCGCATATGGGTAAACAAATAACCCTCACCGATATTTAGCTGCGGACTGTCGAAGCATATGATGGATACGTCCTCCGGCACCCGCAGACCGAGGCGCTCTGCCGCAACCTTGGCTAGCAAAGCAATGTTATATTCGATCGCAAAAAAGGCCGTAATCGACGGGTGATCCTGCAAATGCTGCACGATCCGCTGGATTTCGCGTTCAATATTGCTCTCGTGGAAGGCATTGGGCAAAGTGGCCGTCACGTCGCTAATCCAGATTTCCTTATCAAACGCGATGCCCCGGGCGGCATGAGCCTGCACGAACCCTTCAATCCGTTCTTCAACCGCTGTCGTATCTCTCGGCGGAGGAGACAGCAGAGAAATATGACGGTGACCCAAATCGAATAAATGCTCCACCGCCTGCACGGCTGCCCCAAGATTATCTGTACTGATGGAAGCCGCTGCGACTCCCTTCAGCTTGCGATCAATCAGAACAAGCGGGAAACGGGAAATCACCATCTTCAATATTTCGGCATTGAAATATTCCCCCTGAGCGGGAAATACGATGAGTCCGTTCACGCCGAGATTACGCAGCTTCTGAATGGATAATTCCTCATTATCCTGGTCTCCAAATGTTCTGCGCAGTACCAGAAAACAGTCATTGTCCCTCGAATACTGCTCCATGCTGTAGATAAGACGCGTTCCATAGCTTGAAGAAAAGTCTGTAATGACGAGCCCGATCATCTTCTCCCGGCTGGCCGCTGCAGCATCTGTGCTCTCTGAGGAGAGAGGTTCCCTGTGTACCACAGGCTCATCCGGATCAGCTACGAACGATCCCTTGCCCGGCTTGCGTACAATCACGCCTTCGGCCGCCAGCAGATCCAATGCTTTTTTGCTTGTGATTCGACTAACTCCGTATTCATCCGCGAGTTCCTTCTCCGAAGGGACTTTATCGCCTATCCGAAAAATATGGGTTGAGATCTTTCGCTTCATCTCATTAAAAATTTGTTCATACATCGGCTTCGTGGAAGCTGCATCTTTCAAATTGATATCCCTCCAACGGTACTCCAAAACCTACTAATTTATATAACAATATAACATGATATATTCAAATTGTCCATGTTGAACGGATACTGCTTACAAATAAAAACAATCTGAACAGTCCCAACCATGACAAAACAGCGCCGCATAGTCTTTCGCCGGAAAGACTCATGCTGGAGGCGCTGTTCTCTGTCGACTACCTATTCCATTTGCCGCCGGTACTGGATGTACCCGCTCAAGCAGAGCACGCTAATATGCCTGACCGGCTGAGCTGTTCTATTCCTTCACGGCCCCCAGAACGATTCCGTGGATTAAGTAACGCTGCAGAAACGGATAGATGAGCAGAATTGGAATCATGGAAACCAGAATTTTGGCTGAGTTCAGGGTCGTGTTGGAAATTTTATTGAATTGCTGCAGCTGTTCCACCGAGAGATTCTGCATCTGGTCGCGCGTCAGACTGAGCTGCTGCAGATAGGTTTGAAGCGGTATTTTTTCGCTGTCATTGATCAGGATGATTCCGTCAAAGAAGTTGTTCCAGTGACCGACGATAACAAACAGGGTAATGGTTGCCAGACTGGGCATGGAAATCGGGATAAAGATCTTGAGCAGGATTTTCAACGGACCGGCACCATCAATGAATGCGGCCTCCTCCAGCTCCTTCGGAATGCCCTTGAAGAAGTTCATCAGGAGAATCACGTTGAAGACAGGAACCGCACCCGGCAGAACCAGTGCCCAGATGCTGTTGATCAACCCCAGCTTGCTGATCACCATATACCAGGGAACGATCCCGCCGCTGAAGAGCATCGTAAACACGATAATCCACATATATTTGTTTCTCGATCGGAACTGCGTGACGCTCCGCGACAATGGATAGGCCATGAGGATGGTCAATATCATGTTGATCGCGCCCCCAAGCAGCACCCGTTCCACGGATATTAGAAACGCCTTCCAAAACTTCGTGTCATTCAGTATCTGCCCGTAGGATGAGAAATTCAGCTCCACCGGAAAAAAGTAAACCTTGCCAGCATTAACAGCCGTGCTGCTGCTGACAGACACCATAATCGTATTGACGATGGGGGCCAGCGACACAAATGTAATCAGAACGAGCGCGAGCATAATCATCAGGCGGGATAGCCTTGAGCCCAGCGTTTTGGATTGAATCATGCTAACCCTCCTAGAAAATCCTGTACCCCGCATACCTCGAGGCCAGCCTGTAGGATATAACGATCAGAATAAAGCTGATGACCGATTTCATCAGTCCGATCGCCGTTGCGAACGAATACTGCATATTGATCAGACCCATGCGGTACACAAACGTATCGATAATATCACCTGTCTCATATACCAGCGGATTATACAGGTTGAACACCTGGTCAAATCCTGCATTCAGCACATTGCCGAGACTCAGCGTGCCCAGCAGGATGATCGTCGGAAACATGCCCGGCAGCGTGATATTCAGCGTCTGCTTCCAGCGGCTTGCGCCGTCCATTGCGGCCGATTCATACAAAGCCGGGTTAATCGCCGTCAACGCAGCCAAATACACAATCGTCCCGTATCCGAATTCCTTCCAGGTATCCGTCACGATGAGCAGCGGCCTGAACCAGTCGTTGCTTGCCAGAAACATGATCCGCTCCAGCCCCAGAAGCTCAAGGAAATTGTTAATCATGCCGTCAAAGGAAAAGATCATGGTCAGCATCGTACCCAAGACCACCCATGACATAAAATGCGGCAAATACACGATGGTTTGAATCGTGCTTTTGAAGAGCTTCAGACGCACCTCATTAAGCAGCAGGGCGAACACGATCGGTACAATCAATCCGAGAACAATCTTCCCGACCGCGATGACCAGCGTATTCACAAAAATCTGTTTGGCATCCGGCAGTTGAAACATATACGTGAAATTGTCGAGTCCTGCCCATGCGGAGCCGAATATCCCTTTCGCGGGGATGAACTTTTGAAAAGCCATGACCACCCCGAACATCGGCACAATCGAGAAAATGAACAGCATGACCATGCCGGGCAGCAGCATCGCATGATAGGTCATTTCGTCAAAGGTTCTTCGTTTCTTTTTCCTCCGGTATCGAACTTCCCGCTCTGAATTGACGGTTGTTTCCACTTGCGCCATCGTCCGCTCCACCTCCATCATGTCCCTGTCAGGACAGGCCTTATCGAATGAAAAGCCCCCGCGGATGACCACCAATAGCCCTCCGCGCCAAGGCTCATGCTTTCCTTATCTGCTGCTCATCTGGTTGACCTCTTCCGTAATCTCATCGCCGCCGGTACGCTTCCAGGTGTCCACAAACTTATCGAGTTCATCAACGGGGGCTTGGCCCATGATGATTTTCAATATCGTCTCTTCTTCGAGCTTTTGGAGGTTGGCCCACTTCAGCTTCATCGTCTCGGTGGTTCCGTAGAAGCCGGCAGGAATCACTTCCAGATTCGGATTGTTCGCTTCGCGTTGACCCTCGATACGGGAGAGGTATTCGCCATAGGTGTTCACATCGACGGCATTGCCTTTCTCCTTAAACTCCTGATATGCCTTGAAGGATACCACCCTGTCCTCCTGAACGGCCGAAGCATCCCCGGATTGATCCGCCTTCATCAGATCGTCGTAATAACGCTTCAACACGTCGTCATAATCCACTTGCATCGGAATTTGCGTCGGATCATTGTTCCAACGACTGGCATCGGTCAGCATCTCGTCCGGATGCTCTTTCTTGTAGTTAATTGCATCATCCGTTAAGGAGTACAGGAAATCCGTAGTCAGATTGACCGACTTCATGATCGCTTCGGGATGGGCAAAATCCTTCTTCACCACGACGATACCGCCGCCCACCGGATCCTGACGGATCGTTTTGAATTTGCCGTTGTCGTCTACCGGTGCCGATACGGCAACCCAGACAGCATCGGGATCTTGCTTGATCGAGTCCTTGTAGTTGGTGTAGCCGATCCACCATGGATTAAACAGCATGCCTACCTGACCGTTGATCACAAGCGCTTCCTTCTCTTCATTCGACCGGACGGCGAACTGTTTATCAATCAAACCTTCCTTGTACATGGCGCTCAGCTCCGTCAGCGCTTGCTTCATCTCGGGCTGGACCGAACCATATACAACCTGGCCGTCCTTTTCGATCCAGTTCATCGGAAAGGCGCCATGCGCAGCGAAAACCGGCGTAAAGTTCATGGCATTGGAATCCATCACCATTCCGACCGTCTTGCCTGTTCCCGAGGCGTCCTGCTCCACGAATGTTCTGGCGAGGTTCCATACATCCTCGACGGATTCCGGCATCTTCGCGCCGACCTTATCCACCCAGTCCTTCCGAACCCACAGCAGCTGGTGCTGGTTGCCGATATTCGTCATCGGAAGGCCCATGATTTTACCGTCGACCTTCACCTGGTTCAGCAGCAAGTCGCCATAGGAAGCGTAGATATTCTTGACCCCGTCGGATGCGGTCTTCTCGTACACCTCCGTCATATCGGCAATCAGGTCATTATCCACCAGTTGGTTGAAAATATCGCGGCTGACCAGCATAACGTCCGGCAGATCGCCCGTTGTCATCGATAGCGAGAGCTTCTGATCCATATCATCCGTCTCCCAAGCCACCTTGGCTTTCACATTCACCCGGTCCTCCACGTATCGGGTAGCCAAATTGTCCTCAATCGTATCGCCTGGTGGCAGGTTGTTCACATGATTGGTATTCCGGCCGATCGTAAATTCCACCGGCGTCTCATATTTTCCGTAAGGCTCATAATCCTGCTCTGAAATTTCCGGCTGCGCGTTATCACTCTTGCCCCCGCCGCAGCCGCTGAATACGACCAGCATCATACAGCTGAGCAGCAGACAAGCCATCTTTCTGCGTTTGTTCATCCTGTCATCCCCTTTTTTTCTCGTTTTGGTTGATAATCAAATTGTATGCGTTTTCAAAATTGGCGTATATGCAACATTTTTTGGATATGTATCACTTTTTTCATGACCTTCTTGTTCTCCACTTCAAACTACAAAAAAAAGCGGCTGCCTCAGCACACCGCTTTCATTACCAATGCTATGGACGGAATAACCTACGCTGTTCAGGAGGCTGGAATGACCATCGATACTTCCGTTCCGCTGCCTGACTCACTATGAATATCGAGTCCGTAATCCTGTCCGTAATACAGCTTGATCCGGTCATTCACGTTCCGAACGCCGCAGCCCTCGGTCTCTCCGGCCAGCAGCCTCGCCGCCTGCACGGGAGTCATGCCCACCCCGTTATCGCTGACGATTAGTTTAATTCCCCCTTCGACCTGGCTGACCCCAATGTGGATTTGGTAATGTGCCCCTCCTGCCTCCACAAATCCGTGTTTGATGGCATTCTCCACAATCGGCTGCAGAATAAAATGGATGACCTCGGTGTGTAGCACTCTCTCGTCAATATGATAATCCACATCAAACCGCCCATCATTCATAATAAGCTGCAAATCCAGGTAAGCCTTGATGTGCTGCACCTCATCCTTGATCGTTGCCATATGCCTCCCCTGATTCAGCGTCGTTCTATAGAACCGGGCCAATGCCGATACCATATAACTCGTTTCGATATCCGCCTTCTTCTCGGCCCTCCACCTGATAAAGGAGAGGGTGTTGTATAGAAAGTGCGGATTAATCTGATTGATCAGCTTGTTATATTCGCTTTCCCTCTTGGCGATTTCCGCTTGATACACCTGGGAGATAAGGCTGTTAATCCGTTTCAGCATTTTGCCGATGCCGTTGGTCAGCTCACCGAATTCATCCCTGGACGAGCTTTGGATAATGACATCCAGATTGTTCTGCTCCACCTTGTCTACCTTGTTCTTGATATGGATAATTCTGCGCGTGAAATTGTTGGAGATCACATAAATGAGCAGGAAGGTAATGATCAAGCTGAGGATCATGACAAACAACGTAATTTGAAAAATACCAAGCGCGTTGGCGTACGCATTCGTGTTCAGCAAATGGTAGTGAACCGTCCAGCCGTTGTTAGCGAGTGATCGGCTTAGGCTTAGCCCGCTCGGCTCCCCATCCTCCAAACCGGCAGATGCATCCGGCGCCTTGCTTTCCTTGAATATCACCCGCTGCTCAGCATCCTCGATATGAACCGCCACATGCTCCGACAGCTTGTCCAGGTCTGCAAAGATGCTGTCATGCTGAATGGAAATGACCATGAAATTGCTGTCCTTCGGATTGCTGATCAGCTCCTGAACGAGATAAAGCTTTTCCCCGTCCACAATCCAGCGCCTGCCCCGAAATCCATCGTACCAAGACTTGCTCTTAAGATCCCCGATCGGCAAAATATTGTCGCGAATCCCCAGCAGCTCACCGGAGGTATAAAAGGTAATGGTCTCAATATCCTCGTCCATCAGCCGGATGTTCGAGATTAACGGCTCCAGAATGTCACGGAAATCCAGGTACATATTAAAATAGTTCTCTTCGTAATCCTTAATGAAAATTTGGGATAAATCCCGATTCAGCACCATGAACTCGCTCAGCGTATTGTACCGGTTAATCTTGTAATCCATAATGTTCGCCACCTGCTCCAGGCTGGCTTCGGCCTCGCTCCGCAGTTCCTTCATCTGAATGCGGTAGGACTGAATGAAGGAGAGCAGCCCGAGCAGAAGAATGGGAATGAGTGCAATCACCAAGTGGGACAGCAGCAGCTTGTTGCGGAACCTGATATCATTGAACTTGTTCTTGATCCACCCGATCATGGAGCACCCCGCACTCTCTATACTGTATCGGACTCACGCCGAACTTGCTTTTGAACAGCTTGGCAAAATAGGAATGGTTATCGATGCCCACCGCTCCGGCGATATCATTGACTTTCATATTGGAATTCTGGAGCAGATGACTTGCCCGCCGCAAGCGGTAATCGGTCAAATACTTCGAGAAGTTCTCCCCAGTCTCCTTCTTGAATAAAATGCTCAAATACCCCGGCGACAGATATACATCATGGGCTGCATCCGACAACGAAATGTCCCGCTGATGATGATCCTTCACATAATCCTTGACCTGCCGGATAACCTTGGATTCCACCGTCTCCTGCTCAAGATCCCCCCCATAAGGACTGATCTGCGTAATATCCTCCATCACTTCCAGAAACTCTTCCCTGACAAGCGGCTTAAGCAGATAATTCACCACGCCCAGGCGAATGGCGCTGCGGGCATATTCAAATTCGTCATAGCCGCTGCAAATGACAATCTTTAGATCCTGCTGCATCTTTCGGGCTTGTTTGCTTAGCGCAAGTCCGTCCATCAGAGGCATTCTGACGTCGGTGATGAGGATATCAATCGCATTTTCCACCAGAATCCGCTCCGCGCTCATTCCGTTCTCGGCTTCCAGTACTTGAAAGGGAAAGCGGTACTGAGAGATCAAATCCTTAATGCCTTCTCTTTGAACGGACTCATCGTCAACAACAAGAACATTAAACATCATGAAATCTCCTTTGCTTGTGAAAGTATGAGGCTAATATAGGAAAATATAGGTTGTTATAAATGGTATGCCTGTTATGTCGTAGTATATCATAGAATTCCGAAAGGGCTTTCATAATCATGCTTAAGCCTGTGTATCCGTTTCTCCTTTGGATCACTTGAACTATGCATGATCATCACGACCGTTGCCAATCCTATACATCATATTCTTTATTTAGATGGGAGGGAGATTATTTGGAGCGTTTTGACCCGGAACTGGTCTTTTTTGAGCCGGATGCGTTGGAGTATCCGCTTGGGAAGAAGCTGCTAGCATGGTTTGAAGAATTAGGTACCCCCATTAAAATGACGACCTCTCACAATAGGGTGACCGGCATTCCAGGAGAATCGGAAACTGAAAAATACCGCAACGCCAAGAGAACCCTGGTTGTCGGGATCAGGAAAACATTGGACTTCGATACCTCCAAGCCGTCAGCGGAATATGCCATCCCGCTAACTACCGGATGTGCGGGACATTGTCATTACTGCTACCTGCAAACGACGATGAGTTCGAAACCCTATGTGCGGATTTATGTGAACCTGGATCAAATCCTGGATAAAGCAAAGGCCTATATCGCGGATCGGGCCCCGGAGATTACGCGTTTCGAAGCGGCTTGCACGGGGGATCCCGTATCGCTTGAGCATTTGACCGGAGCACTTGCCTATTACATTGAATTTATGGCCAAGCAGGAATATGGTCGACTGCGATTCGTGACGAAGTTCGCCAACATCGATTCCCTGCTGAATATCGATCACGGCGGCCATACCAGGGTCCGCTTCTCCATCAATTCCGATTATGTCATCCGTTATTTCGAGCCGGGCACCTCTTCCTTCGAAGAACGGATTGAAGCCGCGGGCAAAATTGCCGAAGCCGGATATCCGTTAGGTTTCATCATTGCCCCGATCGTCAAATATGACGGATGGCAAGAGGGATACTGGCATTTGTTAGAGAAGCTTCATGAGCGATTGAGCCATGTGGAGGTAAAGGATCTGACGTTCGAGCTCATTCAACACCGCTTTACCAAAACGGCCAAAAACACCATTTTAAAGCGTTACCCCAAAACCAAACTGAATATGGACGAGGAAGATCGGCAGTTAAAATGGGGGCGGTACGGAAAATTCAAATATGTCTATAAGGCCGAAACCGTCGAGGAGTTCCAGCAGTTATTCGAGAAGGGGATCCAAGAATATTTCCCGCGCGCGAAAATTGCCTATTTTGTTTAATTGCAGATACTTGAGGGGCCAGGCGAGGCGGTTATTATATGTCTCCAATAACAACAATAACGGACACCTCACGGTACCCGTTATTCGTACGATCCGTATCTATTCCATCTACTTTTCATCAGAGGGTCTCGATCTCTTCGGTTTTGTGATTATGATCGTACATCCAGACCTTAATCTCATCGATATCCATCGGCTTTCCGTAATAATAACCTTGCATGACGTGGCAGCCAAGTCCGGTCAAAAAGTCGATATGCTCCTTGTTCTCGACACCTTCCGCAATGACATCCAGATTTAAATTCTCCGCCATAAGAACGATGGCGTTGACAATGGCGCGTTTGCTGGGCGTGTCCAAATCACTGGTGAACTGGCGGTCCAGCTTTAAAGCATCAATCGGAATCCGGTCCAATAGCCCAATCGAGGAATAACCGGTTCCGAAATCATCCATGGAGACCTTAACCCCCAAGGACCTGATATTCCCAAGCTGGCGGATAATATCATTCACATCATGCAGCACCATGGACTCTGCTATCTCCAGTTCTAACAAGCGAGGTTCCAGATTCGCCTGATCCAGAACGTTTTGAATAAGCTCAAGCAGATTGTCACCATGAAATAAACGAATCGATAAGTTTACCGAAACCGGCTGGACAATCCCTCTCTCCTGCCAAATTCTGCATTGTTTGCATGCTTCCTCAAGCGTCCATCGGGTCATTGGTATAATCAGCCCCGTCTCTTCGGCAATCGGAATGAATTCAAGTGGCGATATCACGCCTAATCTAGGGTGCTTCCAGCGGAGCAACGCCTCGAATCCGACCAAGCGATCACTTTGCACATTCCATTTGGGCTGATATACAATGAAGAACTCCTTCAGCTCAAACGCTCGTTGCAGGTCCTTCTCCAATTCCATTTTGCGAACCTCTTGAAGACCCATCTCCTCGTCATAGAGGCATTGCTGATTCTTGCCCAGTCCCTTCGCTTTATACATAGCGGTATCCGCATTCTTCAGCAGCGTTGTACGGTCAGAGCTATGGACGGAACCGATGCTGATTCCGATACTTGCTGTCACATACAACTCGTTACCGTCGATATAGTACACGTTTTTTATTTGTTGGAGTATATCATTAGCTAAATGCTGCGCATACACCGGGTCGCTTTGCTTCAGCATAACCAGAAATTCGTCCCCGCCAATCCGAAATACCTGCTGGCCGCTTTGAATGAACCGACGCAGTCGCTTGCCTACTTCCTGAACCAGCAAATCCCCAACATTATGACCCAGCGTATCATTGATAGCCTTAAATTGGTCCAAATCCAGAAACAGGATCGTAATCTTCTCTGTCTTGGCATTCGTCTCAAAGAATCGGTTCATTTCATTCCGGTTAGGCAATCCCGTGATCGTATCCTGATAGGCCAGCTTTTCCAGCACATGCCGATCAAAGAACATCGCCCCCCAAGAAACCAACAGGATAGCAAAAATCGTGACCGTCACACCATACAGAAGCAGAAAATCGACAGACTCCGGCTGCTGTGTGATCATACCGACATGCGCATCAAACCGTGCAGCTTTCATGCCTGTATAATGCATTCCGCATACGGCAAATCCCATGACAACCGCCGAGCCCCACTTGAGAAAGCTGGACTTGGGATGATTCCGAAAACGGAGAAACAATAATAAAGCCGCATAGGAAGCTACCAATGCAATGATGGCGGACATTACCCAAATGCCGGGATCATAACTAATTTCGGCATGGATGACCATGGCTTCCATTCCCATGTAATGCATAATGACGATGCCGCTTCCCATAATGAAGCCACCAATGGCGATTTTGGACCAGTTAATGTTTTTGGGCATCGTGATATAAAACGCGATGAAGGAGGAAACCACGCTGACGAGCATCGACGCGATGGTCAGAAAAACATCGTACCTCACATTCATATCCATGTGCATGGCCAACATGCCGACAAAATGCATGGACCAAATGCCGCTTCCCATGACCATTGCGCCGCCGATAAGCCAAAAAAACTTGGATTTGCCGTTCGCATCCGAAATTTTGGATGTAATATTTAAAGCCGAGTATGAAGCAAGTATAGCAATCGCAATTGAAAGCCCCACAATATAATAGTTATAATGGCCGTCCATCTGAGCTGTACACACCCCTTTTGTGAGTAATTCTTAAGTCCTATGAAGATCATACGTTTCCTACCGGATAACGTTTCTATTAATTCACGGTGACTCGCCCCGGTGCATATCAGAGAAAAAGAAATCCTTATTTTCACGGCCTCCCTAGCCCTGTGCACTATATCCATATTATATCTATAGTAACTATTCAATTTCTCGACAAACATAGAAAGGGTTCGAACCGCCCGGATTTTAATGAGTCTAAAGCACTAAATATCCTGCGGATATCTGAGGTTTTCCTCTACCCTATAGAAATGATGAGCCACAACACTCTATTTTTAAAAATAAAAAAGCTACGGACCCTGATTAGGTCAGCAGCTTTATTTTGTCTGTCCTCAAGGTGTAATTACCTTTGATTTCCTATTCAAGTACTTCTCGCCCCATTCACAGATTTGGTCAAGGATCGGTTGCAGCGAAACGCCCATTTCACTCAGCTCGTACACGACCTTAGGCAGCACTTGATTAAAGACCGTTCGCGTGATAATCCCATCCTCCTCCAGCTCCCGCAACCCCATTACTCCCCCACCATCTCTCGCAGTTCCTCGAACAGCTCCCTGGTCTTCACTGGATCTTCTTCGTTATAGAAAATATACAACTCATCCAGCTTGAACTGGATATA
Organism: Paenibacillus sp. ISL-20; assembly: GCF_018613005.1. Lineage (NCBI taxonomy): Bacteria > Bacillati > Bacillota > Bacilli > Caryophanales > Paenibacillaceae > Paenibacillus > Paenibacillus sp. ISL-20. Next base: position 77,955 of record NZ_JAGGRD010000037.1, read on the forward strand.
AGGGGGATCGTTCTTGTAAATGTACAGCCTCGTTTTCCCGATGTCCTTCAGCCGAAAATGCCCACGGGCGTACTTATCGGTCGATTCACCATTTGTTTTGGAGCCGGAGGGCACGCTTTCCACAAGCGTTAACTGCTGAATGTCTGAAATGGGGAAATCATAAGAATACATCGGGTAACTAATCTCGATCCGTTGATCCGACGTGACGGTTAACTCTGGCGAAGTCATCTCGGAGCGGATGAGCATAAACGAAGTTCCGAAGATGACTGCCGCCAAGAGAGCGCCGGTGCCCCATACGATCATTTTTCCTATCGGAGTCGCTGTGTTTACGGTCTCTCCGACTCCCACTCGCTTCGTTACAAAGATACTTTTATCGTTCGGATTGTGGTAGGTAAAGCCATTCGCCCAATATTCATCGTCGTCCGTGTAGATGGTTTTGCCGTCACTTGCCAGGATCTCCTGCTCTTGGGTGTGGATTCTGCGATAAACATAGATCGCCAACCCTACCGGAATAGCCGTGAACAAGAGCATCATTGTAACCCATACACCGTTCATGGCCGCGTTCTCGTTCATAACCAACAAAAAGAGAATCAGGAAAAAGATATTTTCAAGAATCGCCACGAGCAGCCACAGGTACGAAACGGCTCGACGCCTCGCCTGATTCAATACGAGATTGACTTCACTGTTCAAACTGTACACCTTGGCCTTCGTTCTCCGCATCAAGAGGGATTTCAGGAACAGAATGACCGTCAACACCAATCCGCCAACCGTAACGCCCCACAACTGCGGGTCTTTGGACACGGCCCACAGCATCAGTCCGATCGACATAGCCCCTGGAATGAGAAACAGCCATGGAGAGGCTGATCGTTGATTCTTCCATTGCGTTACGCGCAGATCGCCCAGGATCAAGCGTTTGGTCCCGACAAACCATTCTTCCTCGCGTTTTAGTCCCAGCGTTTCGCGGAATGCCGTTCTGAACGGAAGCACCATAAAGACCATAAAAACCATAAGCCATACAAAAAAATAAATCATCTGGTACGCGAACCATGGGCGGAGAATGACAAAGGGGATATAGGCAGCCAGCATCCACACGCTCGTAAGGTTCATCCTTCTATTAAATCTCGCTTGAATGGCACGGATACCGTCGTGCTCCATCGCATGCGGCGGAAGGGTAACCGCAAATAACATGCCGTTCTTATATTTGGCCTGCGGTTTATATGTGGCAAACAATGCAACGTAACAGATGATGACGGTAATGGACAGGATTACGGTTAGCAGGGAGATCACCTCTCTTCATTAAGGTGCGGGTAGGCCATTCTGGAAAATATGTTGGAGCAAAGCTTCTGAAACCGGATGGGATCAATCCCCTGAATAGCTGCCTGCGCGATGATCAATTGAAGCTCTTCCTCCAACTGCGGCGAAGGCTCGGGGTTGTGAGGCTTAGGCGGGCTCACCTTGGCCCCATGCCGGCGGTCAACCACAATGTATCCCTCCTGTTTCAGAAGCGAATACGCTTTGTTCACCGTCATCGTGTTGATTCCAAGATCGTCTGCCAGTTGGCGTACGGTTGGCAGCTTCTCTTCCCTCGCAAGCTCGCCTGTAGCAATGCCGACGACAATCTGATTGCGCAACTGCTCGTATAGAGGAATGTCACCGGCCAGTTGTAAAGAGATGATCATCTTCAGGCACGCTCCTCTGCAAAATATTCCCTCGAAGGAGTATTATCTTATTGGATATTAAGTATTACTCATTATAATACAATCAATACTTAAATCGGAAGAGTAATCCCAAAATTCGAAACATTTTGATCCTTATTGCCGTACATATAACCAAAGAAAAAATAACGGACAGAGAGGAGTGCTGTAGATGATGCCGCAAGGGACGTCTTTTGGCGGAGGATTTGATTTTATGTTTACGCTGGTTCCCATTCTGATTGGAATTGTATTCGTGATTGTGATTGTGGGCTTCATCTCCAATGGCGCCCGTTATGTTAAGAATGCCAAGTCACCTCGCACGTCCGAGTTTGCCCGGGTTGTCTCCAAACGCATGGACATCCGTCACCACACCAATCATCACAACGGGGATAACGGCATGATGCATTCCAGCAATTCATCCAGAACGTATTACTACATCACTCTCGAATTTGATAATGGAGCACGGAAAGAATTCCTCGATGTCAAAAATCTGTATGGTCTTGTTGTGGAGGGAGACACCGGCTATGCCGCCATTCAGGGCGATTGGATCGTCGCTTTTGAGCGGGATGTGCGGCCGCAAACATAACTAGACGTGTTTACAGCGAAATAAAGATGCACCACGTACTCGTATTTCATTGCATGGCCCTTAAGAACAACAGCCATAGTCCGTAATCATACCGGACTATGGCTGTTGTTGTTGGGTTGGCTTGAAAGGTTAACATAGAAGCTTACGAGTTACGCATTGCTGCTCGTTTCGATGGGTTCATTCACTTCGATCAATTCGACGACGGCCTCGCTCTTCAGCGTATTGCCGATCGTGCATGCACGCTCTACGACGGACTTTAGCTTCTCCTTGTAGGCAGGCTCCAGGGTTGGCGGCAGCGTGACAAGCACATTGAAATGCGAGAACTTATTGCTTTTATCTTCTGCCTTTACCGATGAAACATCGATATGAATAGAGGATTTATCATAATCCACGCCGTCGTAATCCATTATTTTTTGGAGAGATATGGACACGCACAGCGCCAAAGACGCTTCCAGCAGTTCTCTCGGAGACAATCCGCCCTCCAAATTCGGGCCGTGGTTTCCTACGAGCTGAAACCCTACCTCGTTGAATATCTGATCCTGGCCCTCTACGATTTTTAACGTTGTCATGTTCTTAGCCTCTTTTCTTTTAGTCTTCGTTTCAGTATGAACGACTCTCATTAACAAGATGGCAAGCTACCTTCTGGTTGGGCCGAACTTCTCTTAAAGCCGGAACTTCTGTCTTACAGGCATCCGTTGCATAGGGACAGCGCGTATGAAAAACACAGCCGCTCGGCGGCGATAAGGGGGACGGAATTTCCCCCCGCAACATAATCCGATCCTTTAATCGGCTTCGGGTAAAGTCGGGTACCGCCGAGAACAGCGCCTTCGTATAGGGATGCAGCGGCTCATGGAATAGATCATCCGTTAAAGCTTCTTCCACGATTTTTCCGAGATACATAATGCCGATCCGATCGGAAATATAACGAACCACGCTGATATCATGCGTAATAAATAATAGCGTTAATTTCAATTCCCGCTGCAGATGCTTGAGCATATTCAAAATTTGCGACTGAATGGAGACGTCCAGTGCCGAGACCGGCTCGTCGCACACGATGATTTTCGGATTCATGATAAGCGCGCGCGCCAACCCTAAACGCTGGCGTTGACCACCTGAGAATTCATGGGGAAAACGGAAATAATGCTCCGGCTGCAGGCCCACGGTTTTCAAGATGTGAAAGACTTTTTCCTGACGCTCTGCCCTGTCTCCCATTTTATGAATAATCAGGGGTTCCTCCAAAATCGGGCCGATTCTTTTCCTCGGGTTGAGCGAAGAGAACGGATCTTGAAAAACAAGCTGTACGTCCCTGCGGAAATTCCGCATTTCCTCCCTCGACATCGTAGCCAAATCCCGGTCCCGGTATAGAACCTGACCTTGGCTTGCCGGGGTTAATCCTAAGATGGTACGCCCCGTGGTGGTTTTACCAGAACCGGATTCTCCAACAAGACCGTACGTTTCTCCCTCTCTTAATTGAAAGGAAATATCCGTTACGGCTTTCACATATCCCTTGGCGCCCCATAACTTACCGAAAGATCCGTACACCGGAAACTGCTTGTGAAGGGAGCTTACTTTTAAAATCGAATGATCAGCTGCTTGTTCCAACGGATTTCTCCCTCCCTTGCGGATCGTTTATGGCCTCGTAATGCCAGCACTTCACTCGATGGTCTGTAAGGGCCGTTCGCATCGGCGGCTCTGAGGTACGGCATAACTCATCGGCATAAGGACATCGTGTAGAAAAGCCGCAGCCCTGAGGAATATCCGTGAGAGAGGGCACCGTTCCCTCAATGACATGAAGCTGATCACTCCTGTCTCCTTCCAGCTTGGGGATCGATTGGATCAGTCCCTGCGTATAGGGATGCAGCGGCGTGTGAAACAAGCGCTCCGTAGGGGCTTCCTCCACGATTTGCCCTAAGTACATCACCTTCACACCCGTACAAATTTCCGACACGACACCCAGATCATGCGTTATGAACAGCACGCCCATGCCCATTTTGCGGTTCAAGTCTGCAATGAGCTCCAGAATCTGCGCTTGAATCGTTACGTCGAGCGCGGTTGTCGGTTCATCCGCAATCAAGAGGTTGGGCTTACAGGAAAGCGCCATGGCAATCATTGCACGCTGCTGCATTCCTCCCGACAGCTGATGGGGATATTCATCCACTCTCACTTCCGGAGATGGAATACCCGTCATCCGCAGAATCTCAATGGCTTGCTGACGGGCCTCTTTCTTGGACTTCTGCTGATGGAGACGTATGGCTTCACCGATTTGATTGCCAATCGTATATACGGGACTTAGGGAGGTAAGCGGATCCTGAAAAACCATGGATATTTTGTCGCCCCGGACCGCCCGCAATTTAGAATACGAGAGAGACAGCAGGTTCTGCTTCTCAAACAGGATCTCTCCCTCGTACTCGATCGCATCCGTATGGTCCAGCAGCCTCATGATCGATTGGGACATTACGCTTTTTCCGCTGCCGGATTCCCCGACAATGCCGATGATGTCGCCTTTATTCATGGAAAAACTGACTCCGTTTACGGCCGTCACTTTCCCCCGCTCGGTATGAAAATGCGTTTTTAGATTTTTCACTTCCAATAGAGGCTCGTTATTCATGAAAGTACCTCCAGCTTTATATTCATGACTTTCTCAACTTTTGCTTCACGCGAGGATCAAGCAAATCACGCAGTCCGTCGCCCAGCAAATTCAAGCTGAGGACAGACAGAACAAGCGTTGCTCCTGGAAATACAACCATCCACCATGCCTTGTAAATTACAAGCTTGCTCGCCTGCAGAATGTTCCCCCAGCTGGCTTCAGGCGCAGGAATGCCCGCTCCGAGAAAGCTTAGCGCGGCCTCGGATATAATGGCTTCGGCAAATACGAAGGTAGCCTGCACCAGTAGCGGAGATAGCGTATTGGGCACGATGTGCTGCCATATCATGCGCGTGGAGCTTGCCCCCTGGACATGCATCGCCTCTATGTAGGTTTGCTCACGCACCACCAACGCGGCCGAGCGAACGACCCGGGCAATATTCGGCGTGAACACGATGGTCAGCGCCGTGATGACATTTATGGCTGATGCGCCGAGTGCAGCCATTAAGGCAATGGCTAGCAAGATACCCGGAATCGCTATCAATCCGTCACAGATGCGCATGAGGATATGATCCAATGTTTTGTAGTACGTGGCGTAGACGCCGATAATAAGTCCCAGAGCCGAAGACAGCAGCGCTACCGCGAGTCCTACGCTAATCGACACTCTGGCCCCGTACAGAAGCCTCGTTAACAAATCCCGGCCAAATTCGTCGGTACCCAGCCAATGCTCAGCCCCTGGCGGCGTTAAACGTTCCACAACCTTCATGTCATACGGGCCATAAGATGTAATTAAAGGCCCGAGCATCGCCAGCATCACCAAAACAATAAAGATAGTCGCCCCGATCAACAGCCCATAGTTCGACCTCAATCGACGATATCCTAGTGCACGCTGCTCTTTTTTCAGCTTTTTACTGACTTGAGCGACGTATTCTTTTTCCTGAACAGTTGCCATCCAATAACACCTCTTTTATTTGCGTTCCAAACGAACACGCGGATCAACCGCTCCATAAAGCAAGTCGATGATTAAGTTGATGGTGACATACATGAGTGTGACGACAAGCACCACGCCTTGGATCACCGCAAAATCTCTTCTGGCAATGGAATTCAAGATCAATTGACCCAATCCGGGAATATTGAATATCGCCTCCACGACCACGGCCCCTGTCACCAAAGTGCCGAATGTTTGTCCAATAACGGTCAGAATAGGCAAAAATGCGCTGCGGAATGCATGTTTAAACAGCACCTTCATTTCATGCAAACCTTTCGATCTCGCCGTCTTGATAAAATTCAGGTTCAGAACCTCCAGCATGGACGAACGGGTCATCCGCGTAATTAGGGCCGCCTGTATGGTTCCAAGCGAAATGCCCGGAAGGATCAAATACTTCATATGTTCCCAGAGCCCGTTGCGCAGCGGTTCATATCCAGCGACCGGCAGCCACTGCAGCTTGACGCCAACAAACAGCATAAGGAACAAACCCAGCAAAAAACTGGGTAGGGCCATGCCCAGCAAGGATATCCCCATCAGCGTATAATCTGCGATGGACCCCCTCTTGTAAGCAGCGATAATCCCGAAGGGAATCGCCAGTATAATCGCGATAACCTGCGCCAGAATGGCCAACGAAAGCGTTGGACTGATATGCTCCGCAATGGCTTCGCTGACCGGCTGATTCATGAAGATCGAATCCCCCAGATCTCCCTTGAATACGTTAGCTACCCAGCTTGTATACTGTTCGAGAATCGGACGATCCAAACCAAGGTCCTGATTCAGCTTTTGTATTTCCTCCTGCGACGCCTCCATTCCCAATATCGCCGCCGCCGGATCCCCTGGTGTAATGTGGATGATCAGAAAAATAGCGATGGTGACTACGGACAGTACGGGAATCAGCGACAAAAGTCTTTTCGTAATATAAGCCAGCACTACAAATCCCTCATTTGTACATGGTCTATGAACCAATTTCAAAAAAGGAAGGTGTTATCGAAGTTACTCCGGTAACTTGTAACACCCTCCATATACGCTTACTTCGCTACTTTCGCATTCCAGACCACCGGCGCTTCGAACAGCTCGAAGCCTTCAAGCGACTTCGTTGTGGCGACGACGCCATTAAAATGGCCGATCACGGTGGAGGAAGCAAATTCATACAGGAAGCCCTGCAGCTTCTCCCATTCCTCCTTGGCGGCTTCCGGTGTGGCTGCGCCGCGAATATCGATCAGTGCCTGCTTGACCGTTTCATTGTCGAGTCCGGCCCAATCCGGATTTACGGCCAGCAGCTGCGGCGGCGTAATCTGATAGCCCGTGCTGGCAACAAAGATGTCCCACTTGGAACGGTCGTTCTTCGTTTCCAGGAACGTCGGGAAATCGAAGTTCTCCACTTTTACGTTCATGCCGATTTGACGAAGCTGCTCCTGAATTACCAATGTAGCCGTGTACATCTCGTTGTAATCCTTGGTCGTCAGCAGCGTAATTTCTTCACCGTTATACCCTGCTTCTTGCAGCAACTGCTTGGCCTTCTCCGGGTTCGACTGGTTGTAATATTCCGCTCCGGCTTCGGTCGACCATTGGACTTGGTTCGTATTCAGGTAACCCGGCGCCAAAGAGTATAAATCCGGTTTGGCAAAGCTGGCCAACATGATCTCCTCATTATTAAACGCGGCAAGAATGGCCTGGCGAATCTTAACGTCCTTTAACAATCCCTCGCTGGTATTGAAAAATGCGGTCAGGGCACCACCAGGAAACGAGAGCAAATTGATGTTGTTGTCGGCAGCAAGCTCATCATAGCTTTCGATCGGAATGCTGTCCGCCACATCATACTGTCCGGTCTTCACGCCTGCAATGCGCGTGGAGTGGTCAGTGACAAAATGGAAGTACAGATTCTGGGTAGGAGCTTCTTTTCGCCCGTCAAATCCGCTCGGCTCCGTATCCACCAATTGATGATAATCGTCGTTTCGCACCAAGTGGATGTACTGATCCTGCTTCCATTCCTGGAATTTATAAGGTCCTGTACCGATGTACTCCTTGATTCCGTCAGCCGGCGCGGCATCTACAATCTCTTTCGGCATGATGGAAGGGAACTGCGCTTGCGATGCAATAAGAATCAAAACGTCCGATGTAGGCGCCTCTACGGTCAGCTTCACAGTAAACGTATCGACGGCTTCGAATTTAGCATTCGTCAGCAGCACCTTCGCACGGGACGAAGTCACCAGCCAGCGGTTCATCGAGGCTACAACATCCTCGGAAGTCATCTCTTTACCGTTGTGGAACTTCACGCCTTGACGAAGAACGAACGTATACGTTGAACCATCCTCGCTTCGTTCGACGGACTCTGCCAGAGCCGGTACGGGTTCATAGTTTGCATTCAGTGTGTACAGCTGCTCGAAGATGTTGCCTGCCGTATCCAGCGCAACCGCCGATACCGTCAAGGCTGTATCCAACGTAGGCGGCTGAGCCGTAAGCGCGATGTTCAGCTCGTCTTTATACTCTTTTTGTTCAGCTTGCTTCTCACTTCCTTTGTCTTCAGCGGTGCCCTCTGCAGCCTGGTCGGAACCGTTGCCGCATGCCGCGATCAACATCATCAGTACGATCGACGATAAGAGCAAACCTAACTTTCTGGCTTTCATTGTAATCCCCCCATGTAGTAGACATATGCATATGAAATGTATGCATCATGCTCTGTCAAAAACTCGTGAAACGAACGCATCTCTAAAATCTAAGTTATCTGGTAGGTTTAATAAGTTATGAAAATACTAATGGATTCGAAACAGGCTGTCAATGCAATAATTGATCGTGCTAGAATTAATTTCCTGTTTTGAGAAATCCACAATTTAATCATTTGTTTGGGCCATCTTCTTCTCGACTAAATCCGTTGCGGCAGACCTTTACGTTAACTAAAAAAAGCCTTGGTTCCGTCTCGAACCAAGGCTTTCCGCTTATTCAATTGCTGGAAAACTTCGCAACATCTTTTCCTTACGCCCCCTCATATACCATTGCCCCCACGGATGGAGTTTATCGAGCTTCCCGCGACAGGCATGGAATAGCTTGATATAACGCCCCATTTCTCGCAGCTTCATGAAATACGGGAGTTCTCGAAACCACTTTTCCTCTAAATGATGCTCCAGACGGTATCCTTGCAGAAACGGGGTCAGAAACTGATCCGGCTCCGCATCCGCCCCTTCGGTTAAACCCGAGAAAAACGCGGCGATCGCAATATCATCAATGAACCATGAATACCGGCTTGCAAATCAATCAGGCACAATGAATCCTCATCGACAAAAAAATTGCCGTAATGAAAATCCGCATGGATCAGTCCATAAGCGTCCACATCAATCGGAAGCTCCGATATATAATGAACCAATGCCTCGTAACGACGGGTGATCCCTTTCTCGGTTAGCGGCAAATCGATATGGCGAACTTTTTCCGCCTCATCCGACCAATCAGGCCGTCTTGTAACGGGATCCAGATGGGTGTACCCTTTGGTGATACGGTGCATACAGCCCATGAATTGGCCCATTCGCCTGTATAAGCTCTCATTGGCATCGTTCTCCCCGACCGGACGCCCCTTGGCCTCCTCATAACACACCGCCGTATATTCACGGTCCTCCATCCGGATACGCTCCGCCAGATTCCCTTCCACCGAATAAAGCGGTCTCGAAACGCGTACACCCTTACTTCCGAGAAACTCAACCCACTGCAACTCGCCCTCAATTTTCACATACTGTTTGTGGGACTCATCCGTTATGCGCACATAAACGGTCCTGGCACCAAGTCTATATGAACGGATCAGACTGTGTTCGGAAACATGCGTCTGTACCTTATCCCTCTCCAAGAGTCCGAACTTGCTTGCAGCGACGGCCATAAGTTGGTCCCGTTGTTCCATTGCAGCGCCTCCCTTCATCATCCGGATAATCGAGCATTCACTGACCATTAATTTTGCATATGACTACCTGTTCAATGCTTTTCGAAACTAACATGCCCAGCAGCAAAAAGAGTGCGCAGTCTCGTACCTGCACACTCTTTTTCAAAATATGTCCCATCCTGTCTTACAGTCCCAGCTTCTGCCCCCGCTCCAAGCGCTGGATCTGCTGCTCGCCCGTGACCGCCAGCTCACTGAACTGATGGATCGTCTCACGCATCCGAGGGAGCGCCTCCTGCTTGTATGTGCTGATGGAATCGAGCGCCGACAGCACATCCGTGAACGCTTGCTTCAAGGTATCGACGGAGATGCTCGTTTCCAGCGACTGCTTGTGGATCGCCGCACCTTGATCCTTCAGCATTTTGGAGGTAGCGCTGATCAGGTTGTTCGTGGTTTCGTTCAGCAGCTCGATTTTCTTCAGGACAATCTTCTGGTTGTACAGGGCACTAGCCACCGTGACCGAGATTTTCAGCGCCGTTACCGTTACGTTTCTCGCCCGATCCACGCCGCGAATTAATTCTTTGTTGTTCCGAATGACCACTTCAATGGCCATGATCCCCTGCTGGTTCACGACCAGCATCTGCTGTAGATCCATCACGCGCTGGCGCAGCGGAAACAGCACCTCTTCGGTAATAAACCGGATTTTATCCTCCGATTCCTGCCGGATTTTAGCCGCCTCAACCTGGGACTCAATCTCTGCGTCCATGAGCATGCCCAACTGAATTTCCTTTTGCAACTTTTTGGTCAGCTCGCGTAGGGTTTGCTGTTCAATCTCAAGCGTAGTGTTGTCGTTCTTTAATACGGTTTTTCCTTTATCCAGGGAAATAATGATATCGGAAATGACGGCATCCGCCTTTTGAAACTTGGCAAAATATCGGCGCAGCGGGTTAAATACCATGCCCAGCAGCCCGCTCTTCGCAAAATCCACAACGCTCGGATCCAGATCCTTCAGCTGCAGCTGCAGCTCCGTTAACCCTTTGGCCACTTGACCGCCTTCGTCCCCGGTTTTCGATAATCTTCCCACCTGAACCTGCAGGAGCGCATTCTTCTCCGAGGAGGATCTCATCGAGCTGATGCCAAAGCTCTCAATGGATTGAAGCACCTGTCTTCGCTTCTCGAGCGATTCGATATCCAGTTCCATGATGGCCTGCACATTGTTAGCCGCCAGCTCCTTCAGCTGCGTGACTTCTTCCGGCTCAGGCTTCACCTGCTCTTCAATCGCCGTCTTAATCTCTTCGGGACTAATGACTTCCATCGTAAATGACAATATAACCCCTCCTACAAGTTTCTTGTGTGAACCATTTCGTTATATGTGAAAAACGCTTGTAATGATGCTACATCTGCACATTCAACAGCTGGCCGATTTTGTAGACGACATCGTCGGTATCCGCGTTGATGCTGGCTGCCTCATTGATGCTGGATATGCTCTGGAGCGCCTGAATGTCGGCATTATAACCAATCGTGTACACGGGGATTTTGTAGGCTTGGATCAGTTCCCGAATATCATCAAGGGAATGCCCGACATTTGTCTCCCCGTCACTCAGCACAAAAATCAAAGGCTTCACGTCCGGATTCGCCGCCATCTCGTCCTGAAGCATCTTCATTGCCACTACGATGCCGTCAAAGGTCGCGGTATTCCCGCTGGCTTCAAGGCTGTTGATCGCCCCAACAAACATCGACTGCTGATTCAAGTCGTACTTGCCGATCGGAAGGTTGATCGTAACGTCCGTGGAATACGACACGAAGCCGATGCTGTTGTCCCGGCCCAAATATTTCTGCCCCGTCAACAGCGATTCCTTGAGGCGGTTTAACGGCTCCCCGTCCATGCTCCCCGACACGTCCGCTACAAACACAGCCGCAACCGGCTTGTTGCCATCTTTTTTCTCTTTCCAAAGCTTCTGCGCAGAAGGCAGCAGACTGCTATCGACAACTTCAAGCTCGGATTGATAATCGTGAAGACCATTGAACCCTTTTTTGTCGGCTAACTTCTGGTATTTGTCCTGCTCAACAAACGCCGCGAATTTCTTAATGATGTCCAACTTCTCCTTCGGCACTTTCCCAAGCGCATACATGGGACTGTCGTGCCTTACGCCAAACGGGGTAAAAACATAACCGCTCTTCATATCCGCCGCGTTGACATAGGTCTGATACTCCAGGACAAAGGCATCCAGCATGCCCGACTTCGCCGCATCGCGCATCTGTATCGTGGTGGAAGCCGTGAAAGGGACGTTCGCCTGGAATTTCTCGAAACCCTGTACCGCCTTTTCGCTCAGTAGGTCGGAACTATCAAACGTTTCAAGGGCTGTGATCAGGAAGTTGAGACCCGTGGAGCTCGCAAAAGGATCCGTGTAACCCATCGCCAATTCGTTATTCGATATCGCATCCGTCAGGGTCTTGACGTTCAAGGAGCCGTACTTCTCCACCAGCTCATCGTATTTGGCCTTTCGGGTGACAACGCCGGTCACGTTCCCCGTGAGGCGCTTGGATACAAGCTCGGCCTTGACGCCATATTCCTTGACCATCTCTCCCCACAGCTCATTGGAAGGCGTAAAAGCGTCCGGCACATACTTCCCGGATGTTATGTAATCGGTTGCGGTCCCCGACGCGATATTACGGATCTTCACGGATACCGGCTTGCCGTTCACCACCGGCTTGGAGTTGTTGAACTCTTCTGCCACTTCATTCAGCCATCCATCAATGCCCGGCCCAGCCTTCTCGGGCGAGGAGAAGATCTCAACATACAAGTCCGTCGTATTCTCGACCGAGATCGGGAACTTGGATATATCGGGCAGGGAGTCAGCTACGGCAACCGGGTCCAGATCGACTTGACCTTTTATGGGATCGGCCGTCGTGACCACAATGTCCTTGTAGATTTTGTTGATTTTCTTAGCCGCGCCTTCCGAATCGACCTCAGACTGGCTCTTGCCCAGATTGGAGGTTAACGTGATCCCCGCGTACACCAGAACAAACACGACCACTGCAATGGCCACTAATACAACAAAGGCACTACCCTTGCTTCGCATAATCATCTCCCTCTCTTATTGCTTATATAGTTTGGTTTGCTTGATTAACGTATCGATTTCCTTCATGCATGGCATCTCCTCCACATCCCGGTAATCGGTGCTGCCAAGCAAGGAAATCTCCAGCAGCAGTTTATCGAGCTTGAGCATGATTTCCTCATTCGCTTCCAGATAACCGGTCACGTAAGCCAGATACTCTTGGTATAGGGCTGTTTTTTTCTGTGCCACCTTGCTGGATAGCTGGGATGCTTTGGGCTGATCGGCCATGCGGTTGAAATCGGATGCGGCGAAGACGCCCAACTTGTTCAGAATCCCTCGGATATTGAGATAGAACAGCTTCTCAACCTCATCGATGACCCCCATGAATTTCTTGTAACTGAGCTCCGCTTGCTCAAAACGCTGACCCAGGACATCCAGCAGCGCGTTTCTCTTTTTCTCGATTCGTTCCAATTGGTCCAGGGCAAGGGCGATATCATTCTTCAGCACTTTCACGTTGCGATAATGATGAAGCGCGTCTATGTAATCCTCACGGGTCTGAATCGTTTGGATCGCCTTCACAGCCGGAGGCTTGAATAACAAAACATAACTGCCATAAAAGAGTGCAAGAACACTAACAAGCCATACGGTAATGACCGATGCCGACTGGAAGGCGCTATCGCCGCCAATATGGAATCCGAGCAGCCCGGGTGAAACCAGCACGATATTCACGATCGCGATAACCGCCATAAGCAGGAGCAGCTTCACGGATTTCGAGACATTCAAGAATTAACACCTCCCCTACTCCTATAGAGCGATGACTGATTCGACTTATAACCGCCTTTTGAAACATTCGTAAAAACATAGGTAAATGAAGGATATAACACATACTACGTCTCATTTCGAAGTTAGATGCATTTTCCTCACGCGATAGGCCTGCCGATTCACAATTCATTCCATTTGGTATCAGATAACTCGCCTTGCTAATATGATACGGGCATGATCGTCCCGTGTCTGGAAAGCCATGGTGGAACGCAGAGAATTGTTGTAAGAATAGAGGCGCCAAGCCGAGGCAAGCAAGATCATAGAGGTAGGGTAACTATAACAAAATCACATAAATAATCCAATGGTTCCGCGACAAAAGGCACAAAAAAAGTCCTTCAGGGATTGCCTGAAGGACTTCTGTTTTTAATAGAAAGGCCACTCCGAGCAGCCTTTAAGCTTTGCCCCGCGGCAGCTTATCTGCATACCGGGTCCGCAATTCGCCTAAATAATCCAGCTTGCGCAGCACCTTCTCCTTATTCAGCATGCCGATGCTCAGAATAAGCTGCTCGATCAGCAATAGCGGCGTCACCATGGAATGAAACTCGCCCATATCCCCCCGACTGACAAAAAACGAGATTCGCGCCGGCGTTCCATACCGGAAGTCCTCCCTGTCGGTAATCATGATCGCCGCATTCTGGACGCGGCTTACGCAGTCCAAGATGACCTCCGTTTCCGGGAGCATCCGGGTGAAGCTGAAGATCAGCACGACATCCTCGCTTTCCAGATACGCCAGCGATTCCAGCAGTTCATGGCCGCTTCCGGCCATGATCCGCACCGACATGCCGAACCGGGATAAACGGTACGATAGCAGCTCGCCCAGCGACAGGGATGGACCTGGTGCATAGATATAGACGCGTCTTGCCGAGGCCATCAGCCCGGCGGCTTCCTCCAGCTCATCAGGATGAATCCTCTCTATTGTATCTTGTAGATGGTGCTTCGCCTGCTCCAGCATTTTCACCGGCAAACTGAACGCGTCCAGCCGGGATATCGTCTTTTCCAGTTTCACCGCAGGCGTCGAATCTGAGGACTCCCGCAGCTTGAGCTTAAACGCTTTGGCATTGTCGTAACCAACGGCACGCCAAAACCGGGATACGGTCGCGATGCTGGTGCCAAGCCGGTCGGCGATTTCCTGCTCGGTCATGAACAGCATCTCCTCAGGATAACGTTCGATAAAATCGGCAATTTTGAGCTGACTCGGCGAAAACCCGGATTTATCGGAAAACAGATTTTTCAATGATGCTGCACTCCTTCTACGGTTCAAGTCATCGGTATTCAGTATGTGTTCATCATACGACATGATTGTTATGTAAATTTTATTTCATAGTTATATTTATGTAAAAAATATTACACTCCGTTGACATAGTACTCCGTTCATTTTAATAATCGCCTCCTATACTGATAACAAATCCCATTCCAAGGAGGCTTCTTTCTAATGGCAAGCAATTCACGGGTCTATACCCTAACGTCTTCGCAGAAAATGATGATTTTTGTGTTATCCATGTCGCTGTACGGCCTATCCAACATGTTCACTGAGCTCATCCCCGCATTTCGCCTGGGCCGATCGAGCTGTCCGTCGAATATTTCGCGTTCATCCCCTTGACCCTCTGCATGCTGTTCCACCCTTTTTACGCGGCTGTGGGAGCTGCGCTCGGCGAGGTCATCTTCGGCGAACTCATGTTGGGGCAATTCGGCGGTCTCGGAGAGCTTGAGAAGTTCCTTACCTTCTCCTTCGCCATGTACGTTGCCGGCCGATTGGTCAAAGACCCCCTCAATCGCGCTCAGGTAGGCATCGCCGCCATGTCAGGCGTCATCATCCATCAACTGTGCAGCTCTCTGGTAGACATCGGTAAGGTCTGGATCGGCGTCGAGGAATTTGAAGCCGTACCCGGGCTTGCACAAGGCGTGGTCCTTCGAAGGCGTCGGATTCCTGAACGATGTGCTGTTCTCCGGCATTCTGTTTGCTCTTCTGCCTACATTATATCTGGTTCCAAGGTTGTATGGAAAAATTGAACCGCTGCTTGGTATCAAACCACGCCCGAAGCTTACGAAATATGAAGCCGCCGGCATCATGTCGCCCAAACTGTTCCTGGCGGGAGTGGCATTGGCGCTGGTCGCCTTCGGGGCGGAATCCCTCTCAGAAACGGATTGGAACTTCGGCGAATGGGACAGTGGCTTTGCGGATCGGTTCGGCGCCCTCGCCATCTGGATCAGCATCGCTGCAGCAGCCATCGTTGCCATTGCGATACTGGCGTTCATGCGGGCCAGAAGAAACCGCAGCCCTCAAGAAGAGAAGAAGTCGGGGAACCTGCCTTATGCTTAAACCATTCGTACATGACGGCCCGGCGATCCGAATCGCAGGCGTCACCTTCGTCTATCCCGGTTCGGAGCAGCCCGTACTGAATGAGGCATCCCTGCATATTCGCCGCGGCAGCTTTACGGCGATCATCGGAGGAAACGGCTGCGGCAAATCCACGCTCTGCAAGCTATTCAACGGATTGATTCCCCACTATTATTCCGGCGATTTCACGGGAACCGTTGAAATCTGCGGGGTTTCCGCCGAGAACCGGGGGGTCTCCGAGCTGTCGCGGATGGTGGGGTATGTCTATCAGGATTTTGATAACCAGCTTGTCCGTCCAACGGTCCTGGATGAAGCCAACTTCGCTCCGCTGAATTACGGTCTCGCCGATTATCGGGTCATGAGTGCTCGAGCACTCGACATGTGCGGATTAACGCATCTGAAGGACCGCTATATCTGGGAACTGAGCGGTGGGCAGAAGCATCTGCTCGCTTTGGCGGGAGCCCTCTCGCTGGAACCGGATATTCTCGTGGTGGATGAGCCGGTATCCCAGCTCGATCCCCAGCATGCCAGGCAAGTATATGATGTGCTGCGCCAATTGAATCAGGTCCATGGAAAGACTGTTGTCGTGATCGAGCATCATGCGGAGTTTATTGCCGACTACTGCGAGGAAGTGTGCCTGATGGAGCAGGGGAAGGTGCTGTGGCAGCGCCCGGTAGTCGAAGCGCTGAACAGCCTCGATGATCTGGAGCGGCTGGGCATCCAGCCGCCCCAGGTGACCAAGGCAGCGGTACAGCTGTCCGCTACTCTGCTTCACAGCGGCATGACTGCAGGAAGTCAGCAGGATGGACAATCGATAGCGAGCGACTCCGGCTCTCATTCTATCGGATTGCCCGGATATCAGCTGAAGCAGCCTTACCCTATTACAGCTGAGGCAGCAGAAGTCTATTTTGGAGAGCTTCTGCGCAGGCACACGGATGCCCCGTCGCTGCTTGATCATCCACCAAATTGCACGAGAGCTAACGATATTTCACTGGCTGACACAGCCTTGAAGAACCCGAATTCCGATCAGCGCAGCCCTCGACAGGAGCATGAAACAGAACGGCATACGGAGCATGGCACGCTTGTCCATTTTAATCGATCCGTACTGCGCTACCGAACGATACATAAAGTGGAGCATGAAGTTCTCCGGGGCATTGATCTTCGCCTGTATGAAGGGGAGCGCATCGCGCTTGTAGGCAACAACGGCGCGGGCAAATCATCTCTACTGAAGCTGATTGCCGGTATCGCCAAGCCTTCCGGCGGCTCCGTATCGATTATGGGCAAAGATACCAAGAATTTATCGATGGAGCAAATATCCGCTAACGTGGCTTACGTCTTCCAGAATCCCGAGGATATGTTCATTGAAGACAATGTGTATAAAGAAGTGGCCTATGGCTTAAAGAGTCGCCGCCACCCGGAAGCTGAAGACAGGGTTCATCGCATGCTGACCCATTTCCGGCTTCAGCCTCTCAAGGAACGGGACGCTCGTCTCCTCAGCGGAGGCCAGCAGCGCCGCGTATCCTTGGCCATTGGAGCCGCCATGATGCCCCAGCTAATTCTGCTCGATGAGCCAACGGCCAATCTGGACATGTCCACTCGCGAGGAGCTGCTGGATACGCTGCAAGAGCTGGAGGGCCATGTCCGCACCGTCATCATCGCCACCCATGATATGCAGCTGGTCCATGAATGGGCGACAAGAGTCATCGTCTTGAATCAAGGCGTCGTGGCCGGCGATGGCACCGTCTCCGAGATTTTCGCCGATTCGGAACTCATTCGCCGGGCGGGGCTCGCACCCACGCAAATGATGGATTTATCGGCAAGGCTATGCGTCATGCCCCGAGCCAGCTCGCCGGCCGAGTTTGCGCAGTATATGTACGGCATTCTGAGTGGGAAGGAGATTCATCGCCATGCAACTAGTCCGCAACTGGTTTAACAAGATTACGATTGAACGGATTCAACTTGAGTTGATGAATACCGCCTACGGAAGCGGCCATGCCTCCCTTTCCCGGTTGGACCCTCGATGCATGCTGATCTGGTACCTGTTTTTCGCCATCGCACCCTGGTTCATCTCCAGCATCACCGTGCTGGCTGGATTGTTTCTGATGATGGTGGTCACCACGATTCTGTCGCGGGTAACGCCGTTCATCATCATCGTGCTATGCTTGGGTTTAATCGGCCAGGTTGGCTGGCTGTTTATTGTGTCCCTCTTTTTCGGCGGGGACATCAGTTCCACGCTGCCGCTGCTGAAGCTGACCTTAAAGCTATCGGTTGTATCGCTGGCGAGTATTACGGTCTTCTCCGGCATGGATCCCGAGAAAATCAGCGACGGCCTGCTCGCACTCGGCATGCCTGCCGCCTTCTCGTTCAGCTTGTCATACGGTTATCGGATTCTCCCCGTATTGTTCGAAGAATTCCGCAATGTGCTGCTTTCTTACCGATTGCGGGGGAAAGCGCCGGAACGCCCCGGTTTTCTCTACTGGCGGCTCGCAACCTATTATATAAAACTGCTGGTGCTATCCTTCTTCCCCTTGATGCTGGCTACCGCCAAACGTTCCCGTACGACGGTGGAGGCGCTGGAGACCCGCGGGTTCTCCTACGGCATGAAGAATCCGGCTGCCAAGAAGCTGAAGCTGTCCCATCTGACCCTGTCCGCGCGGGATGTGCTGTTCCTGTCCGGAACGGCAGGATATACCGCATTGTTGTTCTGGATCGGCTGACCCTACCACTGACTTATACAAGGAGTGTTCGAATATGAAAATTGATCTTCATACCCATGCCAAATTGTCCAAAGCGTCCGATTTCTCGAAGGTTTATTATGAGGAGATGATCCAGGAGGCGCTGGACAACGGCCTGGATGCTCTCGCTTTGACCGAGCATTTTAATACGCGCAATTTTGATGAAGTGTACCAGCAGCTTGACCAGATGTTTCCCTACACTGGCGAATACTACGATGCAGGCGGATTGAAGATCTTTCCGGGTATGGAAGTGGACATTCGGGAGAGCGGCCATATTCTGTTGATCGGACGGAAAGAGTTTATTCTGGAGACCCGCCGCCAACTGGACGGATTTACTGAGAAGGGCGCCTTCATTGCCTTTGATGACCTGATGGACTTGGCCGAGGCCTTCCCGCTGCTCAAGATCGGAGCTCATCCGTTCCGGGAGAGCACGCCGCTCCACCATCTCACCCGCAGTCAGCTGAGCCGCCTGGACGCCTTTGATCTCAATGCCAAAGATATGTACCAATACGGCAGCGAAGCCAATCAGGATCAGGTTCAGCATTTCGCTGCCGATCTCGGCAAGCCTGTCACGGCAGGAAGCGATACGCATCAATGCCTCCAATTCGGAAGCGTCTATAATGAGCTGCACACGCCTTGCGAGTCCGCTGCCGAGCTCAAGGAAGCCATTATTCAAGGCGCTTACCAGCTTCATGTCTCCGACAGCCTGCCGATTAAGGTTAAAGCGTCCGTTATGCTGAAAAAACTGATGAAACGAATTATTCGGCTTGAGGCCGCTTCAACCGTCATCTAGTGGAACTTCACCAAAGTTCAGCAGGGATCCCGTCTGTGTTATATGTACAAAAAAGGGAGCCTGGTCATGTGTTTATGACCAGGCTCCCTGCGTTTCTGAGGGAAACTTGATATTACGATTCTATCATGTCATTCACGGCCGATGCTGCCCGCTGACCCCATAGCGGCGTACGCGAATCGACCGGATTGACGGAATTACTGTAGTCGGTCCAGCAAATTCAGCATGGCTTGCGCGCTTTCTACCCGGGTGGTCATCGCCTTAGGCGTGAACGTGCCATTGGCATGCCCCTTCATCAAGCCAAGGGACAAGGCTTCATTCACCTCTTGGACTGCCCATGGAGAAATTTGCTGCTTATCCTTCAGGTCCGGTGTTTCCGCTAAAGAAGAAGCGTCCCCTTTGGTCTGGTAAGCACGATAAAGCATCACAGCCAGCTCCTCGCGGGTGATGGCCGCGTTCGGTGCGAAGGTGTCCTTGCCTCTGCCGCTCACCAGCCCGTGCTGGTAAGCCGCCGCAATCGCGGAAGCATACCATGCATCGCCGTCCACATCCTTGAATGTCGTACCTTGCGTGCTTTCAAAGCCCAGGGAACGAACGAGCATCACGGCAAAATGTGCACGAGTCAGCTGATGGCTCGGGCTAAACTGCGTATCGCTGGTGCCATTCACCACCTGTTTGGCAGCAAGCTCTTTTACTGCGTGCTCCGCCCAATGGCCGGCAAGGTCGACAAACGATTTGTCATATTCCAGCACGGCATAGTAGCTGAAATGGCTGACTTCAGCCGTCAGCTGCCCGTTTACTGGCTTGCCGCCAGCATATTTCAATTGTCCCCAATCCGAGATGTGGTAGATGCCGGCCAGCTTGCCGTGAATGGCGCTGTCGACTGTAAAACCAAGCGTTACGGGTGCTATGAAACGCTCCAGCTTATATGCCTTGCCGTCTTTCGTGCGGACGGAAAGCTGGAAATCATACAGCTTGCTGCCCTGCTTCAATTTAGCCTTCTCGGAAGCAGCTGCTTTGGCTATAAGAGAGGCAGCTGTTTGCGATCCAACGTCCTCCATCTTAAACGAGATGACCGCATCCTTAGCCTGATCGGCTGGTGCAAGCTGCTGCAGCGCTTTTAGCAGCTCGGACGGAAGCTGTACAACCACGCCGTCCTTCTTCAGCTCCAACGGCTTCGCTCCCAGGATGTCCCCTGCTGTCAGCGGCAAGAGAACTTCGATATCCTCGGCACCGAGCTGAATCGTCACTTTCTCTTGCCCGCCGCGCAGCGATTCTTCGTTGACGATCCGCTGACCCTGATTTGGCTTCGTTCCCGGATCGGTCGACGGATTGCCGCCTGCTCCCTCGCCTCCGTTTCCGCTTCCGTTTTCGTTTCCGTTTCCGTTTCCACTGCCAGGGTTGCTTCCATTGCCGCCGTCATCGATCTTAGCTTTCATTTTAATTACAACGGCCGTTAGAGGCTCAAGCGTAATCGAGCCGGAGGTTAACGTAAATCCGGACTTCGCCTTAACGCCTGTCGTGCCTGCTTCGTCGTTATCAACCACCACCGTGCCGGAGGTCAGATCCTCGCTAAGCGTCAACGGTCTCGACTGGTTATCGGCATTAACGAATACATAATAAGTGCCGGTTCCGTCCGTGGCTTTATTTTTATAAGCAATAACCAGATCCTGCGCTTTCACCTCGGGGATCTGCAGCAGTGTCACATTCGAATTCACCATGGACTGATCGCCCAGGCGGAAAGCGTCTGACGATTTTCTTAACTCGATCAGTCCGGTCGTATATTCCCGCGTCTTGTTGTTTTCCAGATATTTGGTCTCATCCGTTGCTTTCTCCCAATCAAACATGTTGATGGCATCGGAGGAGTCGTAGGAGTCGTGGATGAAATAACCGAAACGGTTCCCCGCCTCGTCCTCTAATTCGTGATATTTTTGCTCGGGCACACCCTGACCCAGCCATTGCTTGGTCCGCCCGTATTCCTGTCCTGCATGGAGGAAAGCCGTTCCTTGCGAAGTCAAAGTAATCAGGTTGCCCAGACGAATGCGTTTATGAATCTCCTTATCATTCGCTGCTATCGAAGGGTCCTTCTTGATGGACTGCGCAATGATGTCGTACAGCGGCAGATTGTCATGAGCTTCAATGTATTGAACGATGTCACCTGGGTCGTCTTCCTTCGTGTTGCTCGGCTGTGCCTTGATATTGTTGAAGATGGTCTGGATATCGCGTGCGCCGCCCGTAATGAATCGAGGCTCGCCTTCATTACCGAAGCCGGATTTCAGCTCGTTGCGGAATTCATCCGAGAAGACGCCGACATCGTCCGTTTTATCCATCCAATTCTGGTCTGCCCCCTTGCCTGCCAGGGAAGGATCCGACAGATGTCCGCCGAAGGTGACCCAGCCTTCGCCGATAAACAGAGCGTTCGGGTTAATGGCGGCTGCGGCATCATAGGCGTTCTGCACGGCGTCATACGTGGCATCGCCCATCATGTCCCAGCGCATGCCGTCGATTTTGTATTCGTCGAACCAGTATTTCACGGAGTCTACCATCAGCTTCTCGGCCATCTTGTGGTTGGTTGCCAGGTTGTTGCCGAAGCCGCCAATGAAATTGCCGTTTGCGTCCTGGAAGGCATAATAGTTCGGCACGATATCATTCAGGAATTCTGCCTTGGCCATATGGGTGTACACCACGTCCAGAACGACGCCCATGTCCGCCTCGTGGATGGCGTTAATCATCGCCTTGAGTTCCTTGATTCGAAGCTCCGGATCTGTAGGATTCTCGGAGTAAGCACCGTCAGGCGAGAAATAACTGTGCGGATCATACCCCCAGTTGTACTCATTATCTTTTGCCGAATATTCCAGCTCCCTGTTCTTCATGGCAGCTTCGTCCCCGTAATACCAAGCCATCACAGGCAGCAGCTGAACATGGGTAACGCCCAGCGACTTGATGTATTCAAGCTTCTCTTTGAACGCATCGTAGGAGCCCCAAGTGGCGTTATGCAGATCGTTCTCGATCGTTGGATCCGAGGTGAAATCCCGGACGTGAATCTCCCAGATGATGGCGTCTTCCCGCTGCTCATAACCAGGAATGTCCGCAAAACCGAAGCCGGCGGGATCCGTTTGACTCAAGTCGACGATAGCCGCTTTGCCGACGGTATCGCCGTCCGGTCCTGCTTCACCCTTGGTGTTCACTCTGAATTGCGCCATCGATTTGGCATATGGATCAAGCACGGTCTTCGTCACGCCGTCGTTGGTCACTTCGTATTGATAAAAGTATCCTCTAAAATCTTGGATCCCGAGGTCCCCCGGCTTCAATTGAACCGACCATACCCCTTTATCGCCTTTTTGCAGGGTTACATTGCCGATCAACTGCGTTGCATCATCCTTGCTGTACACATTCGCGATGACCTCGGCTGCCGTCGGTGCCCACAGCTTGAGCTCAGCTCCTCCAGCCTGATAGGTCGCCCCGAGATCATCGCCGTCGTACGCGTACATCTCATCCAGCATTCTCCAGCCGGTCGAAGCCGATACGGTTTTTCCGGCGTAGGTTACCTTAAGCGGAGTCTGATCCAGCTGGAATAATGCCGACACTTCAATGGTGGTGTTTCCGATAATCTTCACGTCTTGAATGGTAACCGTGTTGTCGTCCTTATCCTTGATCTGCAGCTCATTCTTCAGCGTATCCGCTTCCAAGCCATCGGTCATCGTAAATCCGAGCTGGAGCTTTCCGGGAGCCAATACCTCTGCCGAGACTAACCCCGTAGGCACCTCCCCATGCGGAGATGTGTAGACGGTATTGTCGCCTTCTTTAATAAACAAATGCTGGTATCGGTCTATCAGGGTAAAACCCTTGTCGCCGCCGTCTTTCCCGGCATCTCCCTTGGACGGATCCAGCACGAGGAAATTAATCTTCTGGGCCTCCGGCTTCATCAGTACGTCCACGTAAGCGCCGTAACGGTCGGTTTGGCCTGGAGGGAACATGGTGGCTCCTGTCGGCCAGTCTTTCGAAGGCGCAGCGACATCATCACCCCATATCCATAAACCGTACGGATCGTAGTTCTGATCCTGCCGTTGATAGTGGATGCGCACGGTATCCGCAGGCAGGTCAACAGGCTCAAAGCTGTATACCGTATCAGAGCCTTCCTTGAGCCATACTTCGTTCATGTCCGGCGATGCTATGGTGAATTTTTTGTCGCCACCGTCTTTGTTGCCGCTGACGCGATCCACGACGACGATGCCGACTTTTTGGGCAGTATCCTTCAATGGAATGTCGACGTAGGCACCGTAGCCGTCCTCCTGACCGCTAGGGAATGGCGTTGCCCCTGTCGGCCAGTTGGCTGACGGAGCTGCAACGTCATCAAAAACCCATAGCCCGATGCTGCCGTAATTCGCTTCTGCCCGTTTGTAATGGACGCGCAGATGGTTAGCGGGAACCGGCTTTCCCGGATCTGCAGGCACCGTGAAATGAGCGGCAACACCATGATCGTTCGCATTGTAGCTGAACGTAACCTTCACGTCTTTCGGCAGTTGAAGCCCTTCCCGATTAGCGGGGTAAACCGGACTTGCCGCATCGTTACCCAAAGCAATTTGATACTCATGATCACCCTCGTACACATCGGCCGTCACCGTGTATACATGGTCATAATCGGAATCCTGCATGATCAAGCGCGCATCCGCGGGTGACCAGTCGGCCGCTTCGCCGATACCCGATTGGAAACTGCCAATCACTCGGGGAAGCTTATTCGCTTCGATCGGAGCGTAGTATGTAGAATCCGCGATCCGGTGGCTCTCGTGATTATAATAAAAAGTAACCTGAGAGTCCTGAGCGAGCGTTATTAGAATGTTGCCATCCTTGCTCGCTCCGCTTGGATTGGAATAATTGGCAGAACCGTAATTCTCGTCCCACTTACCGTCAATCGCAATCTTGTATTCGTACGATCCCGCAGACAAGTTGCCGGTAAACATGTATTCTCCGTTCCCCATATCCTTCATGGTTGTCGCGGCGGCGGTCGGGTCCCAATCTCCGCTATGGCCTAGTTCGGATTGCAGAGTCCCCACCAGCGTAACCTGGCTTGGCGCGTTATTGGCATTGGCTGGTGATGGCGGAATGCCAAGCATAGAGAAAATCAACGAAAAAATAATGATTATCGACCACGTTCGTTTGCTTGAAACAGTCATTCTCATGAACAAATAGCCTCCTTCTGTTCTTGGATTAGGTGCAGTTGATGCTATTTTTGATGCCTATTATTGTGCAAACGCTTGCATAAACGAAACTGAGCTTCCATCAAGTAAAGTACGACAATTACTGACAATGGTTAGAGAAATGGTTCGAAATATAGAATGAAACAAAGATAGATGAAAGCGATTACAATGGAAACGTTTGCATTCTTTATTGTAGTATCGAGGTTCCTTGCCGTCAACCACATTTTGGCCTGTTTTCAAGAACTATTTTGTGGCTCAAGTGGGACTCTCTCTCCAGTTAGGACCCTCCCAAGAATGCCCCGATTTATTTATCTCTGTCAGAGGAACCGGATACATGTTGCGCTCCTATATTTCCGAAAATCAAAAAAAACCAATACCTCGCCAAATTCCCAAAGAATCAGCGTAGTACGGGCTTCTCAACATAATTAATAGACGGACACCGTATCCGATGGAAGTGAAATGGTGGAGACTGCATCCCATGTACTCACTTCCTCAATTTCTTTAATTGTCAAGTTGGCAAAAAAACTGTATCCTCCGAATTTATCCAATGTTCTCACTTAAGCGAGAAATATAGCGTTTCTAATAAGATGAATGGGAAGGATACTTTCGCAAACTAATGATTGATTTCCCGCAACGATTCCCATAACATTAAACATTATAATGATATAATGTTTAATGTTCGTAAAATCATGGATGCAGGGGGATTTCATATGAAATTTCGTTTTGAGGGCGCTGTTACGGATGTCATGCCTGGCATTCAGCTGCTGCTGGATGAGCTTGGCGTAGAGCTTGGGGAGGGCGGAGTCCCCGTTGAGGTAGACTTGTCGGAGGGCGATCTGCAGGTCGGCAGGGACCAAAATCATGCCTATATTCGTTACGGAAGGAAGCATCAATTTTTCCGGGGACTGGGCTTGCTCGTTCAGCACAGCCGCAAAAGCGATTCGTTCCACCTACAAGAACATCAGCAATTTGACCAAATCGGTCCGATGTTCGACCTGTCCCGCAATGCCGTGCTTACGGTGGATAGCTTCCAAGCTCATGCTGAACAAGATGGCCCTGATGGGAATGAACAGCGTGATGTTATACATGGAGGATACCTACCAGATCGAAGGCGAGCCGTATTTCGGTTATATGCGCGGTCGCTATACACAAGCAGAACTGAAAGAAATAGACGATTATGCCGACCAATTCGGCATCGAGGCTTTTCCAAGCATCCAAACCTTGGCGCACCTGGAGGAGTTTCTGAAGTGGGAGCCCATCAAGCATTACCGTGATACGAAGGGTGCCCTTCTCGTCGGCAGTGAGCAGACCGATTCCCTGATTGAACGGATGATCGAGGCTGCCAGCGCTCCGTTCCGCAGCAACAAGATTCATATCGGGATGGACGAAGCGGAGGAGCTTGGACGGGGAAAATATTTGGATCACAACGGTTATGTGAGCCGTTTCGACATCATGATCGCCCATCTGGACAAGGTTCTGGCTGCCGTCCGAAAACGCGGCCTGAAGCCGATGATGTGGAGCGATATGTTCCTGAAGCTCGCCTCCGGCGGAGGCGGCGATGCGGCGTATTACGATAAGGAAACGTCGATTCCGGAGAATATGGCCCGCCGTATCCCGAAGGACGTGGACATGGTGTACTGGGACTATACCCACATGGAGTCGGAGGACTATGAGAAGCTGATCGCCAATCACCGTCCGCTCGGCTGCAACCTCGTGTTTGCAGGCGCTGTCTGGATTTTCAACACCTTCGGCGTCAACTACGGTTTGTCCCTGAACGCTTCGGATGTTGCGCTGCAAGTCTGTAAACAGGAAGGAATTCGCGAGGTATATGCCACAATGTGGGGCGATGACGGCAACGAAGGGAATCCATTCGCTGCCCTGCTTGGACTGCAGCTCTATGCCGAGCATGCCTATTCAGAACAGAAGCCTTCCCAGACTCAATTGGCGGAGCGCGTAAAATTCTGTACAGGCATCGATATGGATACGTTCCTCCTGCTGAAGAACCTTGACGAAATCCCCGGCCAGGAGCCGAACAACGCCAAGCAGAGCAACCCGTCGAAATTTTTGCTGTATCAGGACGTGCTCCTCGGGATGTTCGACAAACAGATCGAAGGCCTGGACCTCTCGAACCACTATGCCGAGCTGGAGCAAAACCTGCGTGCGAAGCGCGATAACAGCGCCGAGCTGGACTACCTGTTCGAGATGCCGGAGAAGCTGAGCGCTGTCCTCAAACGCAAGAGCGAGATCGGCATTCTGCTGAAGCACGCCTATGATGCCAAGGACACCGATACCTTAAGACATATGGCCAAAGTCGTGCTCCCTGCCATTTCCAAAGCCGTTCAAGAGCTGCGCATTGCTCACCGCACGCAGTGGCACCGGATGTTCAAGCCCTTCGGCTGGGAGGTCATCGACATCCGCTATGGCGGCGTCATCACCCGCCTGGATAGCGCATCGTTCCGCATTCTAGAATACATTGAGGGACGGATGGCAAGCATTGAAGAGCTTGAGCAGGAACGGCTGGTGTTCAGCACGACCAATCGCGACAACCACAAAGGCGTGGGCTGGTGCAGCCATTATTATCGCATGGCTTCGCCGAACGTGTTCTACCATGTGCTGAATCCTTTTTAAGGCTCCCAGCTGCCTGAAACTGCTGATACCTGTCACCAAATTAAAAAGCCCCGGTTGCCGGGGCTTTTTTGCATAATCGTTAAGGCGTATATGATTCGCTCTAATCCACGCTTATGATCCGTTACTTTGTACTTCCTCGTACCACGCTCGCACATCCCGGCTAAGCCGTTCCACAATCTCGGGGTAACGGTCCGCCAGGTTGGAGCGCTCCCCGGGATCCTTGGACAGATCGGACAGATGAACCTGATCCGGAACCAAGCGGTCAAAATCGAGTTTCCCGTTCAGCACCAGCTTCCAATTCCCTTCCCGGGCAGCCAATTGGCCTTGATACTCCCAGAACAATTGCTTATGCGGCGACGGCTCGCCCATCCGTAGCATCCCCTTCAGGCTGCTTCCATCCAGCGCAACGTCTTCAAGCGGTCCCGCCGCCGGATCGACACCCGCCAGATCGAGAAAGGTCGGTACGATATCCATCATGGCCGCCACCTCATCACCCACTTGCCCGCCTTCCCATCCGTTCGGCCAGCTCAGTATGGCAGGTTCGCGGATTCCGCCTTCAAACAGACTTGCTTTATGCCCGCGAAAGATCCCCGCGCTCCCGCCGTAATAAACGTCTTCCGCCCCGTCCAGCCAGTTCCGGCTCTCGGAGGACGGTCCGTTATCGCTGGAGAAAAAGATGAGCGTATCCTCATAACAACCCGCTTCCTTCAGTGCCTTCACAATCTCCCCGACGCCGTCATCCACCGCTGCAATCATGGCGGCCATGACCTGCCGATCCCAAGGCAAATGCGCAAACCGGTCCATGTATTCCTGTGGTGCATGCATCGGATAATGCGGCGCATTGTACGACGTAAACAAGAAGAACGGAGCCTCCTGCTCCCGAGACCGCTTAATGAAATCAACGGATCGTTCCGTAATCAGTTCAGTCATATACCGGCCGTTCTCCCAAACCTCCGTTTCGTTTTCCCATAGATCATGAATGGGATTGACGCCATGGGCTTGGCCCCAATAAAAAATATGCGAGTAAAAATCGACGCAGCCCGCCTTAAATCCGAAAAACTCATCAAACCCATGCGCGTTCGGACTGGTTTCCTCTGACAGACCCAGATGCCATTTTCCATACAATGCCGTTCTGTACCCGGCGGGTTTGAGCGCCTTCGCCAGCGTCACCTCGGCGGCAGGCAGGCCATGCGAACCGCGCTTCGCCCCCAGGATTTCACCGACTCCCGCTCTGACCGGATACTTGCCTGTCAATAAAGAGGCTCGTGACGGGGAGCAGACCGGAGAGTTGGAATACCAATTCGTAAAACGAATGCCTTCATCAGCCAATCCGTCCAGGTGCGGGGTTTTCACGGTTTCCGAACCGTAACACCCAAGGTCCCCATACCCTAGATCATCGCAATATACGACGATAAAATTCGGTTGTTTCATATCTTAATTCACCTCTACTATGTTCGACTTGTTCCTCATCATCGTACCTTTTGACAGGCCCACAAGGAATGCTCAATCCTTGCAATCGTTATACAATATGTTGCATAGTAGCAGCAATAAGAAAAATGATCAGGAACAGCTGGCAGGAGGAGGCGTGACAGTGAACCCCAGACTATCCAGAGAAGAATACTTTAACAATCCGGTTTCATTTGAGACAAAAATGGGATTGTGGATATACAAATCCGGTACGCACCCCTTTTTCACCGAACAAGTCGGTCCCCGGTCCGTCGAATTTTATAGTATACATTTCGTTGCCAGCGGCAAGGTGCGATTCGGATGGGACGGCAGCAGCATCACCCTCTCGGAAGGTGACGTGTTCTGCCTATTCCCCGGCTCGGTCTATACCTATGTCAAGGACTGCGACCAGCCATCTACCACGATCACCTGGACGGCTTTTATGGGCGAGTTGATGCCACCCATATTAAAACATGTCGATTTATGTCCGGAGCGGCCCTATCGACAAAACGCCTTCGGGGACGATCCCCTGGCGATCATCAAGGAGATTCAGAGATTGCTCCGGGAGCCCCAGCTAGACCACAGCCTTCAGCTGATGTCATTGGGATTCCAATTGATCCACAGCATCAATTCGAACCGGCACCAATCTCCTTCTTCTGCTGCATCCGACTGGCTCGAAACCATCCCCGGGTATATGCAGCTTCACTGTACCGAGAACCTGTCCGTGGAGGAGCTTGCCGCGTGGGCCGGCGTGCATCGCAGTCACTTGACCCGAGCGTTTACCCGCCGATACGGCATCTCTCCGTCCCGCTACATGCAACAGTTGATCATGGAGAAAGCGACCCGCCTATTATCTGCCGAGGGCATCAGCATCACGCAGACCGCTTTATCCCTGGGCTATTCGGATTTGTTTACGTTCTCCCGCGCCTTTACCCGGTATTTCGGAATGACGCCGAGTGCATTCGTGAAAGCGAATCGCCCTTCATCAACGGCAAGTGAATAATCAAGGAACCGCCAGGCGATAAAGGGGGCGCCATTAGCGACCCTAAATCTACGAAAAGAGGCCATCCGATTAGGATAGCCTTTAGTCCTTTTAAATTACCTTTTCGTTGCGTTGAACAGTATAACGACCTACTCCTCCATCAGCTCCCACAGCGTGGTGAACGCCTCGGCCTCCAATTGAAAGAACACAGGCGCGTTGGCATATCTTACATATTGGCCGCCTTTAAACAATCTTAACTGAACTTCCGTCCCGTCCTGCAGCTGGATATACAGAAACTTCTGCTCTCCCGACCCGGTCTCGTAGATCCCTTGCTCAAACAAAGGTTCCGCCGCTATCGGCTTCGCTTCATATAACGCTTCGACGAAGGCTTGCACCTCCGCATCGGCGGAAAGCTCGCGCAGCTTGTTCTCGCCCATGTTCCAGCTGTCGAAATCCTGCCATTTAACCGAAGTCATGTTCCCCATTAAATTCAGCTTGCCGATGATATCCTCGCCCTTGGTCACCGTAATTCCGTTCAGATGCTCATACAATTCGGCGTAGACTTCCCCGTCGCGCTCCATGTAGGACATAATTCTAAAATCGGCGTCATATCCCTTAACCGTGAAGATGTCCATTTCGCCGATCGTCGAAGCAAGCTCCGTGTAATCATCGGAGGAGCTCCATTCCGTTATCCCCGATTTCGACCGACCTAGCTTGTCGCCCCGCAGCTGCTTGGCAATTTCCGGCGTGATTTGCGTACCGGTTTGGGTGTAGATATTGCCCTGGTACACGACCAAACCGATCATGTCGGCTTTGACGTTGCTCTCGCCCGGAAGCTCGATTTTCGGAATGGTTACCGGGTCATGACCGGCCTTCGCGGTCGGCGGGGTATTCTCCCCCGTCCCTTGTTGAGTGACCGGGATATCGCTAACCGCTGGCTCGTTCTCAAGATTCAATACCAGCGAAGCCACCACCACCAGCCCCAGCATGATGGCCGCGCTAACGCCTACCATACCCCATCGATTCCTTCTTGTCGTTTGACGCTGATTTTGTTTCAATCCTTTCATGATCCGCTCCTCCAATCCTTTGTCAGGTTCTATTCGATCTATCAATGATTTGTAGTCATTCCGATTCATCAATCGTCCTCTCCTTCCAAGTCCATGCGCAGCAGCTTCCTGCCGCGCTGAAGACGCATCTTGACCGCAGACTCGTTAATCTGCAAGATCCCGGCGATTTCCTTAACGGAATAATCCTCGTAATAAAACAGATGGATGACCGACTTATACTTGAACGGCAAACTCATGACGTGGTCCATTAGCGTCCGTTCCGACGGTTCGACAAAATAATCATTCATATGCTCCATCTTGGTTACCCGCTTGCGCCACAGGCTCCCTTGCATGTTCTTGCAGTGGTTCGTAATCACCCGAATGAGCCAGGCTTTCTTATGCTCCTGGTCCCTGAAGTCAGGTGCTTTATATATCAGTTTAATGAACGTCTCCTGAATGGCTTCTTCGACATCCTGTTTGTTCCCAAGGTACACCATTGCTATTTTAAAAAGCATATCGCCATATAATTCATAGGTTTCCGTAATATCTCCGCCCGGCCGGAGCGAATCGATCTGCATCGCCTTTAGACCTCCTTTTACCCTTAACACAGTTATGGACGTGGATTGGTCACATTTTGTTTACGGATTTTTTCGGCATACAGAAGAAGATGTCACAAATGATCTTAGATCTGGAGTTCCCCTCTTTCTGATAGGAGACGCTCCGTGTACGAATCGTTCCTCCCATCGCTTATTATGAACGAGACAGACTCCCCGTAATTGCAACATCTTAGGTTAATTTTGGGGATAATGGTGTAGTAGAAGCTAAACCAAAACCAAAATCAGAGCTAAATTGCAAAGGAGAGTCTGTACTATGAAGGATACCATAAAATATGTTGGATTAGACGTATCTAAAGAACATATTGCCGTAGCTGTGGCTGATCCAGGCAGAGAAAGTGCTCGGTACTTAGGTGCGGTTCCTCA